>DAIDJG010000163.1 GCA_027451445.1 Singulisphaera sp.
TGTTGACGTTCGGAGATGGTGGTCTTGGCCGCCTTGCCCGGCATGGAAGAGGACTCCTGGTGACTGGAGATGTAGAGAAACCAGGTAATTTTAACGCGATTGTCAACTGCGTGGGCCATCGCATACGAAAGGTCGGTCTAGCGCCTCAAACCGTTGTACCCGCCGCTGGTACGCCGCGATAGCCGCGATTGGCAGAGCAGCCACAACCACGACCAGCATTATTGTGTGGATCCGAAACGTCGGGTACTTCATGGCTCGCTTCAGGCCTCATTCTCCTCAGTGCCCCGCGTACGCGCCCGCAGCCCTCCGCCCCCTCACACTCTGCGGAAACAGCCTCTCCTGATCGAGCGTCCCCTCCGCCGAGAATGGAATCTCCTCGAACCCCGTCTCGAACGCCAGATGCGGATGAGCCCGCACCTCCGCCTCGAGCGCCGGCGATACCCAGAGCGTGTTCAGCTCGAGCGTGTTCGCGATCACAACCAGGCGAGCCTCCAACGGATCAATCCGCCAGCAGGTGTCGATCGCCGCACGAAACACCTCGCGGTCCGTCGGCAACGTGATGGGAATGCGGGCGCGCTCGAGCATGCAGGCGGTGAGGACGTTGATCCGAAACGCGTCGAGGTCCATGCGAGATACCAGGCGCTCGGTCGTCAGATCGGCGAAGCCGATTCCGACGATGTTGCCGTGGCTCTCCTCGGAGGCGTCGAGCACCGCCAGGCGGGTCACGAGGGGACGGTCGAAGTCGGGCTGGGTCTCGACCATCAGGCGGCCGATCACGTTCGGGTCCATCCCCGCGCCCGAGTAGTTCTTGCCGAGCTCGCCCACCACCAGGACGTCGATCTGGTCGAACGGCAGACGGCCCATCAGGGCTCGGGCACGATCCAGCAAGCGCGGTTCGACGTCGAAGATCGTCTCGGGCTCGACCGCGACGATCTCGGCCGGCATGTCCTCGGCGTTTTCGATGATCGCCAATCCCAGCGCGAATTTCGTGTTCTCGACCAGGAACTTGCCAACGGCCGGCAGCACTTCCTTCATCCCTCGCAGGCCGAGCTTGTGGACCTGGCTCGCCCCCTCGCGCTTGCCCAGGCCGATGACCAGCATCTTGAGCACGCCCGACTCGTGGGCGCCGTGGAAATCGGTGTGGGGCTTGACCCGGTTCAAGAGGACGATGCCGTCAGCCTCATACGCGTTCTTATCGAAGTAGATGGGCAGACCCACCGGGCTCTTACCGACGACGACGGTATCCATATCGGTTCGAACCTCAACGCCCATCGTCTCGGGCGTGATCTCGTAGCCGGCGAGCAGCTCGCGCTGGCCTTCGGCCACAGCGCCTCCGTGGCTTCCCATCGCGGCGACGATGAACGGGCGGAAGCCCATCTCCTTGAGCGTATCGACCGCGGCCTTGGCGACCGTCGGGATCGCCGTGATCCCCCGGCTGCCGCAACCCACGGCGATCGTGCCCCCCGGCTTGACCCGCTCTCGCAGACGGCTCTCGAGGATCAGGCGCCGGACGGTCCCCGGAAGGTCGGGCACGCTCGGCTGAGGAATCGATTGGCGCACTCGGGCAATCGGAGGAAATGACATTCAGGGCGGCCCTTTGTACGATGTTCGCGAGATAAACCGTCACACTGCGCAGAGCGAAAGGGAACAACGAGACGGCGGACGCTGACCTTTGGCACATCCCACACTAACCCGAATCGCAAGCGAGGAATTAATACTTGTTTATAACCTCGCTTGCGCTTCGGGTTGGTGTGGGCAACGACTTTTTGGTGTGCGCCGCTCGACGTCGGTCTGTTCGCACCGCGCTTCACTCTAAAGATAGCCCGGCAAGGTCGTCAATCGGACCGGGATGAGGCGTCCTCAGCCATGAAGACCGCCATCGTGATACTCTCGCGGAATGGCCTCGCCCTGGCCAGGCGTTTGCGCGAGCGAGCGCCCGGCGAGACGACGATCTTCGGCCCGTCGTGCATCGTTGGGGTCTGCGGCGGCCCGCCGCCCGCGAGAGCCGGCTCCAGCGACCGCGTGCCGCAGATTTTCGCGACCGCGGAACCCGGCGTATTCGGCTGGCTCGGACCGCTGCGCCTGGTCTTCCCGACACTCTGGCGCGAACATGAGGCGATCGTCGCCATCATGGCGCTCGGAATCGTCGTCCGGCTGACCGGGCCGCTTGCGAGCGATAAGCGCACTGACCCGGCGGTCGTGGTGGTCGACGATGCCGGCCGATTTGCGATCAGCGTGCTCGGCGGCCACCGCGGAGGTGCCAATGCGCTGGCGGAAATGGTCGCTCACACACTCGGGGCGATTCCGGTGATCACGACCGCGAGCGAGGCTCAAGGCGTGCCGGCCGTTGATCAGATTGGGCGCCCCTGGGGTTGGTGCATCGAGCGCACTGAGAACCTGACGCGCGTGGCCGCGGCGGTTGTTCGGCGCGAGCCGGTGGCGGTCTGGCAGGACGTCGGCACGCCCGACTGGTGGCGGCCGTTCGGTCCTTGGCCGGGCCACTTCCACAGGATGCAGTCCTTGAATGACTGGGAGGCTCTCAGGGCCTCGGTGTTGCTCGTCATCAGCGACCGCGCCGCGCCGTCCGGCCTGCCCGACGAACGGACGATCCTCTACCGCCCGCCAACGCTGGTCGCGGGCGTGGGCTGCCGGCGAGGGACCACCGAAGCAACGATCGAGGCCTGGACCCAATCGGTGTGCGCGCGGAACGCCCTGTCGCCCTTAAGCCTGGCGATCGTCGCAACGGTCCACCTGAAACTCGACGAACCCGGCTTGCTTGCCTTCGCCCGCCAACGCAGGTTGCCTCTGGTTTCCTTTCCGCCCGAGCAGCTCGCGAATCAGCCCGGCGTCGAGCGGCCGAGCGAGCGGGTGCGTTCAAAGGTCGGGATCGCGGCGGTCGCAGAGCCCGCGGCGCTGCGAGCCGCCGGGGCTTCGCGCTTGCTGGTCCCGAAACAGATCGGGCCAGGGGTGACCCTGGCCCTTGCACGTTGCGCTGGAAACGACCGTGACGATCACCAGGCGTAATACGTCCCCGGCCCGAACCCCGGGGCATAGACGCCGACCGGGGGTGGAGTAAGCGGGGTAACGCCGGTCACGGAAGCGGGCAGCGCAAAGGTACGGTAGTAGGACGCCCCGTAGACGTAGCCCGGTGATGCAAATCCGGGCCGCCAGAGGCCGACGCCGAAACGGCCGGGCATCAGGCCGTAAGGCGCAACGCCGTAGCCGTAGCCCGCACCGTAGGGCGAGGAAAATGAGGTGTACGTCCGGGTCATGCCGAAGCTCGGCGACCCATAGGCCATCCCGTACAGGCCAGGAGCCGCGTAGTAGCCGTTGATGCGGTAGGGGTTCAGGTATCCCGTCGTTGCCACCTGGGCTCGTGCCGAGGCCGGCACGAACGTCAGCACGCCCCCCACAATCAACATCCACAGCATTCGACGCATGATCGCCTCCTTCTCACCCGCCGTTTCGCGACGAGCATGATTCGCGTGGGACAACTCTTCCCCACAAATGGCGCTCGTGCGCGAGAACCCGTCTGTCGGTCATACCATTCTACGGGGTTGGATCGGATGTGACGAGTTCCTTGGCGGATCGGCGAGAGACAGAGACAACCCGATCGAGCTCACTGCGGGCCTCCTTGCCCGCAGTCTCGGGGAGGAAGTCCCCAGGTTTACCACATCCAGCCGCCTCGGTAGCGGCCGAACAGTCCGCGGCGGTAGCCGTAGACCGGGTACGAGTAGGTGGTCACTCGATAGGGCGCATAGCCATAGCCAACGACCGGGCCAACGCCCACCGCAGCGGGCGCGATCCCGGTGTAGCCCGACGAGTAGAACGTGGCTCCCGGCACCGCGGTGTAACCGATGCCCGGGCCATAGTAGCTGTTGTAATAGCTGCCGACCGACACGCCCACTCCACCCCACGGGTTGGTGCCAACCACAACTTGGGCGTGTGAGGTCGTCGCCAATCCCAGCGACAATCCTGCCGCCACGAGGAACGCGGCTGTCAGACGCATAATCGCCTCCTTTTTCTGGTTGCAGAATCGAAGTCGGAGTCAATCCTCGGCCGGCAAACGGCCGGCCACGCAAAACAACTACCGCCCTTGGCGCCAACGACTGTAAAGGCCCTCGCGACGGTAGGAGTAGCCAGGGTAGTCATGGGTCGTTGTCCCATTCGACACGTCATACCGCGGTGCGGCTGACAGCCAACGCGATGACCCAACGCACTGCGGTTTGCTCCCGAGAAACCGAACGGTCGGCGGCCCGGGAGCCGCCCGCTTCCTGGTCCATCAACATTCCTGTACGGAAAATGATGAGGCAGCGCTTGTGCCAATCGATCGCCGAAAGAGATTTTGGTTAGCCAAAATCAAATTTATGGCCCCAAAGATCCGATCTTGCAGGTAGCCTAAACGATGAAGTATAGTGGTAGCAGCTAGCACGCTTGCGCGCGGGACAGCATTGACCGTTACGCCTTCAGGAAGGCTGCGACGTGGGCGAAGGAAGGGGAAGCGATGGCGTTGGTTGAGGAGGCAAACCCGGAGCGGCGTTCACTCGAAGAGGTACACGGGTCGGTCCCGGTCGCGCAGCGCAATCCGCTGAAGCGGCTGTTTGCGTTCCTGGGACCCGCGTACCTTGTGAGCGTCGGCTACATGGACCCGGGCAACTGGGCAACGGACCTGGAGGGCGGAGCTCGGTTTGGCTACGCTCTGATCTGGGTCCTTTTGATGTCAAACTTGATGGCCGTACTGCTGCAGACCCTGGCAGCGCGGCTCGGTGTGGTGACCGGGCACGACCTTGCGCAAGCCTGCCGCGCGGAGTACTCGAAACCGGTCAACGCGATCCTCTGGATTCTGGCCGAAATCGCCATCGCGGCGACCGACCTGGCCGAGGTGCTGGGGACAATCATTGCGTTGAAGCTGCTCTTTGGCATGCCCTTGTTGTGGGGCTGCCTCGTGACGGCCTTCGACACCTTCGCGCTCCTCTGGCTTCAGAAATGGGGCATGCGGAAGATGGAGGCCGTGATCCTCGCGCTCGTCGCGACGATCGGCGCGTGTTTCCTCATCCAGATCTGCATGGCCCGGCCCGAGCCGGCCGGAGTTCTCGCCGGGTTCCGGCCGAGTTTGCCGCCGGGTGCGTTGTTCGTGGCGATCGGGATCCTGGGCGCCACGGTGATGCCGCATAACTTGTACTTGCACTCCGCGCTCGTGCAATCGCGCCAGATCGGTAAGGACACGAAGAGCCGGACGGCTGCGTGCCGGTTCAATTTGATCGACTCGGCGATCGCGCTGAACGCCGCCTTCTTCGTCAACGCGGCCATCCTGGTCTTGAGCGCAGCGGTCTTTCATCGCCACGACGTTGGGGTCGCCAGCATCGAGCAGGCCCATGAGCTCCTGCCGTCGTTCCTGGGCGCGTCGGCACCCATTCTGTTTGGGATTGCGCTCCTGTGCGCGGGGCAGAGCTCGACGCTGACGGGAACGCTGGCGGGTCAGATCGTGATGGAGGGCTACTTGCACCTTCGGCTCGCCCCCTGGCTGCGCCGGCTGATCACGCGGCTGATCGCCCTTGTGCCGGCGGTGGCGGTCATTTACATGATGGGTGAAGGGGCCACTCAGCATCTGCTCGTACTCAGCCAGGTGATCCTGAGTCTTCAACTCTCATTTGCCGTGATCCCCCTGATTCATTTCACGTCGAACCGCAAGAACATGGGCGAGTTTGCCACTCCGCTCTGGGGCCAGGCACTGGCCTGGCTAACCGCGGCGATCATCGTGGCGCTCAACGGCAAGCTCGTCTTCGACAAGATCGGAGAATGGGTCGCGCTGGCGGCTGAATCGAAGCTCGGGATCGGCCCGCTCCCACTCTCGTGGCTCGTAGCGGTGGGGTTGTACGGTCTCACCGGCGCGGTGATCGCGCTTCTGGGCTGGGTGACGATCAAGCCCTGGTGGCGGCCCTCGCCGCCCTGGAAACCCGCGCCGAGCGTCAAGCTCGACTGGATCGATCTCCTCCGTCCGCGCCCCCTGGAAACGATCGGCGTCGCGCTCGAGCACAACCCGAGCGACGCCGAGATCCTCAACCGCGCGCTCAGCCTCGCGGAAGCGGGCCGGACCAAGCTCGTACTCCTGCACGTTGTCGACACGCCGATGACCGGCGTCTACGGCGCCGAGACCGCCGATCGTGAGACCGGGGCCGACGAACGGTTCCTCGCCGATGTCGTGCAGGTGCTGCAAGGCATGAATTACACCGTGCACTCGGTCCTCCTCCACGGCCCCGACCGCGCGGATCAGCTTGTGAAGTACCTGAAGCGCGAACCCGTGGACCTGCTCGTCGTCGGCTCGCACGGCCACGGCATGGTGCGCGACCTCCTCTACGGCCAGACGGTCGACAAGGTGCGTCACGGCCTGGAGATCCCGATGTTGATCGCGCGCCCCGACCGCGGGGGTACATCGGAAGCCGCACGATCTGTCATGCGGCCTTCGCGCGGAGACGAGCCAGCCTTCGCGCCCGGTGAGATGGCCTGAGCCTGGGGAGTTGAAGAGTCGGCCTCGCGTCACGGTTTTCTCGCCCTCTTCTGCGCGAAAAACGTTACGCGTTGGTGCATTTGTCTAGGCCCTGAAAGGGCCAGACAGGATAGCCCAGGGCCAGAGCCCTGGGGACCGGTGCCTGCCTTGTTTTTCTGCCGCCCTAAAGGGGCCGCGTCGGCGTGTCCCGCCCCTTCAGGGCACAATCATGTTTTTGTCTTAAATACACCCAGGGCGTTGCCCTGGGCTTTCCTGTCCGGCCCTTTCAGGGCCATGGGCGCAACAGAAATGACGCAACTCGCAACGACATCCATCGGGACTTTTCAACTTCCCAGCCTGAGTCCAGCGCGACTGCGAGTCGAATAAAAGTCGCTTAACGACGACCCACCGTCCCAGCAGTCGATGACCCGTTCGCATTGAGCTCGTTCACGGCGTCAAACGGCTTGACGGTCCCATGCACGATCCCGTTGTCGTGAACGAGCACCGCCGCGTCGCCAGCGAAGATGCCGGAGCCTTCGAGCAGTGCAACGTTGTAAGTTGGTTTGGCCGGGAGCGCTTCGATGCTCTCGACTTTCAACACATCTCCGAGCACACGCACGGCATCGCCCGGTTTCAGGTTGGCAGCGGCGACCCACCCCTGGCCCGCGCGCCAGAGGCGCTCGAGCGGAGTGACGCTCAACGCGGTGCGACCTGTCAAACTGAGCCGAAGTAAATCGTCGGCCGCCGCGCGGGTTGGTTCAACGACCAGGGCGTAGCTCAATGCGCCGGTGTGGGGATCCTGCGTCAGCACACGGTCGCCGGTCCGCAGCGTTTCGATGGCCCGCTTTCCCCGGTTCGTCCATACCGTGGTCCCGGCCTCCAGTCGGCTGCGGTGTAGCTTATCCGCCACGGCCGGGGCAGGGGGGGGCGGCAGGGCACCCGGACCAGCGTTGGGAGCCGGGAGATGCCCGTCGTTCACACTCCAGTCAGTCCACCATGCGCCCCAGTCGGCCTGTTCGGGACCGAACGCCAGTCCCGTCACTCGCTGGAGGATCTCGAGGGCGTGGGCAGTCACCTCCTGGAGCCGAGCGTTGTAACGCTCCAGCGCGGCCGCATCATTCTTGAGCTGGGCCTTCACGCTCTTGACGTAGTTGTCGTATTCCCTCTGGAGGTCGCGCGCCGCGCGCCTCGCATTGGCCTGGCTGGCGTACGAAGACGTGGTGTGGTGCACCGGATAGTAGGGGACCGCGACATTAAAGATCATCGGCGGCGGCGCGCTGTGGTGCCCGGCCGCCAGACCGGTAAAGATCTGCGACACGGCACCCGGATTCGCCGCCGCCATCTGAAACGCCTGGAACATGGCCGGGTTGGAGGGCTGATACGTGACCGTGTACTGGTAGCTCGTGCCCAGATAATAGGCGGGGTTGGCTGCGAAGGCGTTCGGATTGAACGCCGGCGGCAGACTCGGCGGCCTCGTGCTATCGCGATACTGAGCCAGCGTCGGGATATCGTATTCCCGCACGAGCTGACCGTCGACGATCAAGAGGCCCGGCTGATCGGGGCCGAGGGCTTCGCGCACTTCAATCTTCAGCGGCTTGCGCAAGTAATCGATCACCGGCCCCACGAATTCGCGCGGGTCGCGGCGGGAGAGGGCCTCGATCGCGGGATTGCGCACGGGGACCTCGTTCTCGAACAGCGCCAAAAGAGCGAGGCGGGTCGAACCTTCGGGGTCGTCGATCTGATCCAGCAGGCGGACGGCGATGTTGTGGTAACGCTCTCCACCGCTCACGAAGACCGACCAGATTGCGGGAGCCGCTTGCGGGTCCTTCACCGTGGCAAGTTCCTTGTCGGCCTGGCGGAGCGTTTCAGGCTTCGCCCGCTCGCGGCCCAATCGCACGAGCCTGGTCTCCCAGGAGTGGAACGCCGTCTTCGCCTCGGCGAACTGCTTCTTCGCGTGCGCCTCGAGCGAATCGTTCACCCAGTGCTCGCCATGGAACTTGTAGCCGAGCTTCCGCCACACTTCCGGCAGGTTCTGGTCGCGTCGCAAGGCCGCCGCGTAGTGGGCGTGCGAGTCTTCGAACAGGCCCTGCGCTGTGCACCAGGCCGCGAGCTTCATCTGGTCGTGTGCCGAGTCATCGGCCTTGTCACGAGCGGCGTCGTAAGCCGCGAGTCGGGCGCGGCGAACGGGGTCGCTCTCGAGCTTTGCCGCGACCTCGTCCACCTTGAGCCACCCCCACTCCGTCCGCACCATCCCGGACAACCCCCGCGCCGCCGCGTGATTCGGGTTCAGGCGTAGGGTTTCTGCAACCTCCTTCTCGCGTTCGGGGATCAAGCCGTGCGCCTCGCACCAAAGGGCCAGTCGCAGGTGTGCGTCCGGGTCCTTCCCGGCCTTGACCGCGGCGGCGTGGTAGGCCGAGAGGTCGTCAACCCCCACCGACGCCTGGCCTCCATCGCCGGGACCCGCCAGGATCGCGAGAAAGATAACTATCGAATTATGAGACATGGCACAACTCCGTTCTCCAGCACGACCATCACTCATGGAGCTGATGAATGTATCAGCGACCATCGTGCTTCGCCAGCGTCGAACGGACAGCGACTGAAGGCTCGCCTCATGGTTGCGTGCCGCGAACCTCGCCGATACTCTCAGAGCCTGTCCCACAAATCCCGGGAGCGTGGAAATGGGGACTGGCTCCGGCCGTCTTCGGACGGTGCCCGTCCCCATTTCCACGCTCGCTCCGCCAGAAAAGGGGGACAGGCACCTCGAAGACTCGGAGCCAGTCCCCCTTTTCCAGCTCCGCTCCACTTCCGGGACAGACTCTCAGCGGCGAAAGACTCACTCCGACGCACCGACCGAGGTAACGCCCATGGCTGCTCTTGTTCCCTTGATGCTCTGCGCATTGACGCTGGCCGACGCGGAGCCCGCGACTTACGACCTCGTCGTCTACGGGGGCACCTCCGCAGGCATCGGCGCAGCGGTGCAGGCCGTGCGCATGGGAAAGACGGTGATCGTCGTGGCGCCGGAGAAGCACCTCGGAGGGCTCACGAGCAGCGGCCTCGGCTGGACCGACAGCGGCCAGAAGGAAGCGATCGGCGGCCTGGCACGCGAGTTCTATCAGCGCCTCAAGAAACATTACGATGACCCCAAGGCCTGGCGTCAGCAACAGCCCGAGCAGTACAAGACCTACCGCAAGGGCGAAGACGCGATGTGGGCCTTCGAACCCCACGTCGCCGAACGCACGTTCGAGGCGCTCGTGGCAGAAGCCAGGATACCTGTCGTCCGCGACGAGTGGCTCGACCGAGGGAAGAATGGCGTCGAAAAAGACGGCACGCGGATCGTTGCGTTTCGGACCCTGAGCGGCAAGACCTACCGCGGCAAGATCTTCGTTGACGCCACCTACGAGGGTGACTTGATGGCCGCATCGGGTGTGTCGTTCACGGTGGGCCGCGAGGCGAATTCTCGGTACAACGAGACGCTCAACGGCGTCGAGACGCGCCACGCAGTCAGTCACCAGTTCGAGCGTCCGGTCGATCCCTACGTCGTCCCCGGCGACCCCTCCAGCGGCCTCTTGCCTCGCATCCACGCCGGTCCGCCCGGCAAAGAGGGTGAAGCCGATCGGCGCGTGCAGGCGTATTGTTTCCGTCTCTGTCTCACCGACGACCCCGCGAACCGCCTGCCGTTCCCGAAACCCGAGGGCTACGACCCCAAGCAATACGAACTGCTGGGCCGTTACCTCCGCGCGGGGTGGGACAGGGTCACGAGCAAGTTCGACGCGATCCCCAACCGCAAGACCGACACCAACAACCACGGCGCCTTCTCGACCGACAACATCGGCATGAATTATGACTACCCTGAGGCTTCGTACGAGCGCAGGGCCGAGATCATCCGCGAGCACGAGCAGTATGAAAAAGGCCTGATGTATTACCTGGTCAACGACCCCAGCATTCCGGAAAAGATCCGCGCCGAGGTTGGCCGCTGGGGCCTGGCCAGGGATGAGTTCCTCGACAACGGAAACTGGCCCCATCAGATCTATGTGCGCGAAGCGCGCAGGATGGTCGGCGACTTCGTGATGAACGAGCGCCATCTTCGCGCCCTCGACCCGACACCCGAGTCGATCGGCATGGGCTCGTACAACATGGACTCGCACAACGTTCAGCGCTACGTGGACGCCTCTGGCCACGCCCGCAACGAAGGCGACTTCCAGGTCAACCCCGGCGGCGCGTACCCGATCAGTTACCGCGCGATCGTGCCCAAGGCGGCCGAGTGCACGAACCTGCTCGTTCCCGTCTGCCTTTCGTCGAGCCACGTCGCCTATGGCTCGATCCGCATGGAGCCCGTCTTCATCATCCTCGGGCAGTCCGCCGCGACTGCCGGGGTAATTGCCATCGACGACAAGGTGAGCGTGCAGGACGTTGCCTACTCCCGGCTCCAGAAGCGCCTGCTCGCCGACAAGCAGGTCCTCGACCTGCCCCGACGCGCCGCGAAGAAAGGTGTGGCGGCGACAGCGCTGCCGGGCGTTGTGATCGACGACGACCAGGCCGAATTGACCGGTACTTGGGCATCAGCCGCGACCATTTCCCCCTACCTCGGCGCCGGTTATCGCCACGATGCCGACACCGGCAAGGGGACCAAGTCCGCCCTCTTCCGCGCCCGCCTCGAACCCGGCCGTTACGAGGTGCGCGTTGCGTATTCCGCGAACCCAAACCGTTCGACAGCCGTGCCCATCGTGATCCAGCACGCTGGAGGCAAGGCGAACGTGACGATCAACGAGCAGCGCCCCGCGCCGATCGACAATCTGTTCATTTCCGTCGGCACGTACGAATTCGACGGCCCTGCGTCCGTCGAAATCCGCAATGAGGGGACGACCGGGCACGTGATCATCGATGGGGTGCAGTTCTTGAAGGCAACGAAGTGATCGGCTTGAGCGAACCCCAAAACAATACCGTTCAAGTAACCCTATGCCGAAGTAGACGAAGGCTTTAGCTCCCTCCCCCCTTGTGGGGGAGGGTTGGGGTGGGGGGTTCGAACGGCCACGGGTAGTGCGACACCCCCCACCCCGGCCCTCCCCCACAAGGGGGGATGGAGTATTTTATGTTCCTATGTTCGCAATTTTTACCACTATTTGAAAGGTATTCACCCTAAACGGCACCTGAGCGTTACGCACTCGCGGTGCTCGCCGACTTCGGCTCACGATCCGTTTCGTTGGACACTACGCCGGGAACTTCGAGGATCAAGAACGGCGGTCGGTCAGGATACGTCCGTCGGAGCAGCGGCAGGGCAACGTTGTAAACGGGACTTCCCCCGGCCGTCTGGCCCTTATGCGTGCCGTTGTGAGCATGGCCGTGAACGACGGCAGTCACGGGATAGCGGGTCAACGGGTCTTCCAGTCGGCTGCAACCCAGGAACGGAAAGATCTCCAGCGGCTCGTTTTCCACGGTCGCGCGGATGGGGGCATAGTGAAGCACGGCGATCCGGCTCTCGGTACGCAGGCGGGCCAGCGCCGATTCCAGCTTCATTGCCTCGTCGATCGATTCCTGGACGAACGACTTGACCGCCCGTTCGCCCCAAGGGGCGAGAGTCCCTCGACCGAAGCCGCCTGCAAATCCTTTGACCCCCGCGAACCCGATGCCCTGGACAACGACTGCTTCTCCATCCAGCACGATCAACCCTGCGTCGACCAGAATCTGGCGGACCTCGGCTTCGTGGCCGGACTCGTAGTCGTGATTACCAAGCACCGCAACGATCGGCAGATTCGACGCCACGGAGAGCTCTTCCACCAGGACGTGGGCCTCGGTCGGGAGTCCGTAATCCGTCAGGTCGCCGCAGAGCACAATCACGTCCGCGAAGTCGGATGCATTTTCAAACAACGGTCGGAACAATCCTTGAGCGTTCTTGTGACAATGGATATCGCCGATCGCCGCAACGCGCACGATTGAGCCTGTTTCGGACATCATTACCTCCTGCTCAGGAGCCGCCAGGTCACGCCAGCCGGGGGCCGCTCAATCACCAGGGACGTTTCCTTCTCGCTCCAGAAGGCGTTCGTCCGAAGCAGTCCGCAGGCTTTGGAGTGCGGGGGCTTGCTCCCGCTTTCGTATAGCCCACCCGCTCCGACCAGGATGTTCCCGCTGTCGAACGGCCTTCCCGGATCTCCCGACCTCGAAGCGCCTTCGCAGCGCGAAAGCGGGAGCAAGCCCCCGCACTCCAAAGCCTGCGGCCTCCACCTGCCGTCCGAAATCCAGAATGAAACGGCCCTGGCTCAATCACCCTTGATGGCAAAGTGCGTGCCTAGACGGCATTGGACTTGCGACGGTGCGTATTGGCGGATGCCGATTCGCCGAACGTGCAAGCGAGGTCGTCGACTATGACGTTGGAACCCAATAGACTGAACGAAGATACGGCGCAATTCTATGCGCGGTCGCTCACCCTCCTCAACCAGGCGGAGCTTCCTTACCTGGTCGGCGGCGCTTATGCGTTGGCACAGTACACGGGCATCGAGCGACACACGAAAGATCTCGACATCATCATACAAAGGGACGACCGCGATCGTGTTTTGAATGTCCTCGAAGCGGCCGGCTACCGTACGGAAGTTCCCTTTCCCCACTGGCTCGCCAAGGTGTTTGGCGACCACGGGTTCATCGATGTCATCTACAATTCGGGAAACGGCCTGTCCGAGGTCGACGACGAATGGTTTGCGAACGTCGCGATTAGCGAACTGTTCGGCGTCCCCATAAGTCTCTGTCCCGTAGAAGAGCTCATCTGGTCCAAGGGATTCGTCCAGGAACGCGAACGGTTTGACGGCGCCGATGTCATTCATCTGATCCGGTTCCTGGGAGCAACCCTGGACTGGAGACGACTCCTGCGCCGGTTTGGAACTCACTGGCGCGTTCTTTACGGACACATCGTTCTGTTCGGGTTCGTTTACCCCAACGAGCGAGATCTCGTGCCCCGGTGGGTCATGAACGAGCTTGCCGACCGCCTCCGCGCCGAAAATGACGCGCCTTTGCCCCAGGAGGCGATTTGCTTCGGAACAACCCTCTCCCGCGAGCAATACCTCACCGACGTCACGCAATGGGGCTTTCGCGATGCGCGTCTCAAGCCGCTGGGCGCGATGTCCGCTGAGGAGATCGCACACTGGACGGCTGCCATCGGAAGTGAGTGAGCCGAGTGTCATTTCGAGAATTTCCACAGAACGCTGGGACATCGAACTTTCGGCGGGATGATACGAAGTCTCACGAGCGGGTCGCGCCTCGCGTGTGGCTAAAATCATATACTAACCCGACGCGCGAGCGAGAGCATTATATAATTATCCCTCGCTCGCGCTTCGGGTTAGTGTAGATTTGCCTGATTCGGAGCCAGGCCGAAACGAGGCCGTGGCACGGTTCTACACCGCCGTGGGCACGAGTTCCTCCTGGACCACCGGCGCCGGCATGACCATCCGCTGCTTGCGCCGTTCGAGCCCGTGCTTCATGAGCCAGTGCCCGCAAGGAACCAGCACGGGCCGGACGAGCACCGCGTCGACCGTTACGCCGACCACCAGGGCAAACCCGAGCTGGCGGAGCGAGCTCAGCGGGCTGAACATCAGTGACGCGAAGCTGCACGCGGTGATCGCGGCCGCCGAAGTGATGAGGCCGCCGGTCGACGCGACGGCCTTCTCGATGCCCGCACGCAGTCCCAGCACTTCCGTCTCCTCGCGCAGCCGCGTCATCAGGAAGACGTTGTAGTCGACCCCAACAGCCACCAGGAGCACGAACAGGAAGTACGGGACCTTCCAGTCGAGCCCGGAGTCGCCCAGCCAGGTTACGAACACCGCGTGCGTCACGCCTAGCGCGAACACGTACGTCAGGATCATCGTGGCGACGAGGTTGAGGCACGTCCAAGGATCGCGCAGCGCGAGCATGAGGATGACGAATACGCCGACGGGGACGATGATCCAGGTCTTGTACTGGTCGCTTCTTGTGAGTGACCGGATGTCGGCCGACTCCGCGTTGATGCCGGTGATCCCCATGTGCACATGATGCCAGCGCGACTCGCCGAGATAGGCGCCCAACCGCTTTCTGAGGTCGAGGACCTGGTTCATCGCCGCCTCCGAGTTCATTTGCGCGAGCTGGACCGCGTCGATGCGCGCCAGCCGCCCGTCCGGCGCGATGTAGGCGTGGAAGCTTTGCAGCAGCTCAGGGTGCTCCCGGACCGTGTTCTTGGTGATGAGCAGGCGGTCGAGCGAGTGCCGTCCGACCGGATCGTCGAGAATCTCGGTCATCTCGTCGCGCGCCCGGCGGGCACCGTCGACGATCTGGCGCGCACCGTCCGCGGCCCGGCCCAGCTCGCGGACCATTTCGAGCTTCGGATTCGACAGCTTCGGCGACCGCGCGCTCTGCTGAGCGCGCTTCACGGCCTGCGCCACGCGATCGCTCGTTTGGTCGAGCTGCGCCGCGGTCTTCTTCATCGCTGTCGACAGTTCGGGCTTCTGTGACGTTTCCGAGCTCGAGTTGTCGGGGTCACCGCCGCTCATCTGCTCCCAGGTTGGGGCGTCGCCGTGAACGAGCGACTCCAACGCCACGGCGAGCTGAACCTTGGCCCGGCCCTGGCTCAACCCTTCTTCGAGCTTCTGTGCGCCTTCCACCATGTGGCCAAACCCGATGTCCACTTCTCGTATACGATTACTGATACGGGCCGGATCGAGCAGCGCGGTGCTTCCAAGCGGCTGCGTCGCCGACCGGACCTCGCGCAGCCGGCGGTTCTGGGACAGAAACCGGCTCGCCTCGTCGATCAGCTCCAGGCCCTCGGAGTCCTGGAGATTGATCGTTCCCGGATCGGTTTGCAACACGATGGTCAAAGGGGCGAGGAACCCGGAACCGAACTCGGCGTCCACGGCCCGGAGCGCCACGACCGAAGGCGTTCGGGTTGGCATTTCCGTAAGCGTGTCCTGGATGTACGTCGTCCCGAGGCCCACGACCGCCGCCGGGATCATGACGGCAAGCGTCACAAGCCACGTCCACAACGGCCGCGCCAGAGTCCGTCGGCCGACCTGGTGCCAGAACCGCGCATCCGCGTTGTGCATGTGTGCGAATGCGCGGGGACGATGCCGCGCGAGCAGAACGAGCAGCGCAGGCGTTAAAGTCAACGCAGCACCCACAGTCAGCGCCAGACCGAGGGCGACGCTCGGCCCGGTCGTCGAGAACAGTTTGAAGCGAGTGGTCCCCATCAATGACAGGCCCGTGACCACCGTCGCCGCGCTCGTGAGCAAGGCGGTTCCTGCGCTTTGGAGCGTGTCGACCATCGGCGGCGAAGGATCGGAGCGCGTGCAGGTCCAGTGCTCACCGAAGCGCCAGGCCAGCAAAAGACAGAAATCCGTACCGCTGCCGAACAGCACCACCACGAGGAAGAGCTCGACCAGGGGCGACACCTCCCATCCCGCCGCCGCCAGCCAGGCCAGCACGCCTCGAGCCACGACCAGGCTCACGCCGATCGTCACCAGCGGCACCATCGCAAGGAACAGCGACCGGTAGACCACGAGCAGCAGCACGAGCAGAAACGCGACCGTCGCCAGCGCAGCACGGTTGAGCGACTCCTGCACGTCGTTCATGTAGTCGCGGCCCACGACGGCGTTGCCGGTCCACAACTCGTCGAGTCCCGAGGGACGGCTACGCGCCAGTGTCGCCGCCTGCGCCCGCAGCCAGTCGACGGCACGATGTGCGTCTGGGCTGACGAACGCCGACTTGAGCGGCACGACAACAAGCTGCATCCGCCCGGACGGGCTCACGAGCCGTTTTGCCACCTCCGTTTCGGACGTAGGACCCAGCACGCGGAGGATTTCGCTCGGTCGCTCGGACGACTCGAAGAGACGGCTCAACTGGCGCGCGTACTCGGTGTCCTCGGGAGTGAGCTTTTCCGAGCGTCGCAGCGCCACGACGGCTGTCGACTCGAGCGACTGATCGGGCCAGGCCCGGGTCACGAGCTCAGCGACCCGAGCGCTCTCTGCATCCTCGGGCAACAGGTTCGCCTGTTCCCTCGCCGCAAGCTGAGTCAGGCTGGGCGCACTCAGGCCGACGGCCGCCGCGATCAGAATCCAAACGCCAATGACCCGCGCCGGATAATGGCACACCGCGACTCGAAAACGTTCCAGTGCTCTGGCCAACATGATCGGTCCCCCATTGACGACGCGACCGGCCCTCCAACAGGGAGTCGAGACTGAACGTCTTTCATCAAGAAGTGAGCGCGCAGCGGCGCAGCCGGTCGTGACTTTCGCACCTGTTGCGTGGCTCTACCGCAATCTTCACGCCAGATTCCGGTGAAATTCGAAACAGGAACGACGCGCTCAGAGTCTGTCCCGGAAGCGAAGCGGAGCGGAGCCGGAAAAGGGGGACTGGCTCCGAGTCCTCGACGTGCCTGTCCCCCTTTTCCGGCGGTGCGGGCGTGGAAAAGGGGACAGGCACCGTCCGAAGACGTCCGGAGCCAGTCCCCATTTCCACGCCTCTCGCACTATTGGGACAGACTCTCAGAACTCCATCCTCTGAAACGCCTTGATGCCGATCCGTAGCGGGACGATCGTCCCCAATGCGCCGACGATCAGGCTCACCACGATCGCCACGGTCAACCAGAACCGAAAACTCTCGAACGACAGCACGTACGCGCTGATCTCGGTTTGTTCCTGCCCGGCGAAATAGAGGTGACAGGGAAGCGCCAGCGCGGTCACGATCGAGAAGATGAAAACCAGGCTCACCAGCAGGTTGAGGGTCCCGCCGAACCCGGCCGCGATCTTCGACGGGTCTGTCTCGCGTAAGTCGGGAAGCCGAGCTCCCAGGCCGACGCTGATGCCGGACAGACCGAGGCAGAGCACCAGGACCATCCCCATGTGCAGAGCGATCATCGCGGTTCCCATGCGGAGCATCATGTCGCTCAGTACGACGAGAAGCTCAGTCGCCACCAGCGAGATCCCCGAGGCAAACACGAACTTCCCCCACAGGATCGCTTCGCGCTTGAGCGGCAAGAGGCCAAGGACCCAGAAGTTCCGGCCCTCGAGTGAGAGCAAGGGGAAGATGAACCGGCTCGTGAAGGTTGAGAGGATCAGGGCCGTCACCGCCAGGTTCAGGAAGCTGACCAGGTTCCTCCAGTACGCGCTCTGGACGTCGTAGCGCAGCCGGCGGATGTTCACAAAGTAAAGCGCCAGGAGCCCGAAGAAAATCAGAAACTGCGACCACTGCGCGGGGTCTCGGCGGAACGTGCGCAGGTCTTTCAGGATCAGCAGTCGGATCGGCCGCGGAATGAAAAACAGCGCGCGGTGGAACAGGGCATCGAGCGCATACCAGCCTGCGATTCGGCGAGCGGAGCGGCCCCCCTGAACCCGCGAGTAGCCCTGACGGTACAGATCGCGGGCGACGACCGCCGCGAGCAGGTAGGCCACCCCTGAGTGCGCTGTGAGGATCATGAGGTAGTGGCGGCATTCCGGCCACTCGCCCCGAGCCGCCGCGAGCAGCCCCGCCGACATCCAGCGGCTCGGCCAAAGCGGGTGCTGGCTGAAGGCCAACTGCCCGAGCAGACCGCTTAGCCAATCGCTCGTGAGCGCTTCGCCGGGCGTCTCCATCACCCCGATTGCGAGCACGGCAATCGTCGCGACGATCGCGAAGATCCCAAGCCCCAGCACGACCTTGTGGCGCTTCGGAAAGTAATTCGCGACCAGAACCGCGGCAACCGCGCCCAAGCAGCCCGGAATCATCACGAACGCCAGCAGAAACGCGAAGAACACCACGTAATACGCCGGCTCCGCCTCGACGGTGATGCCGTACGCCACCATCATCGGACTGCCCAGCAGCACGAATCCCCAGCTTGAAAACCCGAGCGCTTCGGTAAACTTGTACGCAAACACCCGATCGCTCGGCGCAGGCAGTGAAAGCAAGAACGACGCCTCTCGCGACTGAAACAAACCGGCGTAGACGATGATCCCCGTCGAAAAAAACAACATGATCAGCAACGACAAAAAAAACATACTAAACAAATATTCGACGATCTCGTCGGCCACGCTCATGTACGATGCGATGAACTGAAAGCCGCCGAAGAAGAGCCCGAACAGGCCAACCCAGAAGATCGCGCTGCAGACGGCGATCATCGACATGCGGAGCCGGGAACCCGCGAACAGCGACCGCACGGTATTCTTGAAGAGCCGCCAGCGCAGCACCCCGAGTGCCCGAGCGGCCCGGCCGCTGGGCGTGGACGGAACGGCGGCGCGTCGCCGGGACGTCTCAGGCGTGGTGTTCATCGCAGCGCTCTCCGTCTTGCCGTAACCCTACGCGTCAACCCAGTCGCCCGCTTCAACGGCCTTTTGGGGCAGTTGGCCGTTAGTCGGCCGCCGCTCGCCGCCGGTGACGCGCAGGAACAGATCTTCGAGCGGCCCCTCGAGCTGGAACTGCTCGCGCAGGCTGGTCAAGGGACCGTGCGCCAGCAGGCGTCCGTGATCGACGATCCCGATCGTATCGGCGAGCTCTTCGGCAATGGAAAGCAGGTGCGTCGACATGAGCACAGCCACTCCTGAGCGTGCCTGTGCCACAAACAGATCTTTGACGATCCGCGCGCTCCTCGGGTCGAGCCCCACGAGCGGCTCGTCCACGACGAGCACCTTGGGGTCGTGCACCAGCGCCGACGCAAAGACGACGCGCTGTTTCATGCCCTGGGAATAGGTCTCGCACGCCTCGTCGACAAAATCGGCCATCTCGAACGTCTCGATCAGCTCGCTAATCCGCAGCGCCGCGACCTGGCGCTCGATGCCGTACATTTCGACGACGAACCGGAGAAACTCGCGCCCGGTGAGCTTCTCGTAGAGGAACGGTTGGTCGGGTACGTACGCCAGGAGCTGGCGTGCATCCTGGCTTGTCGCGGGGAAGCCGGCGATGTGGACGGTCCCCGACGTGGGCGTGAGCAGCCCGCAGACCATCTTGATCGTGGTGGTTTTCCCCGCGCCGTTGGGTCCGAGGAACGCGAACAGCTCCCCCTGGCGAACGTTGAGGTCAAGCTGGTCCACCGCGCGCTTCGTCCCGAAGAGTTTCGTTACGCCTCGCAATTCAATCATCGGGGGGGGACCTCTTGGCCCTGAGTCGGGGCGTAGTCGGGAAGGCGTTCGAGGACAAGCTTTACAAAGGGGAAAGGAACTTCCTGCCGCAGGACGATCCCATCCGGACGCACCCAGGTTTTCGCCGTGAGCGGAGTCATGTGCTGAACGACTTCGAATGCCGGCACCGGGTTCTTATCCCAGTGAATGATCGACCGCCGTACGACCTCCGTGCGAACCACCTCAGCTTGCCCCGTGAACGGGCTCACGATCCGCATATCCCAACGCTGGCCCACCTGGAGCCCAGGCAAGCGATCGATGGGACCGAGGGCATTCTGGACCACGCCGCGAGGCTCGTAAGGAACCGAGCGCGTCTGGTTCATGAAGGGGAGGGCACCACGAGTGGTCACTTCGAGCGTGTGTTCCTTCAAAGTCCCGCGCACGTCGAACAGGTCCTCCTCGGGCGGATCCATCGTCTTGACGCTCGCGCGGAACGACCGGAGGTTTCCGGAAGGATCGACATTGTAACTGCTGAGCACCTCCATGCGAACGTTCGTCTTGCCGGAGAACGGGGTTCCCTTGAGCAGGCCCCCGGCGTCGAACCAGAGGCGGCTCGTCATCACGACCCAGCCATCGGACCTGCGCACGCCTCCCGTCACGGCCTGTCCGACGGTGCGCCGAACGTCCGGTGCGGAAGGATCGTCCACCACCTGCACCGCCCACCGGCTGGGCCGCGCACCGTCCTCCGCCCGGCTGATCGTCCGCAGGTCCGGAGGACTGCCGAGGTTCAGTTCAGGCAGCAGATCACGCGTGATCAAGCTCAGGACGGCCACCGCCCAGTAGAGCAAGAGACCCACGCACAGCAATCGCGGAGGCATGACGGGAGAGCTCCTCAACGTACCGGGTTCCTTCACTATAGAGCCCCGGTCGCCTCCCGAACAAGATGCCGACGCGAGTCCCCAAACCCCCGGCCCCATGTCCCACGGCGGAAACAAGCGACACGTACGTAAGTGTTAAAACTCCCCCCATTGGGAAGCGCGCTTGGGAATGCGGGGAGTTTGCCATGGAAGGCGCCAGGCCCCGGAACCGATTCAGTCCGATGATCGCCGCACCCGCCCAACTGGCTTGCCCAACCGGCAACAATACCTGTCGACTCCAGAATCCGAGCAATTCACAAGGCCAGCCTGTCCGCCCTCGACGCCCTAAACGTCTAAGTCATTGATGCATCCATATGCAGCGTCCGACGACGGCGAATTGAGTGCACCCATGTACGGCTGGTGCGAATTTCATCGGTTCTTGAAGATCTGTGTGATGGGTGCTTGAATCAGTCCGAGAATGCGGCTAAAGAAACAATAGAAGCTAAGAGCGAAAGCATCTTGTTTTTGCGTATCGTTTAAGATACGATAAACATGCCGCAAAGATAGGGAGCCCTCCGTACCGAAACTCTGCGACAGCCAATCTGACGGTTCATCCCCCGGGCATCCGGAACAACGCCTGGTGGGAGCTTGATGAGTCACAACGCTGTTCCCCCCCTTTGATCCCGAAAAGAACAGGGCCGCGTGATGCTTTGTTCGGATCAGGATCTCAACGGAGAATGCCTCAATGGCTGCTGCAACGACGCCGACGACTGTGAAACCGAAGACTGCCAAGTCGAAGAAGGACTCCGAGCAACGGTTCAAGGCCGCGCAACGGGCTTCGATCCTGCTCAAGCAAGTCAGCGACCCGACCCGTCTCCAGGTCGTCCTCATGCTCGCCGACGGTGAGAAGCACGTCGGTGCCTTGTGTGAGGAACTGGGCCAGAGTCAGCCCGCCGTGAGCCATCACCTTGCCCTGCTTCGTCACGGGAGCATCATCGCCCCCCGCCGCCAGGGAAAAAACAACTTCTACGGTCTGACTGAGACCGGCACAGAACTCGCCAAGGTCGTGAAGACAATCATGCCCTGAGCGCGGAACGCAATACGGACTGCCTGGGACGCCCAAAGCGTCCCAGGCAGTCCTTCGCGCAAACGACCACAGATTTTCACCTCTTGTCGGTCAATGCCCCGGCCAAGGTGTGTCCTCTGCGCCGACGGCATCGCCGAACTTCCCTTCTCGCACCGTGCACACGACGCCCCTCACTGAAGTGACCACTGCCTGTCCGGTGGTTACATGTTTTCGTGCGCCCACCGACCGATTCACCGCGCGCCCACCGACTCCGTTGATTTCGGCGCCCCCTTTCGCTCAACTCGCCGCATCGCCATCATGCCTCAAGGTTTTTTTGCCCGGCCGATCGTCGAGGAGTGGCGGCTATGCTCTCGTTCCTACTTGGTCTCGCATTCGTCGCGGCAGATCGACAGCAAGAAACGATCAGCGGCGGGAACTCGCTCGCTCGCCTCGACCGCTCTGAGACCATTGCCGGGTCGGACCGTGGAGCGCTCCTGGCCGACCGTTTCGGATCGGACGCCGAGAAGAAATCCGCAGCGCGGCGACGCTTGAGCGAGCTCGCCGCGGACGATGAGGCCCGCAAAGCCGCATGGCAAGCCTACAAAACCTCGGGCCTGCACGACGCCTTGCGGCAAGAGTACGAGGCGAAGACCGTCGCCACGAAGGATCGCAAGAGCCCTTATCTCTGGCGGCACGTGGGCGAGAAGCCGAAGGACGGGTGGTCGCTCATGATCGCGATGCATGGCGGTGGCGGTACCGCCGCGAGGGTAAACGACGACCAGTGGAAAGGAATGTTCGAGCGCTACTACCACGACCACCCTGAGGCGGGGGGCTATGTCTACCTCGCCCTTCGGGCCCCGAACGACACGTGGAATGGCTTCTACGACGACGCGATCTGCCCGTTGGTCGAACGCCTGATCCGCCAGTTCGTCGTGTTCGGTGACGTCAATCCCGACCGAGTCTACACGCTCGGCGCCTCGCACGGTGGCTACGGGGCCTTCGTGATCGGCCCCAAGATGCCCGACCGCTTCGCCGCCGTGCACGCGTCCGCCTCGGCCCCAACCGATGACGAGACAATGGGCGAGAACCTGCGCAATACGATGTTCACGTTCATGGTGGGCGAACTCGACACGGCCTACGGCCGTGCGAGCCGGTGCCTGGCGTTCGCCAATCAGGTTAACACCTGGCGAGGCGAGCGCGGAGGGTACCCCGGCACGTTCGAGTGGCGGCCCAACGTGGGACACGCGGTGCCCGACCGCGACAAGGTCGCCGAAATGATTCGTTCGGGCCCCCGCAAGCCCTGGCCCAGGACGCTGGTATGGGTCCAGTCGGACGATGTCCTGACCCACCACTTCTGGGTCGAAGCCCTCAAACCTAGCGACCGCGGGCGCATCGAGGCTTCCGTAACCCGCAATACGATCACGCTGAAGGCGGAAGGGCAGGGGGGACTCGCCCTCTGGCTCGACCAGCCTCTGGTCGACCTGGCGAGGCCGGTGACGATCGAGTTGAATGGCGGCAAGGCGACGACGCTCACGCCCAAACCGACACTCGAAACGTATTGCTTCGGTCTCGAAGAGCGCGGCGATCCGCGCCTGGCCGCGCCGGTGCGGGTTGAGATCGGCACGAAGCCGTGAAGACAACGCCGTTTCCTCGTCACCACGGAACGGGCCGAACATGTAACTCCCGCCCTTGGGAAGGGGAGCTTGGGCATAGGCGTTAACTTAACGCGCGTGCTCTTCTCCTTCGCGAGGCAGGAACATATTAACTCCCCCCTTGGGAAGGGGGGGGAGTTATATGTTCCCCGCGAACGGGTTTAGGGATCTGCTGTCAGGTGCTCGCGGCGTACGCGCAAGTCGCCCGAATCGATCTGCGTGACGGCGGCTGTGTTCGACAATCTTCGCGCTCGGCGCCTTACCGATGCCCATGCCCCGGCTTCACCTTCGCATGGCCCGGCTTCGTCGCGAAGTGCCCCGGCGGATCGTTCGGGTGCGGGATCCCGACAGGGTCAGCGCACGCTTTCCGCAAGTTATTTGGTGCCATGGGGTTAGCGTTTATGTGTCCAAACAGACACCGGACTCGCAACTGCTTTGATATCAGCGACTTATGGCTTTTTTGGCAGCTCTCATGCGCTGGCCCTGGGGATCCCGAGGACCGTCGCGGGCGGATTGACGATGTTGTGGAAGTCGTTGAAGTTGGCGATGAAGTCGCCGCCGGGGATGCCATTGCCGGAGGCCGAGCTCGGGCCGTAGAACTCGCCGTCGAGGGCGTTGCCGGCCAGATCCTGGATGCCGGTCGGCATCAGGACGCTCGCCGAGCGAGCGATGATCTGGAAGAAGCCGCGCAGTAACGGACTGGTGAGCGGTGTGCCGTTCTTCGTCGAGACGATCGAGAGGTTGACGGTCTGCTCACCGGCTCCCGCACCGGGTGCGACCGTGATAGCACCGATGATGTACTTGCCCAGCGGCCGCGCGAGCTGGTTGTTGAACGCGAAATTCGCGGCGTCTTGCAGCGACTGCTGGAGCAGGCCGCTCCCGCCGGCATCGCTGAACGACAGGGTGACCGTGCCCGTCGCCCGGTCGAAGCCTGCGCTCGTCACGCGAGGGCCCACGGTGTCGATCGTCAAGACGTTCGTGTGCCCGCTGTTGGTGACGATCGGAAAAACAGTCGGTGCTACCGGCAGGCCGGCCTGGTCCTGACCGGTCGCCGTGATCGTGTAGCTGCCGTCGGCAAGGACGTTCGAGGTGATGCTCCACGACCCGTCGCCCAGGGCCGCGGTCTGGCCGATCAAGGCCGGGGTGCTGCTGCCGACCGGTGTGGCGTAGAGCTTCACGTGGGCGAACGGCTCGGTCGTGCCGAAGAAGTTCGGCTGCTTGACGTTCGTGACCCCATCGTTGTCGAACTTGCCGCTGTCGCTCGACGGATTGAGCTGGCCCAGCACGATGATCGGCACCTCGTTGACCGTGGCGAGGTTCTTGACCGTGAGTTGACTACCGCCGTCATCGTGGATGACCGTCGAAATTGGGAACATCCCTGTGGGCACATTCGGCGTGCCGCCAATGTTGAAGCCCAGGTTCGGATACACGTGACTCCCGACGACCTGGTAAACCCCCGGTGTGCTCGTCGCTTCGATCGCGCCGACCGTCTGCGGCGAGCCGTCGCCCCAGTCGATCGTCGCCGAGTAGTCGGAGAGGGGCTCGGCGAAGGTACCGTAGATCTCCTTGAAGCTCGCCACGGCGCCGTTGAACTGGGCACCCTCATTCACCGTCACCGCAGGCTGCGGATTGACCGGGACCGGCGGCGTGTCGCTGACAGTGACCTGCGACGTCGCCGTGAACGACGCCGAGTTATCGACAACCGTCACCGACAGCGTATAGGTCCCTTCCTCAACGTAGACGTGCCCTGGGCTCCCAAAGTTGATCGTGAACGGAGTGCCGGGACCCGCGGGCTGGCTCATGTTGGAGCTGTCGCCGACGAACGTATCGAGCGTGCTGCCGTCGCCCCAGTTGATGGTCACCTTGTAGTCGCTCGGGGTGCCGTTCGGGTCCGCGTCGGTGAAGTTGGCGACGGCACCGGCGAACGCGGTCCCCTCCTGGGCGACAATCGGGTTCGCCGCGCCCTGGAGCAGTGCGTCGGCCACTTTCGCGGTCGCGGCGAACGGGCTTCCCGTCACGGGGACGCCGTTGTGTGAAATTGAGAACAGGGCGTTATAGGTCCCTTCCTCCGTGTAGCCCGCAGGCAGGCTCCCCACGATCTCAAACGTGTTGCCGCCGACGGCGAGGATCTGGCCGACGGTGGAGGTCGGCGGGGTCGAGTCGTTCCAGAGAATCGCCGCCGCGTAGCTGCTCACCGGGCCGGCGCCGCCCGTGTCGGTGAAGGTCGCGAGCACCGCGTTCGCGACGGGCTGCCCCTCGACCGCGTTGAACGTAAGCGGGCTGACCGCAATCGCCGACGGGTTCACAACCACCTGCGCCACGACCGGAGCCGTCAGGACGAGCGATGAGCCGCCCTGATCCTTGATGATCACGTTGAGCGTATAGCTGCCCGGGTGCGCGTAGGTGTGGTTGCCCGAAATCACAAACGGATTTCCCGGCCCGCCCGGCTGCGTGATCTGCCCGGCCGACTGGCCAGGGTTGTCGCCCCAATCGATCAGCGCCGAGAAGTCGCTCAACGGCGCTTGAGGATTGGCATCGACGAACGACGCGATGGGGATCAGCCCCGAAGGGGTGCTCTGGGTCTGGGCCGGGATCGTGGGCTGACTCGGCGTGGGTGAAAGCTTCGCATCACCGACCTGAACCGCGTCGACCGCGAACACGGTGAGATTCCCGTTCAAGTCGTTCAGCGTGACCCGGACCGTGAAGCTGCCTTCCTCGGGGTAGATGATCGCCGGCGTCGTGGGGGCGAGAATTGCGAAGTTCGGGCCGTTCTGTACGATCGTGCCGGTCGTCACCGTATCGGCGCCGCCGTTGCCGTTGCCCCAGTCGATCGTGGCCGAATAGTCGGTCAGAGGATCCGCGCCGGCTGCGTTGTAGAAGGTCGCGACGATCGTCGCGGGTGTCGAGCCGCTCGGCGTGGGGACGATTTGCCCATTCGGCAGTACGAGGCCCTCGGTGGCAGTGACCGGCGTGGCCGTGATGACGAGGGGGCTCGCGGCGACGGTCACGATGACCTGGCCGGGCGTGGTCGAGACCGACGATCCATCCTCATCCTGAATGCTAATCTGCGTCTGGAACGTGCCAACACCCGAGTAGACGTGCGAGCCGTAGACTGCGAACTGAACGCCCGGGCCGTTCGGGTTGGTGCCCACCAGCACAATGCGCGCATTCGTGTCGGGCAGCGAGACATCGCCCCAGTTGATCGTCGCGCTGAAGTCGGCGGCCGTGGCGAGTGGGTTGGCGTCGACGAAGGTCGCGACGGGAATGTCGTCGAGCGGCTGATGTTCCGTCGCGAAGACGGGAAGCCCCAGTGCATTCGACAGCGGGGCATCGTTGATGCTGATGCTCAGGGACGCTGACGCCTTCCCCTGGAAACTGTCCGTGACCACGACCTGGACGTTGTAACCCGCAACGTTCGTCTCAGCGTAGGTGTGCGAGCCTTCGATGATGAAGTGCGAATGCGTGGGGTCGGCGGCGTCCGCCGCGGCGTCGGCCACGATCGTGCCGGCCGATTGGGGCGAGCCGTCGCCCCAGTCAATCTGCACGGTGAAACTGCTGGCCTGCTCGGTCGGGTCGGTGGAGGTCATCGTGGCCAGCGGTACGTTCACGAGCGGCTGGCCTTCGTCGAACGGGTTGCCGGTGGCCGGATTGACGATCGGACCGGGCTCGGGTGTTGCCGCGAGGGTCGGGCTGTTGACGACGACCAGGCTACTGCCCACGCCGCTCGCAGGGTCGCTGTCGTTGACCGTCACCGTCATGTGATAGATGCCGGCGTTGGTGTAGATGTGGGCCCCGTACACACCGAACTGACCCCCGCCGAGAGCCAGGATCGTCAACGCGCCCGAGCCGCCGAGGTTGGCCGTCGTGTCCGCCGTGGTGCCGTCGCCCCAGTCGACGGTGGCCGAGTAGGCGGTCAGGTCATCCGCACCTGCGGTGTCGGTGAACGTCGCGAGGAGCTCATTCGAGAGCGCGGGGCTCCCCGGCGTCCCGCTGCCGGTCGGCAGGCCCTGGACGGTCGTCAGCGACAGCGCGCTGACCTCAATCGCCGAGGTCGCAATGGTGGCCGACGAAGTGATGGCGAGTGTGTTCGCTGCGTCGTCCTTGTCGGCGACGTTGACGGTGATCGTGAACGGCGACCCGACGGAGGTTGCGTAGGAGTGGGAGCCGGAGACCTGGAAGAGCGCATTGCCGTCGGCCGCAGCGCCGAGGAGCGTGACCTGACCTGGGGTCGCCAACGAGCCGTCGCCCCAGTCAATCGTGGTGATGAAGTCGGCCGGTGTCGCCAGTGGGTTCGGATCCTCGAAGGTGGCGACCGGCACGTTGTTCAGGTTCTGGTTCTCGGTCCCGGACACGTTGACGGGAGTCCCTGCGGTCAGGATGGCGTCGGAGACGGTGGCGGAGGCGACGCCGGACGTCGACATTCCACCGACGTCGTTGACCCGGACGATGACCGAGTACGTGCCGCTCTCGGCGTAGATGTGCCCCCCTTCGACGGCAAATCCGCCCCCCGGGAGCGCAACGACGGTGCCCATCGCGATCGGGGAGCCATCACCCCAGTCAATCGTGGCCGAGAAGTCGGACGCGGACGCGGTCGAGTTACCGTCGGTGAAGGCAAAGAGCTGGGTCGTGGGCGGAACGCTCGTCGCGCTTCCTTCGGTCGGGGTCAGGGTGGCGGTCGCGCCGGGGGTCAGTGGGGCGTCAGTCACGGTCAGCGTGCCCACGGTCTCCGCGGCGGGTACGGCGGGGTTGGCGCTGGTGATGATGTCGACCGTGTACTGATACGTGCCCTCATCGATACTACCGGCGGTGAAGGTCGTCGTGGCGGTCGTGAGCTCGAACGTGTTGCCGTTCGGCCCCGAGATCGCATTCACGTTCAGTATGGTCGGAGCGCTCGCACCGGGGAAGGTCACCGTGGCGGTATACGTGGGGGGCGACGCGGAGTTGAATCCGGTATCGGTGAACGTGCCGATCACGGTGCCGGGCGGGATCGTCGGTCCTTCGACGACAACGACGGGCTGCGCCGCGATCCTCAGCGCCGCGGGGTCGACGGTCACAGGAAGCACTGGGTCGGGCAGGATCGAGCCGCTCGCACCGCCGCCGATGTCCGTAATCTGCGTCGTGATCGAGCCGCCGGTGACGGGTACCTTGTAGGTGTGGCTGGCCAGGACCGCGAAATGGGCACCGTTGCCGTCGAGGCCCGTCTGCACGACGATCCCCGGGTCCGGCGAGCCCGACGGAGGCGTACTGTCA
>DAIDJG010000164.1 GCA_027451445.1 Singulisphaera sp.
TCCAACAGGCGGCGATCGCTCGAACAAGGCTGTTTTTCAGCCACCGTCGCCATGTTCGTTCTCGTCGGCTGGCCAGCCGATGCCGTGTGCCTTTTCGGCCCCCCGTGAAAAGTGTCGGGTCGCCAGCTTCCCAAGGGGGGGGAGTTATATGATTCGCCGTTGCGACGGGGGTGGCCATAGCGTTAAGTTAACGCGTAAGGGGCTGCCTCAAACCCGCGGCGAGGTCTCCAGCGCCTCCGCGAACTTGGCAGGATCATAACCCAGCAGACGGTCCTGGCAGATCAAAAGCGCCACGCCCGGGGGGACCTCATGGACCCACGTGGGATCACCCTCTTGCATCCGCTGGTAGACCTGGCGGGAATTGATGCTCAAGAATTCAGGCGTGTAATGAGCGAGGGACTGGATGTGGTGGTTTTCCACCAGGAACTGGTAGAGGTGGCGCAAGTTCGGAGCGACCCGGAACTCACTGGCCGTGACGACGGCACCGGTGTCGGGATCGAGGAACGGGTAGGCGTAGACCTTCAGGTCGTTCTTGAAGAGCCGGCCGAAGGACTCGAGGATCCCGCCTTCGAGGTGCGCGTAGTACTTTTCCTCGAACACCTCGCGCAAGGTGGGTACGCCCATGACCAGGGCGATGAGCTTCTTGGTAAGGCGCTGGAGGTAGTTGGCGAGTCGGTAGAACTCGCCGAAGTTGGAAATCAGTACGGGGTGGTTGAGGGTGCGGAGGATGTCGACGCGGTCCAGGAAGTCTTGCTTGTCGATGACGTCGCCGGCCAGGACGTTGTTCAGCGTCATCTCGGTGACGACCACGATATGTTCGCCCTGATTGGCGGGCTCCTGCTCGAACTGTTTGCGGGCGCCGTGGAGCATGTCGATCGTCACGTTGGTGACGGGACGGAAGCTGCCGCGGAGGAGGAGAATCGCCTTTTTGTGGAAGACCTCGGCGGGCTGGACGACCTGACCTTTGGGCGTGAACATCGCTGCGCTCGCGAGTCCGCAGTGGACCAGCTCCAGGCTCATGAAGCGGTTGTCGACCTGCGGATAGGCGGGTCCCGTGAACTCGATCAGGTCGATCTCGATTCGCTCGGCGGTGAGGTCGTCGAGGAGCTGCTGGACGAGCGCAGTGGGCACGGCTTCGTAGAGGGCCGAGTGAATCAGGTTGACGCCGAGGATCCCCATGGCCTCCTGTTGCAGGACGGTCTCGCGGTCGAGCAGGCTCACGTGCAGGATGATCTGCGAAGGCGCAGCGCCGGGCTGGTGCTGGAACCGGATGCCCATCCAGCCATGGCAGTCGTCCTTGCGGGTGTAGCTCTTGGCGGCGACGGTGTCGGCAAACACGAAGAAGCGGGTGTGCTCGCCCCGCTTGGCAGCGAGGTGACCGGACATGGTGCGAAATTCGTAGTCGAGCATCGTCTCCAAACGCTGCCGGCTGACGTAGCGGCCGCAGGCGCCGTACATGGAGTCGGAGACGGTCATATCATAGGCTGAGATGCTCTTGGCGATCGTTCCCGCCGCGCCCCCGACTCGAAAGAACCACCGCGCGACCTCTTGCCCCGCGCCGATCTCGGCGAATGTGCCGTACTTGGCGTTGTCGAGGTTGATCTGGACGGCCTTCTGGTGCGTGTCGAGCCGGTTGGCCTGCATGGTCTGAGCTCCGGGCGGTTTTCGTACGCTTCGTAGAAAACGTGACGCTTTCGAAGTTCCGTTGGTCCGTTGGAACACCTTCAGTTCCAGGGTAGCCGTGCTCGCGTTTCCCAGTATTCGACGGGTTTCTCCGTCATGGCATGAAGCCGCTCGTTGAACGAGTCATCCCATTGGATCGCCAGCGCAGCGAGATTCGAGTGGAGCTGATCGACCGTGGCAGCCCCGCT
>DAIDJG010000165.1 GCA_027451445.1 Singulisphaera sp.
GCGCGAGGGTCGAGGGACAGTCGCCATGACGCGGCGCTCCACGAAGACAACACCCGCCGGATCACTCGGGAACGGGCGCGGGTCAGCCTCCATTCATCGTCCATTGTAGCAAGGCTGCGTCGCGCTCACACCACAGATCGCACAGCATGACGTGCGGCTCGCGTGCTTGCAGCCGGCGAATTCGCTAGACTACAATCCCGGCCAGTCGCCCAGAGACTGGCGTTGCCTCGTCACCCACTTCCAGGAGCCCCTCCCTTGCGTACGATCCACGTCACCGGCGGCCGGATCATCGACCCGAGCCAGCAGATCGACCGCGTCGGCGACCTTTGGATCAGCCGGGGACGGATCCTGCCGATGGGCGAAGCGTTCGAGGAAGCCGAGGTCGTCATCGATGCCCGAGGCCTGATCGTCTGTCCGGGACTCATCGACGCGCACGTCCACCTGCGAGAGCCCGGGAACGAGGAAGACGAGACCATCGCGACAGGGGCTGAGGCCGCGTTGGCGGGGGGCGTCACATCCGTTGCGTGCATGCCGAACACGATCCCCGCGCTCGATAGCCAGGGCGCGGTCGAGTTCGTCGTCTTGCAGGCACAGCGAGCCCGGAAGGCGAATGTTTTTCCGGTCGGCGCCGTCAGCAAAGGGCGCAAGGGGGAGGAGCTCGCGGAGCTCGGCCAGCTCGCGGAAGGCGGAGCGGTCGGGTTCACCGACGACGGCGCCCCCGTCGCATCGGCGTCCCTCATGCGGCAGGCGCTCGAATATGCGAAAATGTTCGACAAGGTGATCATGCAGCACTGCCAGGTGCCCGAGCTGACCGTCGGCGGCGTGATGAACGAGGGGTTCGAGTCCATGAAGCTCGGCCTGCGCGGGATGCCGGCGGCGGCCGAGGACATCATGGTCGCGCGGGACATCCGCCTGGCGGAGATCACCGGCGGCCGGCTCCACATCCAGCATATCTCGACCGCGCGCTCCGTCGAGCTCGTCCGTGAAGGCAAGCGCCGGGGGGTGCGCGTGACGGCCGAGGCGTGTCCGCACCACTTCACCCTCACGGACGAAAAGCTGCGTGCGTTCGACACGAACTTCAAGATGAACCCGCCGCTCAGGACCTGGAGCGACGTCGAGGCCGTCATCGGTGGCTTGCGCGACGGCACCATCGAGGTCCTGGCGACGGATCATGCCCCGCACGCCCCTGAGAAGAAGATGCGGGAGATCGACCAGGCTCCGTTCGGAATCGTGGGCCTGGAGACGCTCTTGCCGATCACGATTCACGGCCTGATCGAGCCGGGACACCTGACATGGCCGGAGGTGATCCATAAGCTGACCGTCGCCCCCGCGCAGCTTCTGGGGATCGACAAGGGGACACTCCGCCCCGGAGCCGATGGCGATGTGACGATCATTGATCCCGAGGCGCGCTGGACGATCGACCCGGCCCGCTTCTATTCCAAGAGCCGGAACACACCTTACACCGGCTGGGAGGTGCGCGGGCGGGCCCATACGGTGATCGTGGGCGGCGAGGTCCGTTACACCCTCGGCGGCATCGTCCAGCGGCCGGGCGAGCGCGTGGCGTGCTGACGGATCGCGTTTTGCGCATTGCGGCCCGGCGACGCTTGGAGGACACTGGAAGGAGGCGATTTGCGGCGCTCCACGGACAAGTGCCTCCATGCGTATTCTGATCGACGGCTATAACCTGATGTATGCCGTGGGCCTGATGGCGAAAAAGCTCGGCCCCGACCGCTTCCGCAAGGCCCGTTTGCGCTTCTTGAACAAACTCGTCGAAGCGCTCGGCGCGGTCGATGCACACCAGACCACAGTGGTGTTCGACGCCGCCCACCCGCCCAATGACCTCCCCAGTGAAACCACTCACAAAGGAATCACGGTCATGTTCGCGGTCAATGAAGAGAACGCCGACGCGCAGATCGAGCGTCTCATCGCGCAGCACCCCACGCCGAAAACGCTCACGGTCGTCTCCTCCGACCACCGCATCCGCCATGCCGCCACCCGGCGCAAGGCCCAGGCCGTCACTGCGGACGATTTCCTCTCGCGACTCGAAGCTCCGCCTTCGCCCAGACCCCAGCCCGAGCGTGCCAAGGAGTCGCACAAGGAACGAGCGCTTTCCCCGCGCGAGTCGGCTTACTGGCAACAGGTCTTCGGCGACCTCGACGATGATCCGGCCACCCACGAGGCTCTCCGTCCCGATCCGTCGCTCCTCACCGACGCCGACATCGCCGCTCTGGAGCGAGAGATCGAGCGTGAGTTCGGATCGTAGGCGACGTCACCCGGGATACGCTGGGGACTGGTCCCCGCCCAAGGGCTGTGGTAAAACCCGAATGTCGCACGGTTCGAGACGTGCCCTTCCCCCTAAGCCTGTTCCTCACAACACGTACAGGTGGCGATTCGACGATGAAAGTTCATGAGTACCAGGCCAAGGAACTGCTCAAAGCGGCTGGAGTCGCCGTCCCGGCAGGCGTTGTGATCACGGAGCCTTCCGAGGCGGCCAAAGCGTACGAGTCACTCGGCGGCGGCCTGATCGTCGTCAAGGCACAGGTCCACGCAGGGGGTCGAGGTAAGGGTGTGGC
>DAIDJG010000166.1 GCA_027451445.1 Singulisphaera sp.
TGAGCCCGCCGCACGCGCGGGGTTTCTCGGCGAGTTGGGCAAGCAGCTTCGCGCTGCCAATCTCTCGAGGCAGAAGACCGACGGACGTGTTGTGCTCCGCCGCCTGAATCGGGCTGAGTTCGAGAACACGCTTCACGACCTTCTGTCGATCGATGTGCCGCTGCAGCATTATTTGCCCGAAGACACCACGACGAGCGGGTTCGATAACGTTGCCTCGGGCCTGCGGCTGTCGATGCTCCAGATGGAGCAGTACCTGGAGGCCGCGGACGCCGCGATCACGGCGGCCATGGAGCTGCGCAAACAACCCGATGTGGTACACAAGCGATTGCGCTATCAGGACGAGGAAAGCATCCAGGAAGACGAGAAGAAGAAAGAAAAGAAGACGTTTCGTGTCTTGCCGGACGCCGTCGTCATCTTTGACGACAACTCACCGACCGTGCTCCGGCGCTGGATCGTCCCGACCTCCGGGCGCTATCGGATCCGCGTCTCGGCGCGTGCCTTTCAGGCGGCGGGTCGCCCGGTGTGGTTGAAGTTGTACGACACTGATTTCAAAACCCAGCGCCTGAACGCGTACTACGACGTGCCGGCCGAAGAACCGCGCGTGATGGAAGTGGAGACGCACCTCAACCAGGGCCACCTGCTGAATCTCAGTCCGTTCGACACGAACTACGACGACAAAGGCCGGCGCAGCGGTTTCTGGGGGATCGGCGCCGAAACGTATTCCGGCCGGGGGATTGCCGTCGAATACGTCGAAGTCGAGGGTCCTTTGTTCGATCGCTGGCCGCCACCGAGTGTGGAGCGGCTGTTCGGCGATCTTCCCGTAGAACCCGTCGCAAAACTGCCGACCGACCGCCGCGCTCCCCACTTTACAATCTCGCCCGGCGACGCTCGATCGTCGGCCGAGCGAGTATTGACCGCATTTGCGTCCCGAGCGTTTCGCCGCCCGGTAACGGCGGCTGACGTTGACCGGTTCACCCAACTCGCCTGCAAAGGGCTCGGCGACGGACTCTCCTTCGACGATGCACTCGGCGTGGCCTTCCGCGCGATCATCACGTCTCCTCGCTTCTTGTTCCTCGACGAACAGCCCGGCCGGCTCGATGATTGGGCGCTGGCGTGCCGATTGTCTTATTTCCTCTGGAGCACACAGCCCGACGACGAGCTACGCACACTCGCGGACAACGGGACGCTGCATCAGCCGTCAGTCCTACGCGATCAGGTCGAACGGATGCTGTCGTCTCCAAAAAGCCACGCGTTCGTCGAGAACTTCCTGGGCCAGTGGCTCGACCTGCGGCAAATCGATTTCACATTGCCCGACAAGAAGCTCTACCCCGAGTTCGACGACATCTTGAAGGCGGCGATGCTCGGCGAGTCGCACGCGTTCTTTGCGGAGATGCTCCGGGCCGATTCGAAGTTGTCGAACCTGATCCATTCCAACTTTCTGATGCTCAACCGTTGCATCGCCGACCACTACAAAATCGCTGGCGTGACTGGCGAAGCGTTTCGCCGTGTGCCTTTGCCGCCGGATAGCCATCGGGGCGGCGTGTTGACGCAGGCGAGCGTCCTGAAGGTGAGCGCCAACGGGACCTTTACGTCTCCTGTGCTGCGGGGTGCCTGGGTCATGAGGCGCCTTCTTGGCGAGCCGCCGGATCCGCCGCCTCCCGATATCCCGTCGTTCGAGCCCGATACGCGCGGGGCCGTGACGATCCGCGAGCAACTCGCGAAGCACCGTTCCATCGCGGTGTGTGCCTCGTGCCACACGCACATTGATCCCCCCGGATTTGCGCTCGAGAATTTCGACGTCATCGGCGGCTGGCGCACACGCTACCGTTCCGAGAAAGGGGACAAGGCCCCCGGCCTCTTCCGCGGCCGTGATATCTGGGAGTACCGCATCGGTTCCCCCGTCGACGCATCCGGCGAGTTGGCCGACGGTCGAAAGTTCCAGGACATCGACGAATTCAAGCAGCTCCTCGTTGAGCGCGAAGACCAGGTCGCTCGGAACCTGGCTCGCAACCTCATGACGTACGCGACCGGCGCGAGTGTCCAGTTCGCCGACCGTGAGGTTGTCGAATCGATCCTCGTGCGGCTCAAGGCGAGCGGAGGAGGCCTGCGCACGCTCGTTCACGAGATCGTTCAAAGTCCGACGTTCCAGTCCAAGTAATGCGTCTACTTTCCTCAAGTGGTGAGCTATGAACCTTCCCAGCGCATCGGACCGAATGAATCGCCGGCGGTTTCTTCACGGTTCGGGCGTCGCGCTGGCACTTCCGGTGCTGGACGCATTCTTGCCGCGATCCCAAGCCGCGTCGCAGACGCCGGCGCGGACGAGTCTGGTCTGCATTTGTGCGTCGCTCGGGCTGCACGCGCCCTTCTTGTTTCCCAGCGAGACGGGGTCGGATTATTCCTTGACGCCGTACCTCGAGATCCTCAAGGACGTGCGCGAGGATTTCACGCTGTTCTCCGGGCTGTCGCATCCCGACCAGACCGGCGCGAATGGTCACACGTCGGAGATGACGTGGTTGACCTCGGCGCGGTTCCCCGGGCTGGGCGGGTTCAAGAACACCATCTCGATTGACCAATTCGCGGCCGAGAAAATCGGCCTGGAAACCAGGTTTCCCACGTTGGTGTTGGGCACGGGTACGCCGAGCCTTTCGTACACCCGCGGCGGTGTCATGATTCCCGCGGAGAGTCGGCCGTCGCGCATCTTTGCCAGGTTGTTCCTTGATGGGACGCCGGCCGAGAAGACACAGCAGGTCCGGAAGCTGCGCGAGGGCCAAAGTATTATGGACGCGGTGCAGGACGAGGCGCGAAGGTTCACGAAACGCGTTGGCACCGCGGATCGCGACAAGCTCGACGAATACTTCTCGTCGGTCCGTGAGCTCGAGCAGCGCCTGGCGATTTCGGAAGCGTGGGCGCAAAAGCCCAAGCCCAAACTCGATCAGAAAGCGCCGCGTGACATCAACGAAGGGAGTGACCTCATCGGGCGGATGCGGTTGTTGTTCGACCTGGTTCCGCTTGCGCTTCAGACCGACTCCACGCGGCTGATCACGATCCTTCTGCAAGGAACCAATAGCGTTCCTCCTGTTCAGGGCGTCACGATGGATCATCACAACCTGTCGCACCACGGCAAGGACCCAGCGAAGATCGCGCAGTTGCGGCTTATCGAAGAGGCCGAGATGGCCGTCGTGCGTGACCTTCTCATCAAGCTCAGGACGAAGCAGGAAGGCGGTGCTTCGCTCCTCGAAAACACGATGGTCTTCTTCGGCAGTAATCTGGGGAACGCCAACTCGCATGACACGCGCAACCTACCGATCCTGGTTGCTGGCGGCGGTTTCAAACACGGCCGGCACGTGGCGTTCGACGCGGAGAAGAACGCCCGGCTGTGCAACTTGTTCGTCACGATGCTCCAGCGGCTCGGGATCGAAACGGACACGTTCGGTTCCAGCACGGGGACGTTGACCGGTTTTGAATTGGCCCGGGCGTGAGTAGTATCGAACTATGTCGCAAAGACTTCCTGTGACGATCGCAGCCCTGATCGCGTTTGCTTCGCTCAGTTCGCCTGTCGGGAGCCGTGCTTACGGCGCGGACACGCGGCCCAATATCCTCATCATCCTTGCCGACGACCTGGGCCGTGCCGACTATTCGGCGTACGGTACCAAGGACGTTCGCACGCCCAACATCGACCGGCTGTTTCGTGGTGGTATGACGTTCGAGAACTTCTACGCGAACAGTTGCGTTTGCTCGCCGACTCGCGCGGCGCTCCTGACGGGCTGTTACCCCGATCGTGTGGGCGTTCCCGGCGTGATCCGTCACCCGCCCTCCAATTCGTGGGGTTATCTGGCGCCCAGCGCCTCGCTGCTTCCGCAAGTTCTGAAAGCGTCCGGCTACCACTCGACGATTGTCGGCAAATGGCATCTCGGTCTCGAAGCACCGAACACCCCCTGCGACCGTGGATTCGACGCCTTTCACGGCTTCCTCGGCGACATGATGGACGATTACCTCACGCATCGCCGCGGTGGTGTGAACTACATGCGAAGCGATCGCGACGTGATCGACCCCAAGGGGCATGCGACCGACCTGTTCACGCAGTGGGCCTGCGACGCCATCACCGACCGCGCTCGCGCCGAGCAACCCTTCCTTCTCTACGTTGCGTACAACGCCCCCCACGACCCGCTGCAACCTCCACAAGAGTGGCTTGACCGCGTACGAAAGCGCGAACCTGAAATGGCCAATAATCGTGCCAAGCTCGTGGCTCTGATCGAGCACATGGACGAGGGAATCGGACAGATCGTGCAGACGCTCGAGAAATCGGGAATCGCGGAAAACACGCTGGTTCTCTTCACCTCGGACAACGGCGGCCTCTTGAACTCCGGTGCCAACGACGGACCGTACCGCAGCGGAAAGACGCACATGTACGAGGGCGGTCTGCGCGTCCCCTTTGCCGCATACTGGCCGAAGCACATTGCGCCCGGTTCAGTCACTCCGAGGGTTGCCCTGACGATGGATACCTTCGCCACCGTCGCTGAAGCCGCCGGCGTGGCGGTTCCTCCGGGTGTCGATGGCGTAAGTTTCTTGCCCACGTTGTTGGGTCGCGATCAGCCCGAAGCCGATCGAGCGCTTTACTTCGTCTACCGGGAAGGGGGCGTGAGACTCGGCCGGCGGACGCAAGCCGTGCGCAAAGGGGACTGGAAACTGGTACTCGATGATCCTTTTGGGCCGCCGGAACTATTCAACCTCAAGGCCGATCCGCGCGAGACAACCAACGTGATGTTGCAACAACGCGCGGTCTTCAACGAGCTGGCTACCCTGCTGCGCGACATGACACAACGAGCCGGTGCGGTTCCGTGGCAGCCGCCACTTCGGCCGTGACGTCGGACGCGAGCTGAATCAGAACGACTACGGACTAAAGGTGTTTTTTCACAAACGCCCATGCCGACTCATCATGGAATTCGTGGCCGCCTTCAAAGATCAGATACTGGAAGCGGCTCGCCAGGTTGAGCTTCTCATAATACGCGGCCGACTCTGGAGCGAGCCGCTTGCCCCCTTC
>DAIDJG010000167.1 GCA_027451445.1 Singulisphaera sp.
GATGCCTTGCACCCGGCGGGCAACGTCGTAGTGTTCCTGCCCGATGTACTGAGCATCGAGAATACGCGAGGTCGAGCCGAGCGGGTCGACCGCGGGGTAAATCCCCTTCTCGGCGATCGACCGCTGAAGCACGATGAAGGCATCGAGGAAGCCGAACGTTGTTGCCGGGGCGGGGTCAGTGAGGTCGTCGGCCGGCACGTAGACGGCTTGCACCGAGGTGATAGCGCCCTTGCTCGTGGAGGTGATCCGCTCCTGGAGTGCACCCATCTCGGTGGCCAGCGTCGGCTGATAACCCACGTTGGACGGCATACGGCCAAGCAACGCAGAGACCTCAGAACCCGCCTGGCTGAATCGGAAGATGTTGTCGATGAAGAGCAGCGTGTCGGCACCGGTGGAGTCGCGGAACCATTCGGCCATCGTCAGAGCCGAGAGAGCAACGCGAAGACGGGCTCCGGGGGGCTCGTTCATCTGGCCGAAGCACATGACGGTGCTGTCGATGACCGACTTGCCCGAGGCGCCGATCTTGGTTTCCTGCATTTCGAGCCAGAGGTCGTTCCCCTCGCGGGTCCGCTCGCCCACGCCCGCGAATACTGCGTAGCCGCTGTGGACCTTCGCGATACGGGCGATCAGCTCGGTCAAAATGACCGTCTTACCCAGTCCCGCACCGCCGAAGAGGCCGATCTTGCCACCCCGGACGAACGGGGTGAGCAGGTCGACGACCTTGATGCCCGTCTCGAAGACCTCGGTCTTCGGCGACAGGCTGTCGAACGCGGGCGGGTCGCGGTGGATCGGCCAGTGCTCCTGCGCAGGAACATCGCCCCGGCCGTCGATCGGGTTGCCCAGCAGGTTGAAGACCCGGCCGAGTGTTTCCTTGCCCACCGGCACACTCACAGGCCCGCCCGTGTCGATGACCGGCATCCCGCGGACCAGGCCGTCGGTGGATCCCAGAGCCACGCAGCGCACGCGGTTGCCGCCGAGCTGCTGCTGCACCTCACCGGTCAGCCGGATCTTGACGCCCTTGTCGTCCGAGTTGATCGTCAGGGCGTTGTAGATATTGGGCAGGTGCCCTTCATCGAACTCAGCGTCAAACGTCGAGCCGATCACCTGGGCGATTCGTCCGGTCGCGGTCGCGGTGGCCATCAGTTATCCCTTGCGCTGGGGGTGAAATCCGGGGCGTTCGCCACGAAGAATCGGAGTTTGTAGTAATACTGAAAAAAGCAGAAGGCGACCGAGGTCGCGTCCGCGTGGCAAATCCGTGGAAACGGTTATTCGAGCGCCGCGGCACCGCCGATCAGTTCGGCCAGCTCGCGGGTGATTTGTGCCTGTCGGGCACGGTTATACAGTCGCGTGAGCGACTTGATCATGTCGTCGGCATTCTCCGTGGCTCCTCGCATGGCAACCATGCGCGCGATCTGCTCGCTGACGGCCGCGTCGAGGAAGCACTTGAAGAGCCGGACCTTGAACGAAACGGGAACGATCTCTTCAAGGATGCTCTTAGCATCCGGTAGAAATTCGTAAGGCGTCCGCTCGCCCCGGGTCGGTGGCGGAGCCGCCGCGCCTGTGGGCTTGGCCTGTCGCACCGAGGCTACGGCCTGAGCCACACTCGCCGTCGACATCGGCAAGAGCGTCTGGACCACCGCCTCCTGGCGGGCACTGTTGATGAATCGCGTGAAGGCCACGTCGAGACGGTCGATCTTGCCGTTGATGTAGAGGGCGATGTAGCGGTCTGCCAGCTTCTCGACATCGTCGAACTGCGGCCGGTCCTCGTAATGGGTGTAGCTGGCGTCCATCGGGGTCCCGCGGAACCGGAAATAGTTGATTCCGCGCTTACCCGCGACTTCCAGGCTCGTCGCGATCCCTTCTGTCTGGTCGTCGTGTAGAACGCGGGTGGCCACGCGCAGAACGTTGCCGTTGTAGCCGCCCGCCAGACCGCGATTACTCGTCAAGACGAGCAACAGCGAGTTCTTGACCTTCTCGCGGCGCTCCAGCAGCGGATGCGACACATCGAGTGACGTCGACCCGAGGTCGGCCACCAACTCGGCGATCTTCCGCGTGTAGGCTTCCGCCTCGGTCGCGCGGTCGAGCGCCTTCTTGAACCGCGCGGTTGCGATCAACTCCATCGTCCGCGTGATCTTGCGGATGTTCTGCACCGCCTTGCGGCGCTTGACGATCGCTCGTGCTTTGGCCATCGTGAACTCTTATCCAATGCAAATTGGGCCACAGATACACACAGATGGACACAGTGGAGTCTAGATAAATCTCTTATCCATGCTCATCTGTGTTCATCTGTGGCCAATTCTCTCAGGCTTTTGCTCCCGCCAGGGCCGGTGCGGGCTTGGCGGTGGACGAACGGAACTGGGCCTTGAAGTCGGTCAGAGCGGCCTTGAGATCGGTTAGAATCTTGTCGGTCAGCTTCTTCTCGCGGCCGAGCGCGTCGCGGACGGACGCGCGGTGCTCACGCATGAAGCGGTGGAACTCCTGCTCCCAGCGCTGGACTTCCTTGACGGGGACATCGTCGAGGTAGCCTTCCGAGCCGGCGTAGATGCTCATGACCTGGTCTTCGACGGACATCGGCTGGTACTGGGGCTGCTTCAGCAGCTCGACCATGCGGTAGCCGCGGTCAAGCTGGAGCTGGGTGGCCTTGTCGAGCTCGGTACCGAGCTGGGCGAAGGCTTCGAGTTCGCGGAAGGCCGCGAGGTCGAGCCGCAGACCGCCGGCCACCTTCTTCATGGCGGGCGTCTGCGCCTTGCCGCCCACGCGAGAGACGCTAATACCGACGTCGACCGCCGGCCGGACGCCGGCGAAGAAGAGGTCGGGCTGAAGGTAGATCTGACCGTCGGTGATCGAGATCACGTTCGTAGGGATGTACGCGGACACCTCGCCTTCGAGCGTCTCGATCAACGGCAAAGCGGTCAGCGAGCCGCCCGAGGTCGTCGTCTTGACCACCTTATGGCCGGTGGGGTAATCGTGCTTGAGCGCGTGGCTCGCCTCTTCGGCGCCGGGGACGCCGATGTAGACTTTCCCGTTGACACCCTGGCTCTCGGTGACGTTCTCGGTCGACGCACTCTCGGGGAGGATGACGTACTTGTTGGCAAGCTTCGCCGACCGCTCCAGCAGGCGCGAGTGGCAGTAGAACACGTCGCCGGGATAAGCCTCGCGGCCAGGAGGACGGCGGAGCAGGAGCGACAGTTCGCGGTAGGCGACGGCTTGCTTCGAAAGGTCGTCGTAGATGACGAGCGTTGCGCCACCCTTGTCGTACATGAAGTACTCGGCCATCGCACAGCCGGCGTAGGGGGCGAGGTACTGGAGCGGAGCGGGGTCGCTCGCACCGGCGCTGACGACGATCGTGTAATCGAGGGCGCCGTTGCGCCGGAGGATGTCGACAAGACCGGCGGTCGTCGATTCCTTTTGAGCAACCGCGACGTAGACGCAGATCACCCCCTGGCCCTTTTGGCTCAGGATCGCGTCGATGGCGATGGCCGTCTTGCCCGTCTTCCGGTCGCCGATGATCAGCTCACGCTGGCCTCGGCCGATCGGGGTCATGGCGTCGATCGCCTTGATACCGGTCTGCATCGGCTCGTCAACCGGCTGGCGGTCGGCGATGCCCGGGGCAGGGGAGTCGACCAAACGGGTATTCTCGGTGAGGATCGGCCCCTTGTTGTCGAGCGGCTGACCGAGCGGATTGACCACGCGGCCGACCATGGCGTCACCCACCGGCACGCGGAGGAGCTGGCCCGTCGCGGTGACGGTCTCGCCTTCGTGAATGTCGGTGTACTCGCCCAGGATGATCACGCCGACGGACGACTCTTCCAGGTTGAACGCCAGGCCCTTGACCCCGTTCTGGAAGGCGACCATCTCGCCGGTCATCACGCCCGACAGGCCGTGGACCCGCGCGATGCCGTCGCCCACCTCGAGGACACGGCCGACCTCGGACTTGGTGACGCCCGCGTGAAACTGCTGGATCTCACGCTGAATGACTGAAGTGATCTCGTCGGCTTTGAATTTCATGCGTCTTCCCTTCGATCAGGCGCTGGCGAAGCTGTTCGAGTTGGTGGCGCACCGAAGCGTCGTACACATGGTCGCCCACCTGAACGATCAAGCCCCCGAGCAGCGAGGGATCGACCGTGACTTGGAGTATTGGAGTCGCTTGGAGCATTTGCGCGAGACGGTCACGCAAGGAGGCTTGCTGCGCATCGTCGAGCGGCACAGCCGAGCGAACGAAGACGGGACGCCGGTTCTGCTTGCGATCCCACGTCGCACGAGCCGTCCTGGAGACCGAGGCAATCAGACCGAGCCGACCGTGCCGGTTCAGGACCCGGAGGAACTGCACGACGGTCGGCCGGGCTCGTCCCTCGAACGTTTCGACGAGGATCCTGTCCTTGTCGTGCTGGGGCATGAGCGGCGAGCCGAGCAGGGCCGCAAACTGGGGATTTGCCACAAGCACATCGGCGACGATCGCGTCGAGCTCGTCGAGAACCGGCTCGACCTCACCCTGAGCCTCCGCCGCGCCCACGAGGGCCTCGGCGTAGGTGCGCGAGAGTTCGGGCGAGTTGTCCTCGAAAACCGTCCCGGCGACTGAGGTGGGGTCGGGGGAAGCCGTCATGCGCTCAGGCTCCCTGTGCCAGGGGCGGGCTGCGCCGGCAGCTCATGGAGCGCCGAGGCAACGAGCCGCTTGTGATCGTCCGGACCGAGTTCCTTGGACAGAACGCGCCCAGCCACCGAGACGGCCAGGTCGGCAGTCTTCTGCCAGATTTCCGACAGCGCCTGGTCACGCGCTGTCTCGATATCGTGCTTGGCACGCTGACGCTCGGCGTCGGCCTCGGCGCGGGCCTTCTGAAGCATGTCGTCGGTCAGCGCCTGAGCCTCGCGCCGGGCGGTATCGAGGATCGCCCGTGCTTGCTCCGCCGCTTCATTCATTTGCTTGCGATGCTCGGCCAGAAGCTGCTCGCTCTCGTTACGAGCACGCTCGGTTTCGTGGAGCACGTGCTCGAGGTGCTCTTCGCGCTGATGAAGCGCGTTGAGGAGCGGCTTCCAGGCGAACTTGCCCAGCACGAACATCAAGCCGAGGAAAACCACCACGGTCCAGATGGCCAGAGAGGGCTGAGGATCCAGAATGTTGGGGTCCGCGGCGGGCGCACCCTCGTGGCCAGGAGCGGCCGCATGAGACTCCTCCGCCACGACCGTGCCGGTGAAAGAGCCGAACGCGAGCACCACGGTCAACAGTCCGAGGACCAAGAGCGATAGTCGGGGCATGGGGGCGGGACCTCGCGATCCGTGGAAATCAAGAAATCGAGCGAGTGGACCATCGCGACGACGCGGGGACCGGCGACCACGTCGGCCGCCGATCACCATCCCGATCCGCCGTCACCAAGGCGACGTGAAGAGCATGATCACGATGAGCGCGAAGAAGGTCACACCTTCGATGAGCGCGGCCGAGATGATCATCGCCGTCTGCACCTGGCCCGCCGTCTCCGGCTGACGCGCCATGCTCTCAACGGCCGACTTGGTCAGGCCGCCGATCCCGAGGGCCGCACCGATGATCACAAGCCCGACGCCAATCGCGCGGGAGTCGGAGAAGGCGTTGTGCGGCGACTTGGCGTACTCCAGCTCCGCAGCCTCCTTGACGTTCGCGGGTTGCTGAGCGTGCACGGAACCCTGCGCGATCAAGAGCAGTCCCAGAGCCAGAACGGCGGACTTGACGAGTTTCATCGGACCTTAGACTCCTAAGCTGGTCAAACGGTTGGGGGAGGACGCCGCGGAACCTAGAAGGCCCGCCAGAAGGAGCGAGGAAACACAGATCCCCGCCCCGGTAGAAATCGTTACCCATCGACAACACGGATCGCACACCCGCGTCTCAAAGCTCGACGCTCAGTGAGGGTGGACCGACGCACCGATGAACAGCGCGGACAGAAACGTAAAAATATAAGCTTGCAAAAACGCGACAAACAATTCCAGGAGGCTCAAGGCGATCAGACCCAGCACGCTCGCCCCGGCGATCGGGTAGAACGCCACGGAATGACGCGCCATGAGGATGAAGCCCAAGATGACGGCCAGGACGATGTGTCCGGCGAACATGTTGGCAAACAAACGAACGGCCAGCACGATGTGCTTGATCAGGAGCCCCGCGAGCTCGATCACGAACAACAAGGGCCACAGAAACGGCAAGATCCACTTCGGGACGTCCATGTGCGGAACGAGGCTGAGCCAGAACTTCCCGGGGCCCACCTCGCGCATCCCGGCGAGGATCACGGTTGCCAGCGTGAACATCGCGAGCACGCCCGTGACGTTGATGTTGCCCGTCGCCGAGGCCATGCCGGGGATGAGACCGAGCAGGTTGTTGAACAGCACGAAGAAGAAAACCGTCCACAGGTAGGGCAGGAAGTGATCGGCGCCATGCCCTCCGATCGCCGGCCGCGCGACCTGGTCGCGAATGAACAGCAGGAGCGTCTCGAACAGGTTCATGAACCAGCCGCGACTGACGTGCCCCCGCGCCATGTGACGCGCCACGGGAATCATCACCGCGAGCACCAGAACGGAGGCCACGATCTCGGTCACCATGAACTTGGTCAGATGAAGGCCGAGAACGTGAGGCAGCTCGATCTCGAGGTTGTAAGGAAACTGCCAGTGAGGCAGCTCCAAACTGTGCGAGTCGACCACGTGATGAAGCGGGCTATCACCGTGTCCAGCCATCGCCGCGTTGTTCCCAAAGTTTGGTCGAATGACCCGCTCATTTGGAGCGGTTCGCACCGCCGCCCTGTTTCGGCCGCTCGCGGGCGATTCGAAGGATGTGCCACATCCCCACCGCGAACCCCAGGACGACGCCCACAAGCGTCACTAACGGACTCGTATGCGTCCTGGAATCGATGTACGCTCCCACGAGCGGCGGCAGGGCGAACTCCAGGCCCACCGTCGAGATTCGTGAGGCCCACTCAATTCCAATCGACAAATTCGAGCGGTCTTCGGGCTTCGACACGCACGTCTCCCGCACCTCTCACATGTGGTGAAAAGTGCCACGCCGCCCTTCCGCCAACGGGAAGGACAACGCACGGAACCGAAGCTCAAAACCGGAAATTCCGAGCGTGGATTCCGCCCGGGAGAACCATTTATACTCTCCCCCCGCGCGATGTCAACCACCCACTCGACCGGTTCGAGAAATTTTTCACAAAGTCAGGTGTGAAGTCAACCGTGCGGAGGGACTTGGTGTTCGTCAGGGGTATCGGACGTGATGGGCAAGGCGATTGGAACGGCCGGAAAGCTGGCAAATGCGAATTGGTCAATGGGTCGATGCGAGATGGCGAATGTCATATGCAAGATGACAAATGTGAGGTGAGGGATGGGGAATGATAGGTGTAGAGATTACGAGAGGGCAGGGCAGGGTGGGTTGCTGAAAAGGCGTGCTCCGCGCAGCGCTCGAGCCACGTTCCCGGACGCCGTTTTTGTTGCGCTCGGTCAGTTCTCCGCGCTCTCCTCCTGCGAAACAGACGGAGTGCGGAGGAAGTGGATGAGGATGAGGACGGAAGAAAGCGGCGCTCAGCTCTTGCCCTAATCTTCATCCTCATCCTTATCCTCATCCCGTTGGGCTTTCCCAAGCAACGATTCCAATTCTTTTTCCACAGCGTGTGTAGGGGACCGCTCTCAAAAACGCAGCGTGTTTCGGCGTAAACGTTCCGGTGGGAAGCCTTTCGGCCAGTGAGGCCGCCGTTTCAACTTTCCAGCGCAGGTGCTCTCACCGACATCTCCGTCTCAGCTCGTTCAAACCCAAAGGAGTCCGCCAGCCTCCAGACTCCTCAAGCGCGGCCGACCCAGAACACAACCGCGCCCAGTGACCCGAACTCGCATGTTCTGACACCGGGCCTTCTACCAGATCGCATTTGCGCATCTTGCGTCGGCCATCCTCGGAACTCATCCCGTCCAAGCGATGGGTCCATGCGTGCTGGAATCGTTACAAAATACTCCATCTGTCCGTGGCCGGACACTTCGGAAGAATTTTTGATTGACAGTGCGCGAGCGATTTGTTATTACCTACGAAGCTACTTGTTATGCCTTCTGAATCGGCTCGAGCCAGAGCGGGGACCTGCCATGCTGTCGCCCTTGCGCTCCGCGTCCGACCCTTATACTGGGCGGCGTCTTCCCGGAACCTAGCGGGAAGACGGCCGCCTTTTGTGTTTGGTGGACATCGAGGAGTGGCGAGGGCGTTGTCGTCGTTAGGCTGACCGCCGGTCAGACTGGGTGTACCCCTTGCAATCCGGGAGGCATGGAGTTTTCCGGATCGGCCCACTCACGGATGAACCACGCGTTCCTTGTCCGACTCGCATGCAAATGCTTTGCCGCGAATCGAGACGGAGTGGCCCCGCATGACCGTCAATACGCTCAAGGATTGCAATAAGAAAGCGCTTGCGCAGTTGGCGAAAGATCAGGGGGTCGTGGGCTGGCATGCGATGCGGAAGGATCAACTGATCCGCGCATTGTCGGCCGCCACCACCTCAAAGAAGAAGAAGGCCGCCAAGCCCGCGACGCCCAAAGCCAAGGAGGCCGCCGAGGCGCCGCCCCCCAAGCGCAACCCTCCACCGCCGCCCACGCCCATTCGCACCTTGACGGTGATGCCTCCCCGAGCCCTCGATCACGGCTGCGTGAAGGACCGGATCATTGCCATGGTCCGCGACCCTTACTGGCTCCACGTCTACTGGGAACTTAGCCGATCAACGCTCGACCGGGCCAAGGCCGCACTCGGGCAGGAATGGCACACCGCCCGGCCGATCCTGCGGGTGATGGACGTAACAAGTGAGGACACCACGTCGGCGACTGAGCGGCATCTGCGCGATATCGAGGTCCACGGCGGTGTGAATAACTGGTACATCGACGTGACGACTCCTCCGCGGTCGTACCGCGTCGACCTCGGCTACGTGGCGCGTCGGGGCAAGTTCTTCATCCTGGCGCGGTCGAACGTCGTGAGCACGCCCAAGGCGGGCTCGTCCGACGTGCTCGATGAAAACTGGTCGAGCGTACAGGAGCAGTTCCAGAAGATCTACAGCCAGTCGACGGGCGGCTCGAACGGGTCCACCACGTCGCACGACCTCCGCGACCTCTTCGAGGAGCGGCTGCGCCGGCCAATGCACGGTCTCTCGCTCCAGTCGCTCGGGACGGGGGCGCTTCCCTCCCTGGGACGTGACTTCCACTTCGAGCTGGATGCCGAGCTGATCGTCTACGGGACCACGGAGCCAAACGCGAAGGTGACTCTGCAGGGCGAGCCGGTGCAGCTCCGCTCCGACGGCACGTTCACCGTTCGTTTCGCACTCCCCGACTCGCGGCAGATCATCCCTGCGGTCGCAGCGAGTCCCGACGGAGTCGAGGAACGCACGATCGTCCTCGCGGTGGAGCGGAACACGAAAGAGCTCGAGCCGATGATCCACGACGGCAACGAGCTTTAAGGTTCGATCGGTTCCGGCCTCACGAGCGGGAACCGCTGAAGACTGGACGCCGTTCGGTCCTTCCGATGCGCAATTCGGATGGGCTGGGCGGCGTCTTTCGTTGCCCGTCGGTTATAATGCAGAGAAAAGACCCTGACACGGAGGCGCCGCGTTTGAGCAAGGACATCACGTCGATCCTGGCCGGTTGGGATCACGACCCGGACGACGTTCAGGTCCGGATCGTGGCCGGTGACGACGGGAACGACAAGATCCAGATGAGACTGGACCTCGGCCTGATCCAGATGGAACTATCGGGCCGGCCTGACGGCGCGCGCCCCGGGGGCCAGGAGTCGCTCCTGGACGAGCTCGAGGCCCAGGCGCATGCAGCGGAGAGCCTCGGCGAGGAATTCTCGCTCGACACCGAGGCGTGCGCGGGCTTGATGCGCGAAGGGATCCAGTACTACCAGCGCTACCTTGCCGCGTTTCACCTTCAACGCTACGACCTGGTGGCGCGCGACACCGCGCGGAACCTTCGACTCTTCGCCTTTGTCGTACGCTTCGCGAAACGCCAGCGCGACCGGCTTCAGTTCGATCAATATCGGCCTTATGTCCTCATGATGAACACGCGAGCGCGCGGTTTACAGGCGCTGGCGCGCGAGGACTATCGCCAGGCACTCGCGTTGATCGACGAGGGGATCAAGAACATCCGGCGCTTTCTCGCCGACTATGAGCGCGCGGACGCCGAAAACGAGTGCGCCGAGCTCGGATTCCTGCTGCGCTGGCGGCAGGAGATTGAGAGCGAGCGGCCTGCCGGGCCTGTCGAGCGGCTCGAACAGCAGCTCGCGCTGGCCGTGGCACGCGAGGAATTCGAGGAGGCCGCGCGCATCCGCGACCAGCTCAAACGGCTCCTCGGACGCGAGGCCGCTCCCGAAGGGGCGTCGTGATTGACGGCGGAATCGAGCATGAGACCGTAAACGTTGAAATGGCGCTCGGGATCGGTACGCGACATTTTCCGCATCGCAAGCGATAGAACATATTAACTCCCCCCCTTGGGAAGGGGGGGTTGGGGGGGTGGGCATGGGCCTCCGCCCACGGCAGAGTGGCTGCGATTCTAGCGATCGTGTCATCGTTCGAAAAAACGACGGCCATCCTCCATGCGATCGCAGGCGCGCAGGCATTGGCCAAGGTCACTCCCCCCCCCTTCCCAAGGGGGGGAGTTATATATTGCGCTGTTTGAGACGTGGAGGGTGCTCACCGAGCTGACGGGTCGTTTGGAACACGATCCCGATCGGCTCCAGAACTTGCGGTCAATCGGAATCCGACCGTTTTTTTCGGACGGCCTTGAATACGATCCCGGGCGCGGCTAGACTCGTGATCGTTCGGTTCTGGCCGAACAAGCCTCTGCCATGTTCGACACGGCGCGGTCCTTTTGGCGAACCAGTGAAAGCCCGTTGGGAGCCGAATCACGACCTCCTGGCTGGTCCTTGAAGGTCTCAGGCACCCACTTATTAACTGCGGGTTCTCAAAAGCGCACCAACGGCATAACGGTGGAGGTTCTCGATTCTGCCCGTGCCCTTCCCGGCTTGCCGGAAAGGGACACGGGCTGAATTGTTTTAGGTGATTCCCTTCTGATGGATTCTGCACAACAAAAACGACAACTCCGACGCACCATGGTTGCGCGCACCCTCGCGCTCGAGCCCACCGAACGAGCACGTCAAGAGAGCGTGTTGATCGAGCAGTTCCCGCTTTTACCAGGCTTCGAACGCGCGGGAACAGTGTTACTCTATGTGTCCGTGTTTCCGGAGGAGTTCGCCACAACGCCCCTGCTGGAGCACTCGCTCAAGCTCGGAAAGCGGCTCCTCTGCCCGCGCGTGGATCGCGCCGCGCGCCGGCTCGTGCTCTACGAAGTCGCGGATCTGGCGAGGGACCTCGTACCCGGGACGAAAGGGATTCCAGAGCCTCGGCTCGACGCTCGCATGGCCGATCCCGTCCAGGTGGACTGGGTTCTCGTCCCGGGCATTGCCTACGACGAACGGGGCTTTCGGCTGGGCCGGGGAGCCGGTCATTACGACCGGCTGCTCCCGACCCTGCGGCCGGATGTGATGCGCTGGGCGCTCGCCTTCGACTGCCAGTGGGTCGAAGCGCTCCCCGTCGAGCCACACGACATTCCGCTCGACGGGGTCGTCTCACCGGGCAAGAAGTTCACTCGGACGTGACTTCGACGCGTGGCGGTTTCGCGTAGGACTCGAAGGCTTGCGGCACACGCGCGGAGTCGGTGTCGCCCGAATGCAGGATGACCCGGTAGCGGAAGCGGATCGACTCGCCTGCGGGGACGGTGTGCTCGCCCGACTTCTTGAGGCCGAAGTCGTGCCAGCCGAACGGGTTGGCGGCGAAGAGACCGTAGTCGCGCACGTGCCAGGTTGTGGGGTAGCGGAAGCTCTCCGGGTGGTTCAAGATCGCCACGCCAAGGGTCTCTCCTTCCACTGGCCCAGTGTAGTCGACCCAGGGAGACGCTTTGCCCCAGGCGGCAACGTCGGTGATACCTTCGGCGTTGGTGATCTTGCCACCTTTTTTGGCTTTCACGTCCATCGTGGAGGCGATCCGGAGACCGAACATACCTTCCTTCGTGTCGCCGAACGTGACGGGGCCAGCGGTGGCCTTGACGGCAACGTCAAAGTCAAAGACCCGGTGTGTGCGAGTCTTGTAGACGGTCAGCACGCGCTCGTCCTCGCAGACCTTCTTACCGTCCGGCCCGAGCCAATCGTCGGTTGTCCGTACGACGCCGACAACGGGACCCTCGACCGCCGTCGTTCGCGCGGTCTCCTTGATGGTGCCGTATTTCGGGCTCGGCTTGTTGAGAGGATCGGAGGCCCAGAAATCGAATCCGTTCACGTTTCCATGCGTGAACCACATGGAGCGCTGATGGGGATGGTCCTTGTCGTCAGTCGCACCCGGCTCCATGGGATAGCCACGCGTGATGGGCGTGCCGGTGGGACCGATCACGGGGTAATAATAAGGCTTCGGCCCATCGTTGACTCGCTCGGTGATGAATGGCTTGCCACCGATCTCGATTGCAATGTTCGCACCATCGCGGCGGAGTGAGACACCGTCCTTCTCGGACTTCGTCGCGAGGGGTTGTAGCGTAAATGTCTCGGGAACGCTGCCGTTCACGCGATCAAGCACCGTGGCGAGGTAGGTGGTTCCGTTGTCGACGAACACCTGGGCGCGCGCCGCGGCGTCCTGTGCGGGACGCAGTTCGTATGCTCCCGCAGGCGGGGCATTCTTGAGCGGGACAATGACGGGTGTCTCACCCAGGTCGGGGCCTTGTCCCTGGATCCGGACGCGCCAGGTGTCCGCCCAGGCCGGGCTCGCGAGGAGCAAAAGGAACGTCCAACTGAGCCACCGGATCCTGGTGATTCGCGGCAAAACGGGCATGGCACCGACTCCGAAGGGCAGATTGCGGCCGAGATCGTACGTTTTCCGGCTCCGTCGTATACGGCCAATCGCTGCGTTTCAAGAAAAATCCGCTGGCGCCGCGTGGTTCAGCGATCCGCCAGTTTGCTCGACCCCCTCGAGTCGCCCCGCTAGAATAGATTGGGCTCAGGGCCGTTCGACAAGCAGCAAACTCCTGGAAAATCACGATGGAAGCGAATAGCGAGTCCCGGGCTTATGATCTCCGCACACGCATCGAGGCCGTGCTCGACGAGCACATTCGTCCCGGCCTGCGCGCTGATGGGGGCGATGTCGAGGTGGTCGGCATCGACGCCGACCGGATCGTGCAAGTGAGGATGCAGGGCGCCTGTCAGGGCTGCCCGTCGTCGGCGATGACTCTGACGATGGGAATCGAGGCCGTCCTGAAAACGCACGTGCCCGAAGTTCGGTTTCTGGAAGCGGTCGTCTGAATGACTTCTCACTCAATCGCTCATGAACCGCAGGTGACGGATGCACCGCCGTGGGTCTGGCCGCGTGCGGCGTACGTCCACATCCCCTTTTGTGCCCACAAGTGCGGTTACTGCGATTTCGCCTCCCTGGCCGGGGCCGACCACCTGGCCGAGCGCTATCTCAACGCCCTCGAGCGTGAGATGGCCATGATGGGCGAACCACAGGAGGTTGGGACGATCTTCATCGGCGGAGGGACGCCGACGCGTTTGGACGCCCGGCAGCTCGAACGCCTGCTCGAGGCGGTCCGGAGATGGTTCCCGCTAGCTCCCGGAGGCGAGTGGACCGTCGAGGCAAACCCCGGCACGATCGATGCGGAAAAGGCTGACGTGCTCCAGGCTGGCGGCGTCAATCGGGTCAGCCTCGGGGCCCAGTCATTTCAGCCGGAGCTGCTCCGCGCCCTCGAGCGTAACCACGCGCCCGACGAAGTGGTCAAGGCGCTCGAGCTCGTCCGCCCGCGCTTCCCGCGCTGGTCGTTCGACCTGATCTTCGGCGTACCCGGCTCGACACCCGAGATGTGGGCGACCGACCTGGAAATCGCCCTCGAGCTCGGCCCTTCGCATCTCTCGTGTTATGGGCTCGTTTACGAGAAGGGAACCGCGCTCTGGAAGCAGTGGCAATCGGGTGTGGTGCGGTCCGTTGATGAAGAGTCGGAGCGCGCGATGTACGCGCACACGATTAACCGCCTGGAGGGCGCAGGCCTCGAGCTGTACGAGATCTCGAACTTCGCGAGGCCCGCGCACGAGTGCCGGCACAACCTCGTGTACTGGGCCAACGACGCGTATTTCGGCGTCGGCCTGGGCGCAGCACGTTATGTCGAAGGGGTGCGCTCGACCAACACGCGCGATCTGCCGGCCTACCTCCGGCGGATCGAGGCCGGCGAACCGGCGACGGGACCGACAGAACGGCTCGAACCCGAGGCTCGCGCACGAGAGACCGCGGTGCTCATGCTGCGACGAACGGTCACCGGCATCGACCGGGTGGACTTCCAGCGGCGCACGGGCTTCGAGCTCGACGCGTTGGCAGGCGCCGAGATCCTCCAAAATGTGCGACACGGCCTGCTCGAAGACACCGGTGAGCGCGTGCGATTTACGCGCGAGGGCCTTTTCGTCGCCGACAGCGTCCTCTGCGATTTGCTGTAAACCTGTCGGAGGCGGAGCTTCCAGGAGCAGCCAGAAGCGCAACCAACGCTCGCTAGAAACGATCGCGATGGCTGCGCTTCGGGTTCGTATCGAGAAACTCGGTGAGATCCAAGGTGACTCTCCAAAACCACGGCTTCGGTGAGATCACATCTTGCGCAACTGGTCAGCCCTGGCCGCCAGTTTGATCACGGCGGTCTGGAAGAGACCGCGGGCGTTGCCGCTCGCCGAGCGATAGGCGTCGGTGAACCCGTCGGACTGGGTCCAGGTGATCACTTCCATCACCTGCTTGGCCATCAGGTGGAGCATCTCGTCGATCGTGGGCGCCGCGGGCGCAACCGGTTCGGCGAGGGCGGCCTGCTTGTGGTCAGGGACCTCCCAAGGGGCCGATTCCTTGGCCTTGGCCGGGGCGGCTTTCGGCTCTTCCCAGGCGGGCTCGGCCGGGCGTCGAGGGGCCGGTTCATCTTCTTGGGCGATCGGTTTGCCCTTCGGGAGCCGCTCGTTCGGGTCCCTGGGGATGCCGGCCGACGAGTACGTCTTGCCGTCCGCGCCGATGCGGCCAGGATTGTTCGGGATTTGCTTGCCTTCGATCAAGGCGCGCCGGGTCTTCGCGACCAGCTCGCGGCTGACGGCCAGTTCCTCCGCCATGCGGCGGTCGGACCAATCGAAGTGAATCTTCATCTTCACCTCGACCGCACGCCGGCGCTCGGCCCGGGTCAAGGGAAGGCCGTGAAACAGGTTGACGCTCGACACGAAGTCGAGAGCGTCCGTCATCGATCCTTCGCGGACTTCCGCTCGGACCGTCCGGCGCCCCATGAGCACCGCGGCCGCATGTCGGTGGAACCCGTCGGCCAAAAGCCACTGCCCATCCACCTCGTAAACGGTGATCGGTGGAAGCCGTTCCCACGCGTCCGCGTAACGCTCAACCGTGAAGTCGTCGAGCCGATCCCGTAGATTCAGATTCGGGTCGAGGACGATCTCGTCCAGCGGCAACTCCCGAATGTTAATCATGGCTGCGCCCTTTCCAGAAGCCCGCGCCCAGTTTGATGCCTCCCAGGAAGCCCTGTCGGGTTATGATCGGTCGAGACCCACACGCTCTTGCGTCAAAAACAAAAATACGTAGATCACAAGGTTTGGGATAAATGCGTTATGCGAGTTGTACTCACGGGAGCAAGCGGCCAGCTTGGCGCGTATTTGCTGGAGGCTCTGATTGGGGCGGGACATGAGGTGTCGGCGTGGAGCGGACGCGCGGTTGGGGAACGTTGTGGGATCAAGCTACGTCCCGTAGAGCTGACCGACAAACGGGCGTTGGAAGCGGCGTTGGCGAGCGACGATCCCGAAGTCGTGATTCACGCCGGGGCCATCAGCGCGGCGGAGGCGGTCCGTCGCGATCCCGAGCGGGGCAGGGCGGTCAACGTCGGGGCGACCCTACGGCTGGCAGACTGGTGCGCCGAGCGCGACCGCCGTCTGGTGTTTACCTCGACCGATCTGGTGTTCGACGGGTCGCGCCCGTGGTGGCGCGAGGACGATCCGGCAAACCCGATCCTGGAATACGGCCGGACGAAGCGCGCGGCGGAGCCGTCGGTGCTGGCGGTTCCACGCGGCCTGGTGGCGCGGGTGAGTTTGCTTTACGGCTTCTCACGTTGTGGTCGCGACGGGTTCTTCGATCGAGCCATCAACGCCTTGCGCTCAGGCGAGCCCCAGGTTTTCTTCAACGACGAGTTTCGTACACCGCTCGATTACGCCTCGGCCGCGGCGGTTCTCGTCAATCTGGCCGGCTCGGATGTGACGGGAGTGCTCCACGTCGGGGGGCGCGAGCGGGTCAGCCGATACGATTTGATGCGCCGCGCGGCAGCGGCCTTGGGGCACAATACCGACCTGGTGCGAACGAACAGCCGGGCGGACGTGGTCCTACCCGAGCCGCGACCGGCGGATGTGTCACTCGACACGTCACGACTGGCGCAGGTCTGGCCCGAGTGGGAACCGCCAAACATCGAGCAAGCGTTGCGCACGTCTCGCGGAGCGTGACTCCATCAGAAAAAGCCGCTCGGCTTGCCAGTCGACGGCTCCTCGGCGCTCGGAAAGATGAAACCGCTCCATTGTGATCGCGTGTACTAAGTGGTATCAGGGTAGCGTTCACAGGCTTACGAGAATCAACGATGCGTTACGCCCTCGGCGGTGCTCTCCTTGTGTGCTGCGGCTGGATTGGCGCCGAGTCGGTCCATGCGGCGTCCCCAACCTATCACCGCGAGGTCGCGCGGATCCTGCAGAAGCATTGTCAGGACTGCCACCGTCCCGGCCAGGTCGCGCCGTTCTCATTATTGACGTATGACCAGGCCCGCAAGCGAGCGTCGGATCTCGCGGACGTCACGGAAAGCCGCAAAATGCCCCCCTGGCCCGCCTCGACTCACGATGGAGGGCCGTTCCGCGACGCGCGACTGCTGAACTCCGACGAGATCGCAACGATCACGGCGTGGGCCGAGGCGGGCTGCCCCGAGGGAGATCCGAAAGACGCCCCGCCGGCGCGAACCTGGAGCTCGGACTGGGCCCTGGGCAAGCCCGACCTGGTGGTTCAGGCACCTGAGCCTTACACCCTGGGCGCCGAGGGGCGCGACGAGTTCCGCGTGTTCGTCATCCCGACGGGTTTGACCGAGGGAAAATGGATCTCGGCCATCGACTTCAAGCCGGGGAACCCGAAGGTTGTCCACCACATCCTGTCCGCATTTGACGTCACCGGCCAGGCGGAGAAGCTTGATCAGAAGGATCCGAAGCCTGGCTACCAGGTTTTCGGCGGATTCGGGCTCTTGCCCTCGGGGAGTCTCGGCGGCTGGGCACCGGGGAAACGTCCCAAGGCGCTGCCGGACGGGGCCGGCCGGTATCTCCCCAAAGGTGCGCAGATCTTGCTCCAGGTCCACTACCATAAGAGCGGCAAGTCCGAGAGCGATGCCACGGCGATCGCGCTGTACTTCGCCAAGGCACCGGTCGACAAGCTCGTGCGCGGCGGTGCCGTGTTCCCGCCTCGCGATTTCGACACATTCCGTCCCAAACTCCTCATCCCCGCGGGCGACGACCATTACGAGATCAAGGGAACGTGGAACGTACCGTACGACGCCCACGCGGTCGCCGTGGCGCCTCACATGCACTGGCTCGGTAAAGACTTCGTCCTCAAGGCGACCCGTCCCGACAAATCAACGGCCACGCTCATCAGGATCGACGACTGGAACTTCAACTGGCAGGGCACCTACGACTTCGTCACGCCGCTCGCGCTTCCCAAAGGAACGCGGATCGACATGCTCGCCCATTTCGACAACTCAGCCCGGAACCCCAACAACCAGAGCAGCCCGCCCGTCGACGTCCACTGGGGCGAGCAGACCACCGACGAGATGTGCATTGGTTTTCTGCAACTCACGCGTGACGACGAACACCTCAATAACAAGCCTCCCGTTCGCTTCAGCCCGCTGGCCAACTTCGAGGGTGCCGACGGCGCCCGTGCCCTCGAGCTGTTCCGGCGGTTCCGCGCCCGCAACCAGGGCCAGGGAAATGCAGCGACGCCCCGGAATGCTCGGTAATCTGGGAGGGAGACAAGTTTTGCTTGCCATCCCAGTTTTCCCAGAATACGATGGTTTTGGCATGATGGACGCATTGGGGAGGCGTTTTGGCTCCCTGACGCGGCCCATCGCCCGAGGGGGCTCCATGGAGCGCGTGAGCCGACGACGGCTCGAGCGATTCGAAAGCGGGAGCAAGCCACCGCACTCCAAAGCCCTCGGACTCCGACAGCGACGGCTGGGGGAAACCATCGATGAGACTTTGGGTCGCAGCGTTTTTGGTCTTCGGCGGCTGGCTGGGTGCATCGCGAGTGCAGGCCGGCTCTCCGACTTATCATCGGGAAGTCGAGCGTATCCTTCAAAAGCATTGCCAGGATTGCCACCGCCCGGCTCAGATTGCGCCCTTTCCGCTTTTGACCTACTCGCATGCGCGCAAGCGAGCGGCGGATCTTGCGCGTGTGGCCCGTACCCATGCGATGCCTCCCTGGCCGCCCTCGGCCGAGGAAGGGGGACCGTTCCGGGGTGCACGCGTGGTCTCTGAGGAGGAGATCGCCACGCTCGAAGCTTGGGCCAAGGCCAACGCGCCCAAGGGCGACCCGCACGACGCGCCCGCAGCGCGCACGTGGGACTCGGAGTGGACGCTCGGAACGCCGGACGTGATTCTGAAGATGCCCGAGCCCTACTCCATCAGCAGTGAGGGGGACGATGAATTCCGGGCGTTCGTGATTCCCTCGGATCTGTCAGAAGGCAAATGGATCTCGGCGATCGACTTCAGGCCGGGGAATCCGCGGGTCGTTCACCACGTCATTGTCGCGTTCGACACCAAGAAACTGGCGCGGATCCTCGACAAGGCCGACCCCAAGCCGGGCTACAAGGTTTTTGGCGGGTTCGGGATCGTTCCCGCCGGGACGCTCGGCGGCTGGTCCCCGGGCAAGCGTGCAATGCTTGCGCCCGAAGGGACGGGCTATTACCTGCCGCCGGACTCCGACATCCTGTTGCAGGTTCACTACCACAAGAGCGGCAAGGCCGAGACCGATTCCTCGTCACTGGGGCTGTACTTCGCGAAGACGCCGATCGACAAAGAACTGCGCAACAAGACGGTCACGCCGCCCGTGGAAGGCATCCTGGAGATCCCGAGCCTGCTGATCCCCGCGGGAAAGAAGAACCAGGAAATCACCGGATCGCTCCAAATTGATGAAGATGTGCACATGGTCGGTGTGACGCCTCACATGCACTGGCTCGGGAAAAACTTCCTCCTCCAGGCGACCCGGCCCGACGGCACCATCGTGCCGTTAATTCGCATTGACCGATGGGACTTCAACTGGCAAGGGAGCTACGAGTTCGAAACACCAGTTGCGCTGCCCAAAGGCACGCGTGTGGAGATGGTCGCCCACTTCGACAACTCGGTCTTCAATCCCTACAACCCACGCAAGCCACCGCTCGACGTGCGCTGGGGGGAACGGACCTACGACGAGATGTGCATCGCGTTCCTCACCATCACGTATGACGATGAACATCGCGAGAATTCGGTTCCAGGACGCTTCCGCACAGCCAAGGCAAAGTGACGCACGCCGATTCAAGGGTCGGGCCGCCGATCACTCGACCGGCGGCGAATTGCGTTGTCGTGAGAAGAACGCGTACGCAGGAAGCCCCATCAGGATGATCCCAACCCCGGCCAGGGATTCGATCCGGCTCTGGGAATCGGCGAGCATGTTGCCCATCAACAGAAGCGACGCCGCGACGAAGAGCAGGGGGGTGAAGGGGTAGCCCAAGGTGTGATACGAGCGAGGCGCATCGGGCATCGTGCGTCGCAGGACGAACACGCTGGTGATTGTCAGCAGGTTGAAAACGATGGCGCCGAAGATCACGTAGGTGAACAGCACGTCGTAGAGGGGCGTGTGGTTCAGCTTCGTCCATGCGGCAACGACCCACGACGGTAACCCGCCGTCGGACGGTGGCGCGGGGGCGACAATCAGGAGCGTCCCCACCACCGTGAGCGCGATCGCCCATGCGCCCTGTGCGATCACCGCATTCGCCGGTGTGCGAAAGCGGTGATTGATGCGACAGAGGGTCGTGGGGAAGAGTCCGTCGCGCGCCATCGCGAAATACGCGCGCGGACCCGTGAGGGCATTGCCATTTAGTGAGATGAATGTCGAAATCATCACCAGGATCGAGATCGCTCGGACCCCCGTCTGGCCGAGGAGCGTCCGGCAGTAGCTCGCGGCGACGGCCTTGCGGATCCCCTCCGACCCGCTGGCGGAGGTAATTTCCGGGAACGGCAGGACGAGGTGGTAACAGAGCGTCATCCCCACATAGACCGAGATCAGGATGGCCATGCCCAGCCCAAGGGCCCTTGGGATGCTTCGCTCAGGCTCGTGAACCTCTTCACCAAGCGAGGCGAGGTTGATCCAGCCGTCGTACGCCCAGAGGACGCCCACCATCGCCGCCATCATCCCTTTGAAGATCGACCCTTTGAACACTGTCGGCCAAACCGGCGAGAGCCGGTCCACGGACGCACCGCCCGAGAGAAACGGCAGCATCATCAAGGTGGCGACTCCGCCGACCTTGATGAACGTTCCCGCAACCTGGAGCCGCCCACCGAGCCCGGTCCCCACGACGTTCACGGCGGTAACGAACGCAATCGCCCCGACGGCGGCCACCATCTGCCAGAGCTCGAGCCGGATTCCCGCCGGTGAAGGCACAAGCTGGGCGAAGTAGCGCGCGAACGCCGCGGCGAGCGTTGCCATCGAGCCCGCGCGAAGGATCAAGAACTCGGTCCAGCCGAACAAGAACGCGGGCAACCGTCCATAGGCGGCACGCAAGTAAACATAGGGCCCGCCGGCATGAGGCAACGTTGCCCCCAGTTCCGCCACCGTCAACGCCCCCGCTGCGCTGAACAGCCCGCCAACAATCCAGACCAGAATGATCCCGCCCATGAACGGTACGGATCGCGCCACCGTCGCAGGCACCAGAAAAATCCCCGACCCGATGACCGACCCGACAACCACGCACAATGCCGTGAAGGGGCTCAGCACACGGGGGAGAACGGTCGATTCCTTCGTCATCGATCAACCGCCACGTAAGAGGCCAAACGAAGAATCCGCAGAGAACACGCAAAAAAAATGAAGAGGTCTATCCGCAGATGTCGCAGATGAACGCAGATCAACCCGGTTAGGATTCAATATAATTCAAACAAATTTCTTTATCTGCGTAAATCTGCGACATCTGCGGATAGGATGATTTAGTTTTCTTTTGCCGTGGTTTCGGCCGTTTTCATTGCTTGCGCCGCCGCTTCGATCCGGCCGACGAGTGCCGCCACCTGGGTCGAAAACATCCCGGTGTCATTATCGAGAATTGCCTGGCGCACGCCTGGCATGGGCCAGGACGCGTAACCCGTTGTGACGCCCGGGGCGTAGATCGCGTGCTTGAACCAGGTGCGGTCCGGGAGACCGTCGCGGAGCAGGAACGTGCGCTCCACTCGCATCAGGGCGTCGTTGACGCGAGCCAGACGGGCGCCGGGGACGCCGTCGCGCCCCGACAGGGCGTCCGTGGCTCGGTCCAGGGCCAGGGCCTGCGTCTGGAATGCGCGGACCGCCTTCACGATGCGGAGCAAGCCCTCGCGCACGGGCGCGAACTTGTCGGCTTTGGCACCCGACGCGCGGGCGCGGCGCTCGACGATCCGGCGCAGGTCGTCCACGTGGTCGCGGAGCGCCTCGCCGTAGGCCACGAACTTGAGCGGTACCACGTCCGCTCCCGCCGCTCGCATGGCGATCGCTGTGTACAGACGAGCCGCTGTCGCGTGCGTCAGGAACTCGGGGTCGCCGAATTTCTCCATCCAGGTGAAGTCGTCGTAGATCGAGTGATAGACGCCGTACTTGCCCCGAAACCCCACATCGATGGCCGGCACTCCCAGGTGGTCCACAAACGCCGTGTAATCCGAGCCCGATCCGAGCCAATTCATCTGCGGCACGAAGCGCGACGACGAGGCCGGCCTGGTTGCATCGGGGGACGTTGAGTGCGCAGAGTCGACGTGCACGGTATCCCAGGCCGGGTCGAACCAGTCGAGCGGCCCGTGGTTGGCCCAGTCGTTCCGCCGTTGCTCGGTCCACACCTGCCGGAGCGACTTGCCGGAACGCACGTCAAGCACCGCGCCGGCGGCGTCGAGCGTGAGGTCGCGGAGCGACGGGACACCGTCGAGATCGAGCTCATGCCCGCCGACCGCGGAGTCGACGTTGAGCATCAGCACGGCTTTCTCGTCGAGCTCCTTCGCATGGTCCTCGGCCCACTCGGTTGAGCCCACGAGCCCGTATTCCTCGGCGTCCCAACTGGCGTAGACCAGCGTCCGCCGCGGTTTCCAGCCGGCCTTCACCGCCTCGCCCAGCGCGCGACAGGTCTCGAGTGTGGCGGCCGTGCCGCTCCCTGGATCGACCGCGCCATAGACCCAGGCATCGCGATGGTTGCCGATCATGACCCAGCGGTCGGGTTCCGCCGTACCCTGGATCGTGGCGATCACGTTCCAGACCGGCCGGACCTTGTATTCCATGTCGACCGAGAACATGACCTCGGCCGGACCGGGGCCGACGTGGTAAGGAAGCGGCAGACCCCCTTGCCAGCCAGACGGCACGTTCGGCCCGGCGAGCGCCTCGAAGATCGGCCGGGCCGCGCTGTAGCTGATCGGCAGCGCGGGGATCATCGCGAAATAATCCTCGCGTTTCAGGCCGGTCGCTTTCTCCCACTGATCGACGGAGAGCACGCGCTCGGTCTTGGTCTGCAACTGCCCCGTCGCGTCGAGCACCCCCGCGCTCCGTTCGAAGGCCTCCGGGCTGATCGTGAAGCCATTCGAGCCGTCGATCGGCAGCCGTTTCGCGCCTTTGACCGAAGCGCCGTTCGGCGTGGAGGGGTCGCCAGGCCCGAGCGAAATGAACTGCACACTCCCGCGCTGGAGCGACGAGGCCGACCGGTAAGGACCGTTCGGATAGACATCGCCCTTGCCATAGCCGTCGTCCGCAGGGTCCGAATAAATCAGAATCCCCTTCGCCCCGCGCTTCTGGGCGTTGCGCACCTTCAGGCCGCGGAAGAGCTCGCCATAGCGGACCAGGACGATCTTGTCCTTGACGCTCACGCCCATCTTTTCGAGCGTCGCGAAATCCTCCGGCCGGCCGAAATTGGCATACACCACCTGGCCGCTCGCGACCCCCGACACCCCATAGCCGTTAAACGCGCCGAATGCGTCGGGACTTGCGGAGTCCTTGTCCGAAAGGATCGGATCCTCAGCGATGGGCAATTCCTTCTCCTCAGGACGCGAGAGCGAAAGCGACGGTGCCGCACTCGGATAGTTGAGCAGGACCTCGTACTCCTCGATCTCCGCCTTCCATCCCCATTCGCGCAGCTTGTCGCGGACAAATAGCGCCGTGGCGCGATCGGCCGGCGTGCCGGCGACGTGCGGCTCTTCGGTCAGTTTTCGCAACCACGTGCGTGCGTGCTCCGGGCTCGGCACCGCGAGCGCTTTGGCCTCCGCCTTGGCATAGGTCGCGCGGACGCCACGGGCAAAACCGAGCGGCGATCCGGCATCCTCGTCTTGCCCAAAGCCCGCCGTTATCGCAGTCCCCATCAAAGCAGCAACTCCGAAAAACGTCAAAGACAAACGTCGCAACATGAAAACCGGCCTTTCCGGAAAGACACGCTTGACAGGTCCGTGGCGGCGGGGCCAGACTCAGTGCGGCGCCTCGGCGCTGGGTTGAGAGGATACGTTGCATCGGCGCGCGAATCCAGCACCCAGCGTGCGAAGTTGACTCGTCCTTTCCGGCGCGTGTCTGCTCGGCATCTCAGAGAATTGCACCGATGCTTGCCTTGCCGCTCTTATTCGGCTGGCTCGTGCTCGCCGCCGATCCGTCTCCGTCTCCATCCCAGGCTCAGGCGGCGTACACGCCGCCAGGCAAAGCGGTGGAGTTGTACGAGCTCGGCAGGGCGGCCCTGCTGCGAGACCCTCGCGCCCATCTCATTGGCTTCAATCAGAGCAGCCCTCATCGCGAAAACGGGGACGAGACGGTCCTCGCGGACGCGAAGGGGCCAGGTATCATCCAGCGGCTCTGGTTCGAGGCACCCAACTCCAAGGATGCGACCTCTCGCGAAACCGGCCGGTTGGTGATCCGGCTCGACAACGCGTCGAACGCCGTGCTCGACATCCCGTTGGCGGAGCTCTTCGCAGGTAAGAACCCTCGGCTTCCTGGTACGCTGATGAGCCGGACGACGGGTGGGTTCACGGGTTATGTCCCGATCCCGTTTCAGAACGGCTGTGTCGTCTCGTTCCGTGGGACGCTGCCGCCACACTACGCGATCTCGATCGTGAGCCTCCCCGGCACCGAGGGCTTGACGACCTTCCGTGCCGACATCAACGCCGAGGAAGCAAAGGAGCTCGAACTCGCACGCGCCCTCTGGCAGGAACCCGAAGCGCTCTTCGAGAACGTCCCGCCGTACTCTCCTCAGCGGAACTGGCGCTTGCTCTCGATCCGGAAACAGGTCGAGGAAGCGGAGTATCCGGTCGATGGCAGTGAGCAGAGCACGCACCTGTTCGCGCTTCCCGCGGGTCCCCGCACGATCCGCTCGCTGGATGCGATCATCGACCCCAAGACGACGGAAAACTGGCGCACGGCCCGGCTGCGGATCGTCTGGGACGGCGATGACATCGCGCACCCCGACATCGATTTGCCGGTGAGCGAGTTCTTTGAGCAGGCGGTGCACTCGTTCCCGTATCGCTCGCTCATGGCGGGAGCCAACGAGAACGTCTGGTCCAATCGCTTGCCGATGCCCTATCGCGAAGGCGGATCGCTTCAAATCGACGCGCGCGGCCCCATCAAGGGGGCGATTCGGGTCCGTACCGTCCGAGGGGCCGAGCTCGGCGCGGGTGAGCTCCGGGCCCTCGGCCGCAGTGTAACCTCGAACGCGGCTGGCAGACCCGCCGAGTGGGCAAGCGTCCAGGGGCGCGGTCACCTCGTCGGTACGTTTCTTACCGCGCACGGGCGTGGCAACAGGGCGGCGTGGCTCAAACAGTCGTTGACAATCACGTCGGACGGCGAGACGTCGGTGCCAGCGGGCACGGCGCTCGCGCACGAGTTCAACGTGGCGCAGCCCGATGTGGCGGGGGGGTTCGACCGGGCGGCGGTGACACCGCTGTCAGGGTTCCCGGTGTTTCGCCGCGAAGGGGATGAGTGGAGTCTCGCGGCGTACCGCTGGCGTGTGAGTGATCCGGTTCCGTTCCGCGAATCACTCGCGCTGCGGGTTGAGCCTGATGATGTGCACGCGCTTGCGGACGCGGTCCGCGTTGTTATGTTCTGGTACTCCGAGCGACCCGGCCCAGTCCGCGCCGGCAGGTAGGTGATCCTGACCCGGCGGGGCCTCAATGGTGAGAGAGGTTCATCATGGGATTATGCGTCACGGTCGGTGGCACGAGGGGGACGTTCGAGGATCAATTCGCGCAGGAAGTCGCATGTGTCCTGGATAATGCGTTCGGCGCCGAGGGCGATTGGGAAGGGGCCCCGCCGCAGAATTTCGGTGAGCTCCACGACCTCGGCCTGGCCGACCTACAATCGCGTGCCTCGCTCGAACTCGGCCCGGAATTCGCGCCTAATCTGCTGGCGCTGGGCGCGGACGGCCGCGCGGTCTACTTGCCGACACACGTGCGCGCGGTGGACCTACCGCTGCCGAAAGGTCAGTCCCTCCGCTGCGCCAGCCTGCCGGGTCTGCGTGGTGAGCTGGCCGAGCTCGCCGAGCGCTGGCAGCTCCCGCTCGATGATGAATCCCTGAACGACTTGCTGCACGTCTACCGCGACCCGGACGACGGCTGGGTCGCCGATTCGCCCGATGTCCTCGCGTTTGCCCGGCTCGTCCTCGCGGCGAATGAGGCCGTCCGGCGCGACTGTCCGCTCTGGGTGCTGGTATAAGCGGCCGAACGCGCTCTGCGGTCAACCCGCAGGGATAGGAAGACTGGGGAGGCACCGTTCGACCTTTCCGTGCAGCTTCAACGGTCCCGTCCGAGCCGGCCGTTACGCTCTATCTGCGGGCGGACCCGGCAGTTAGCGTGCTCGCCCGCGCTGCGAGGCCGACACGATCGCGCTACGCCGTCGCCTTCGCCCTTCACGTTTTTGCAAAACCCAAAAGCTGGAAGGATTTGTTAAAGACCGAGCCGGCAAGCGAGAGATTTCGGCAAAACCGGTCTCGATCTTTGGTCAAAAAAACGTTAGAAGGCGGGCGTGTCGCCGTCGTCCCATGGATGGGATGGGTGGCGACCCGCGACCCCATCTCATCTCGGATGGTCGTAATCTCGGCACATTCTCATCTCTGCTGCAACTGACGCCGAACGGGTCGCGCGCTGACGAAGTCTCCGTAGGAGCCCGGAGTGACTCCAGTCCTCATTCCATACGGTCGGTCGTGGACCCATCGGGCAAGACGCCCGGCGGGCACTCTCTGCGCCTTGGCCCTGGTGCTCTGGCTGCTCGGAATGTCCGGGTGTGCCACAATGCCGAGAGATTCGTGGCCCAGCGAATCCTCGACCTCGACGCGCCCGTCCGTGAGTGCGCTGGCCCGCGTTTCGCCGCAATCGCCAAACGCGAAACTTCCCCCCGCTCAGGATCTCCCGCCCCTCGACACGCCGACGAACCTTCCGACTCCGTCGCCGGAAGCCGTGCAAAAGCTGCGTGCGCTCGCGGCACAGGCGCAGCGCAAAGGAGCCGACCCCAAGCCCAAATCGCAGGAACCAGCGCTGGCCGCTCCGCAGCCTGCTGCGGGCGAGACTGCGAAGGAGTCGCTGAGTGCGATCGCACCGCCCGGCCAGTCCACTCCGGAGCCTGTGGCGCCGGCGAAGCCGGACATCGTTGTGCTCGACGCTCCGCCGCCGGCTCAGCCTGCGAGCGCCACGCCCACCACGATGGACACGCCGAACCCGGAGATGCCACCACCCGTACCGTTGGCCGGGGCTACCCCGAAACCGCCTGCGATCGCCCTCGAAACACGGGCCGCCAGCGGTTCGCCGACGTCCATTTCGAAGCCGAAGGAGGACTCGCTTCCGCTGGTTATGGTCGACACGCAGGCGCCGACACCTGGAACGAACGATCAGCCACTCTCGCTCCCGCCTGAGGCCATGCCCGCCCCCTCGGCGACGACCGGCGAAGCGCCTGGTGACGGTGCATCCTCGCCCGCGAATCCTGATGTCAAGGTGCCGGCGCCGGTTCGGCTCCCGGATCCGCCGGCGGAACCCCGCGTGATCCCGAGCGAGCTCCCGAAGGAACCCGCACCTACGGCCCCGATCGTACCCCCGACCGGCTCCTCGCCTATGGGGAACATCGATCGGGAAGCCGCGATGGCGCCGCCTTCGCCGGCACCCGCCGCGAAGGCTGCCGACGAGAAGCCAATTCTGCCCCCGCTGCCGCCAGGCCTGTCGGACCCGCCCGCGCTCGACTTCGACTTGCCCATCCCGGCGATCCCCACGGGCGAATCGCACGTGATCCCGCTGGACGTCGAGCCCGCGACCGGAATGGCCGCAGGCTCGCGTGAAAAGGATCCGAACGCGCGCCCGGCCAATACGGCGTCGGCGACGGACCCGAAGAGCATCCCTCTCGAGATCGTCATCCCACCCCCAGCGCCAACGGCCCTGGCACCTGCCGACGACGCGGTGGAACCGGCGGAGTGTGCGTCGTGCGGCAGGAATCTGGCAGGGAACGAGGTGCCGTACTTCATGGGCGGTGACGGCCTCCCAAGGTGCGCAGAGGGTAAGTGCATACCCGGCCGCGCGGAGTGCAGCCACCTCGACGCCGATACGGCCGTGGGCCGCTTCTTCGCAGGGTTATATGAATGCCTGTGCTGCCCCGACCCGTGCTATGAGCCGAAGTGGATCCCCGTCGCCAACGCCGCGTTCTTCGTCGACTACGCCCGTCCGCAAACGTTGATGCGGCTCCGCATCGACGAGGGGATCGACATGATCTATCCCGACCGTTCGGAGTTCTTCTGGGCTCGGAATGACGGGAAGGGCATGGGCCCCTCGCCTCCGTCGTTCACGGTCCCCGCACGTAGCACCACCCCGCACGTGCCGGTTCCGCACAATCCCTCCGGGCGCCCCCCGGGGCTCTCCGGCCCTCTCGGCCACCACGTCTCACCACGACCGCCGGGGCTCGGCCCGGTCGGCGGCACGCACACGACCCATGCCTCGCATCGGATGCCCCTTTCGCCGGGTGTACACAAGCTCTTCGCGCAGCCGACTCTCGACTACCACCAGCTCAACTACTACACCGAGATCGCCTCACCACGAGCGGCGTTCTTCTTCGAGATCCCCTATCGCTACATTGAGCCGGCGCTCGGGCCGACGCACTCGGGCTTCAGCGACATGAACCTCGGTACCAAGTCGCTCCTGCTCGACTGCGAGCTGCTCCAGCTCACATTCCAGTTCCGCACGTACCTGCCGATGGGCAATGCCATGCAGGGACTCGGCACCGGACACGTTTCGCTCGAACCCTCGCTGCTCTCATCGCTGAGACTGTCGCCGAACGCCTACATGCAGGGGCAGCTTTCACAGTGGATCCCGCTGGGAGGCGACCCTGGCTACGCCGGTGCGCTGCTCCACTATCACATGAGTCTGAACCAGGTCCTCTGGCGCTTGACTCCCGACTCGCCTCTGATTGGAACGGCCGAGTTCAACGGCTGGTCGTTCCAGGCCGGTCAGTACACCAACCCGCTCGTCGGACCCTACCAGCAGTCCAGCGGACAGACCTACGCCTCGATCGGCCCTGGCCTTCGTATGGTCATCTGCAATAAGTATGACTTCGGCCTGGGCACCGCCTTCGCGGTCACCAACCCGCACTGGACGAGCACGCTCTACCGCATCGAGTTCCGCGTCCGGTTCTGATCTCAGAGTCTGTCCCGGAAGTGGAGCGGAGCCGGAAAACGGGGACTGGCTCCGAGTCTTCGAGGTGCCTGTCCCCGTTTTCCGGTGGAGCGGGAAGCGTGGAAATGGGGACAGGCACCGTGCGAAGACGTCCGGAGCCAGTCCCCATTTCCACGCTTCCCGCGCTATTGGGACAGACTCCCAGCAATCACGAACTGTCGAGACGATCACTACTTCACGTGAGCGCCGCGACGGTGCGCGACGTGGAACGGCTTGAGGTGATTGCCCTTCACCACCGTCCCCGGATGCCCCGTGAGGCTGCGCACAATGGCCACACCGCCGTTCGGCAATACGGCTGTTCCCGCCGCGTTGATGCCGATGAAGTTCTGGAAGATCCGGTCCCGTGTTGAACCCAGACCCCGAACTTGCACGCCGTTGCCGTCATTGCCCGAGATCACGTTGTTGGGGCCGATCAGGTTGTTCGGAGCATTGTCGACATAAACACCATTTAGATTGTTGGGAACGCTCGCCGTGCCTGCGGCATTGGTGCCAATGAGGTTGCCGGCCACCTTGTTGCCCGCGGACCCCGCGAACCCGACGTAAACGCCGCCGAGCCCGTTCCCGGAAATCACGTTGCCCTGCGAGCGCGAGCCGCCGATGAGGTTGCTCGGCGAGTTGTCCAGAAGGATTCCGTAGTAGCGATTGCCGGCGATCTGCTGGCCGTCGGGAGCGATGCCGAGGTAGTTGTTCTGGACGACGTTGCCGCCCAGGTTCTTGAGGAAGATACCCGCATACGTGAAGTCGTCGATGGCAAGGCCTTTGATCGTGCTGTCGCCTCCCGCGACCGTGAGGCCGCTCACGCTGGCACCCGCAGCGCCGCCTTCCAGCACGACGAGCGGCGCACCGTTGTAGCCCGGCTGGCTGGTCCCATCGATCGTGATGGGGCGGGTGAGCGTCGGCAGCGGCGAGAGAACGTCGATGACAAACGGCCCAGTGCCTGGGAAGTCGAATGTAATCGTGCTCGGCCCTGTCCCTGCGTCCGCCTGGAGGATCGCCTGGCGGAGTGAGCCGGCCCCGGCGTCTGCGGTCGACGTCACCGCGAACGGATTAAAGAGTCCAAGCGTGGCGATACCTTCCGCCTTGACGATCGAGGCATTGATCGCCGCGGAGAGTTCGAGGGCAAACGTGACGACGCCATGGGCGGTCGTGTTCAGAATCGGCACGGTCACTGTTTCCTGGGTCTGCCCGGGCGCAAACGCGAGTGTCCCGCTTGTGGCGACATACTCAACGCCGGCGACGGCCGTCTGGTCGGCCGTTTGGTAGTTCACCTGGGTGATCGTGCCGCTAGCGGTGGAGAGTGTGACGACAAACGTGGCGGACGTCGCGCCCGGTGGGACCACGACGTTGCTCACGGACAGCAAGGGTGCGCCGATGGTCGAATTGATCGTGGCGGTCCCCTGGGCCTGGCCGAGCGAAGCGCCGGTCGGGTCCGTGAGGTTGACGAAGAACGTGTTGCCGGTCTCGAACAGCGACGTCGCGGGGACCGGGACCGTGATCGTCTGCTGGGTCTGGCCAGGGTTGAACGTGAGTGTTCCGTTGGTCGGGGTGTAAGCCCCGGAAGCCGCGGTCGCGCTGCCGTCGGCCGTGCTGTAATTCACGGTGACGGGAGCGCCGCTGGGCGCGGAGAGCGAGACGGTGAAGCGTGCGAGGTTGGTCCCGATCTCCGGCTGCGTCACGTTGACGTCGTTGATGGAGACCGAAGGCTGAGCCACCGGGCTGAGGATCGTACCCGTTCCCTGGCTCGTGCCGAGGGTTGCGTTGCCTGGATTGCTCAGGGTCAACAGGTACGTGAGCGTCGGCTTGTAGACGGTCTGCGACGGAACCACCACGTTGATCGTCTGCGACGTCTGGCCGGGGGCGAACGTCAGCGTTCCGCTGACAGGCTCGTAATCCACACCCGCCAGGGCGGTAATGTCCGAGGTGGCGTAGTGCACCGTGATCGGCAGGGCGCTTGGGCCCGACAGGCTTACCGTGAACGCCTCATTGACCGAGCTCGCGGAGGGCGCGGTGACGCTGGGGTTGCTGACGGAGACCGTGGGAGGCGGATTCTGATCGAGGATCGTGCCGGTCCCCTGCGGGACCGCAATCGTCGCGTTCGTGGCACCGCTGAGCGTAACGTTGAAGTTCGTATCGGGGCCAGGCAGGTTGCTCCCGCTGATCGTCACGGGAATCGTCTGAACGGTCGTACCGGCGGGGAACTTGAGGATCCCGCTGGCGGCGGTGTAATTGGTTCCCGCCAGCGCCGTGCCATTCGACGTGGCATAGTTGACGGTCACATCGACCGGGCTCACCGAAGAAAGGGTCACATTGAAGGTCGCGGTCGACGTCGATCCTTGCGCGGCCTCAGGTGCGCTCACGTTATTGATCACCAGGAACGGCGCAGGGTTGTCATTGAGGATCGTGCCCAGTCCCTGTCCCGCGGAGATTGTCGCGTTCGAAGGGGCACTGAGGGTCACGGCAAAGATCGTGTTCCCATTGAGCGGGGACTGGGGCAGGACGGGGACCGTAACCGTCGCCGTGGTCGTCTGTGAAGCCCCGCCCAAAGTCGCCGTGCCGGTCGTCGCCGTGTAGTCGGCGCCAGCCTGGGCCGTCACGTTGGACGTCGCGTAATTGACGGTCACCGGCAGCGTGGTCGGGCTCGAAAGGCTGATGGTGAAGACCGCGTTGACGCCCGTCGTCGGATTCCCCACGACCTGGACGCTGTTGATGCTCAGGGTGGGCCCCGGCACGTTATCGACGATCGTGCCCGTGCCCGTCGCCGCGGTGATCATCGAGTTCACCGGGTTGGTCAGCCCGAGCGTGAATTGCGTCGTCGGACCCGGTCCCACCGCGGGCAGCACCGTGACGGGCACATTCTGACTGGTCACTCCCGGCTGAAAGGTCAGCGTGCCGCTCGTGGCAAGATAGTTCGTACCGGCCTTGGCGGTGCCGTCGGCCGTCGCGTACTGCACGGTGACCACCTGCGCACTCGGCGAGGCGAGTGAAACGGTGAAGTTCTCCGTGGTGGACGTGGATGAGTTTTGCGTCGCCGACGCGTTGCTGACCGAGAGTCCCACCGGGTTGTTCGCGTCAATGATGGTGCCGATCGCCTGGTTCACGGCGACCGTGGCGTTCGTGGCCGAGCTGATGTTGACTGCGAACGTAAGGTTCCCCTTCGGAATGCTGCTCCCGATGATCGGAATGCTAATGTTCTGCGACGTCTCACCCGGTGTGAGCGTGACCGTGCCGCTCATGGCCGTATAGTCGACCCCCGCGTGCGCGGTCAGATCGGCCGTGCTGTAACTGACCACCACGGGCAAACCACTCGCCGTCGAGAGTGAGATCGTCGCCGTGGCATTCACGATCCCGCTGGTCGTCTCTTTCTGGCTGAAGTTTGCGATGCTCACCTGGGGCGGCAGGTTGTTGTCGATAACAGTTGCGGTGCCGACTCCGCCTCCCGGGGCGATGGTGTCGCCGATGGGGTTGATCAGGTTGAGCGTGAAGTTGGTCGACGGCCGGAAGAGCTTGTCGTCCAGGATCGGCACCATCACCACCTGGGCCGTCTGACCCGGGGCAAACTTGACCGTTCCCGTCGTCGACGTGTAGTCGATCCCCGCGACACCCGTACCGTCCGCGGTGAAGTAGTCGACCGTGACCTGCTGCGTCAGCGGTGCCGAGAGCGAGACGACGAACAGAGCGTTCGTCCCGCCCGCGATCTCGGTGACCGTCGTGTCCCCCACGGAGATCGTGAGCAGCGTGCGCGTTTCCAGCCCTTCGAGCTGCGGGCGCAAACGCGAGCGAAGCGATGCCGGGCCCGTGCGACGAGGTCGATCGAGGCGACGTCCTTGTCCGGCTGGCATCAGCGTGACCTCCCTGCGCAACCCGAACCGACACCGGCGGCATGGCGCGCCGGCGCGGGAGCTCGGACCATGAGCTTCCTCCGAAACATACACGCCAAATGGCAGTGAGGCCGGAGGGCGAGCGCGTTTTCTGCGGATTCTCGTCCGGTTTCGCCAACTTACGCGATTGCAATGCGCCCGCCGCCTGAAGCGGGTACGTTCACAAACGAGCGGAAATGACGTTTCCGGGGAGAAATCGGGGCCAAGGAGGTACGGCGATGTGAGAGAGAATATCTCATACATCGTATTCGGCTCTGGTGCAACGTGAAGTTAAGTCGGAACCGGAAAAATTCATAAGTTTTTTTCAAGGGCGGGAGCACTGAGCCCAAACGTCGCCGCGGAGATGGATTCGTGCGCACTCGCCAGGCGCACGTTGTAGTAGGCCCGAAGCACCTCCTGAGCCGTCTGGTCCTCGTCGATTTCCTCGCCCCGGCGCTGGCTTGCCAGCCGCTCCGCGACCCGCGCGGCAGAGCGTGCGCAGACCGAAAGTCCGACGGCATCCGCGCGCTTTGCGAGCGCCTGTAGCTCGTCGATCCGCCGAAATGCCGCCAGGCCGCCGGCCCCGATTCCTTCGAGCCGCAGGGCAAGCTGCCCCAGGAGCTGCCCGAGCGCTGTCGACGAGTCTCCGGCATCAAACTCCTCGTCAACTTCCTCAGACTCCTCGGGAGCACTCGGGAACACGCTGCCGGAGGCCGGTCGAATCGCCGTCTGTGCCTTGTCCGAATCGAGGGTCAGGTTCAGAGTCTTCGTCCCCGCATGGACTGCGATCGGCTCCACGACGAGACGGCCCGCCTCGAGACGAAGCTGACCCAGCACCGTTTGCGCCTGGGCAGGGTCGAGCGTCTCTAGAAGGCGAATCGCCCCTTCGGTCTCCGGCGTATTCGGCAGCACCAGCGGAAGCATGCGACCCTCCCCATCCACGACGAGCCGGACGAGCTCCTGGCGAACCTCATCAAACTGACCGGGGAGCCACACCTTGGGCGCAATCAAAACGATCGCTTCGCGCTCGTCGCGGTCGCCGAGCCCCCCGCCGAAGAGCCGCACCGCCCGCGAAACAAGGTCGGACCACCGATCCAGCAGCGGCGCCTGGCTCGGGTCGCTGGGCCCCGTGGCAAACCCAAGAGTCGATGGCCGGCCCGAGAACCTCCCGTTCCGGTTGCGCCACGCATTCGAAAGGCGGATCGACTGCCGGCTCGCGAACGACGGCGAGTCAATCCCGGACCAGGGTCCTTCGCCGTCGTAACGAATTTGGGGATCGAAGTCGCTCACGGTGGTAGGCCGGGCGTCGGTCCAGGTCGACCACGAGCGCGCGGAGACATCCCAGAAGTAAAGCGTCAGACCCGCGAACCCGCTCCGAGCCCTCCAGCGCCGGGCACCGAGACCGATGAGCGTCAGCTCACCCACCGCTTCGTAAGACGTGCGATGTTCCCCCACCAAGGCATGGGTCGGACGAACTTGCAGCGCGTGCCGCAAGGCCTCGAGACGGGCAGCCACCGACAGCAAGCGTGCCGAGTCCGACTGGGCGTTGCGCGCCAGGCTGAGCTCGACCTCATCGGCAAGCGTGTTGAGCGAGCGCTCCAACCTCGGCAAGTCCACCCCGTGCGCCGAGACGGCCAGCGTACGGAGGCGTTCGGCCGTCGCTCTCGAGAGCCGTGATGACCCGGTCGCGACGAGCGAAGTGAGGACGTGTCCGACCGACGCGAGGATCTCTTCCCGAGTCCGCGGCGCATCCGTTGATTCCTCGCGCATCAACGACTCGGATCCGGCCAGGTCGCGCGCGCCTCGCGAGGCCTGAAAGGCGAGGACGGCGGCGACCTTGTGCTCGCAGGCGCCCGTAGCGTGACACGAGCACACCATCCCCGCCAGGCCCGCGCCCGGCATCCAGCGGCACTGCACGTTGCGGGACGGGAAGCGAATGATCAAGGCACTCGCGAGTTCAAACTCGGCGGTCAATCCCAGCGCCAGCGCCTTCGAAGCCTTGGCAGCAAGTGGCTTGCCGGCCCACTTCGTCAGCTCCTCGTCGGTGATCGCCAGGATGTCGTCGCCGGTGGCTTGGGTGGGTTCCGAGGGCGGAGCATCCGTCGCCTCCGCCGGGGCCGACTCGCGCACAAAGATCAAGGCGCTGAGAATGTGCCGGCAGATCCCGCCCGCGGGGCAGTTGCACGTCGATTGAGCAGGCGGCAAGGCGAGCCGCACCACACCGTCGCCGACCTCCATCTGGAGGCGTTCGCCGTCGGCGTCGAGATTTGCTGGCTGCGACGTCTCAAGGTCCTTGCGTGCGCGGCGCACGAGACCCTTGTTCGCAAGCGCCGCCAGAGCGTCGTCATCAAACGCGGCGAGGGCCGCGCGAAAGTGAGCGAGAGCACCTAACGTAAGGAGGGAAACCTCATAACTCCCCCCCTTGGGAAGGGGGGGTTGGGGGGGTGGGGATTGGCGGTCCGATGTGTCCAACTCAGCCATGGGCCGCTCCTCTTCGCTTGACGGTTGAGGGGTACGGTACCAGCCGGTTGCGAGCGCTCACTCCCCACCCCCCCAACCCCCCCTTCCCAAGGGGGGGAGTAATATGTTCGCGCATTGCGAACGGGGATTGACGATCGCTGATGTGCAGCCCAACAGTGAGGCAATTTAGGACAGCACCCGGGCCATCCATTCGGCGAGCCTCCTCGGAGTCAGTGCCGCCACTTCGGCCCCCGCGTCAACGCAACGTTCGGCCATCTGGCGGTCGTACGCCGCGTTCGCCTCCGAGTCGAGCGCTGCCAGGCCCAGCACGCGCGCGCCCGATTCCCGCAGGCGCCGGATCGCCGCGATCATTCGCTCGGGGGGACCGCCTTCGAAGAAGTCGGTGACGAGGACGAGAATGGTTCGCGTCGGCGAGCGGACCAGGGTCTCGCAGTAGCCGAGGGCCCCCGCGATGTCGGTGCCCCCGCCGAGATGAACGCTCATCAACACTTCCACGGGGTCGTCCACCTGGTCGGTCAGGTCGACGACCGCCGTGTCGAAAGCCACCAGGCTCACCCGAAGCGCCGGCAACCCCTTGAAAATCCCCGCCATCACGGCGCTATGGATCACGGAGTCCATCATCGAGCCGCTGCAATCGACGGCCATGATGATATGCCAGGGCATGTGGTGCTCGACCCTGGAGAAGAACAGGAGCGACTGGAGAATGATCTGCTTGCGCTCGGCATCGTAGTGCTTCAGGTTCTCGCGAATCGTGCGGTGAAAGTCGAGGTTCCGCGCGACCTTGAGCCGGCTCCGCCGCTGGCGATTGAGACGTCCCCAGAGCACCTGGCGAACATCCTTCGCGATCTTCCGGCGCAGCTCCTCGACAACCTGCCGGACGATCTTCCGAGCCACCTCCAACACCTTCGGGCTCATCAACTGCCGAAACGACAACACCGCCTTCAGCAGCTCGTAGTTCGGCTCCAGCTTTTGGAGGACCTGCTCGTCGGTCACGAGCTCCGTCATCCCGTACCGTTCGAGCGCGTGCCGTTCGAGGACCTCGACCGTCTCCTTGGGGAAGAGCTCGCGCACGTCGTGCAGCCACTCCGGAATGGCCAGCACGCTCTCTCCCGGCCCGCCCTGTCGATCCGTACGGACGCCTCGCCCGCCGTATTCGCGACCGTAGAGATAGTCGAGCACGCGCTCCATGCGATCGTAACGTCCTTTGCCGTCGAGACCACCCCCGGCGCCGGTCCCTCGGCCGGACGTCGGTCGCCCCTGCCCCCCGGCACCTCGCCCCTGGCCTTGACCCTGACCCTGGAACTGCCCCGAGGGCCCCTGGCAGCCTCCAAGCGCAGGGTCCGAGAACCGGCCCAGCACGAGCCGCCAGCGCGCCAGCGCAAGCTCATCACGCTCGTCAGCGGGCAAAGTAGTCCTCCAATCCATCACTGCGCAACGAATCCGCAACGCGCCGATTCACCTCGACGGCTTGCAACAAGTCGTGCTCGGAGAATCCCGCGAGATCCATCCGGCCCATCCGCCCGGGCGAAACGCACGCACGCGCTGCGATGGTGTCGGCGACGACGTCGCACTCGCGCGGTGTTAGATCGGAGAAGGCGAGCCGAAGCTCGGGCAACACCTGAATGAAATGGTCCTCATCCCAGTCGCGGAGGACTTCCTGGAACGGGTCGAGCAGCTCCGGCACTTCCCACAAGGCATTCCGCGCCGAACGCAACAGGCCCCGCACAAAGGCGGCACCCGCGCGTCCGCGATCGCTCGGGCTCAGCAAGTGACCGCGAAGCTGGACGACCAGCTCCGACGGTTCCGCCTGCCCATCGCCAAACAGCATCCCCAGCACCGCACCTCGGATCGCGGCCGCCCCGCTCGGAACCGCGAGCAGATCACGCAGCCGGGCCCACCGCAGCTCGCGACGGCTCGGCGTATCACCCAACGTCCGCGCCACCTGCGCCAGTGCGTTCAACGCATCGAGCACCGGTTTCTCATCCGCCTCGGCGGTTCCGGCCAGACCGGGAAGCAGATAGCACGCGCGGTCGTACGCCGCGCCGGCGAGCTCGACCGGCCCGACAAGATCATGAGCCTCGAGCGGCTCTCGAGACACATGCAGCACCAGCAGCAGCTCGGCCGCTTCCACGAGCGAGACGAACGACGCATCCTCGGCGACGAGCCGGCCGGTCCTCGCGATCAGGTCATGCGCCTGGCGGTGCAGACCCATCCGGCAGGCCTCCAGCACCAGCCGCGCCGCGACGTCCGCGCGCCGTCCCTGTCCTTTGCGCTCGGCTTCCTCGAACCGCTCCAGCACCAGCGCGGTGGCCGCTTCCTCCAGGGTCGAGCCATAGAGCGAGCGTTCGATGAGGCTCGACTCGGCGGCGGGGGTCCAGCGGTACTTCCAGACCTCGTGGATCCGCTCCAGCCGCTCGCCCGTGACGTAGTCGGGACCGGTCACATACTCGGCAAACGGGACCCCCAGGAACTTGAGCCGGTGGAAGAACCGGCTTGTGTCGCGGTCCTTGGCCTTGCGGTAGAGATCGAGCTTCACCTCGCGCGCCTCGATGCGCTCGACGTCGATCTTGAGCCGCGTAGCCGTGCGCCGAAAGTCCTCGACGATCGGCGGTACCCCGGCCTCCGGGGGGACATCGCCAATCCGGTCGCCCGCGAGCAGCTTGCGCGCCTGCGCCAGGATCGCGACTCCCTCGACGTCCGCGGCCCCTTTGATGAAGACCGAGCGCACGCCGTCCATCACATCTTCGCGCGAAGGTTTCGCGTGCCCCCGGAGTTGCGCGAGCCGCCGCGACTGCTCCAGCGCCGCGATCGCCTCGGCCGACGACGCCCCCGACCACCGCTTGCGGCACGCACGCGCCAGCTCGACCACGAGCGAGGCGGCGTCCTTCCCCTCCCAGCGACGCTGGTAGAACTCCGGCGCCGGCATGCCGCTGGCGTACCCGTTGAGCCTGTCGAGCTGCTCGAACCCGTACCGCATCAACGCAACCAGCGCATCCGCCGGCGCCACCTTCACCGGCCGAGGCAGGGCAGGGGAAGTCGTCGGCAAGGCCAACGTGTGGAATCCCCCGGTCACCACCACGACGCGACCCTTCTCCTCCTCCACCGCCGCAGCCATCGCCGCCTCGCGCGTGTCGCATCCCTCGGCCGCGAGCATCTCCGGCGTGTAGTCGCGCCGGGCGAGAGCGCAATACGCGAGCACGTCGCGCATGAACGTCGCCGTGTCTCGCTGCTCGTAATCCACTTCGTAAAGGTGATCCCACAAGTCGTCGGGATCGCGTGCCCCGGTGCGCTCGCAGGTTTCGCGCAAGAGCCGGCTGTGGGCGAGATAGTGATCCTCGAGCAGGCTCAACGGTTTCGACCCGCCATGCTCCCGGCCCGCGAGCACCATCTCCGGAAACGTCAAATCGACGAACCGCGCCCTTGCCCCGACGGCCGCCGCCGCGCGGATCGCAGCCAGCTCGGGCGAGTAGTCGCAGAGCGGATAATAGGCCGAATGCCGGATCGGCCCGATGTCGCCTTCAATCCGCTGGACGAACGTCGTGAAAACCGCGACGGGAAGCCGGGTCTTCGGATGCGTCAACAGCGGGATCAGGAAGCTCGCATCGCGCGGACCTTCGATCAACACCGCCTCAGGCCGGCGCTCCCGGATCAACCGATCGACGTGCCAGGCGCACGCCGGGCTGTGATGCCGGACCGGGAAATAGATCACGCGGGCGTCGAGGTCGACGTCCACGTTCAAGGAAGGCTCTTGCGGGCCTCGAGCAGCTCGGTCCACAGCCCTCCCTCCTTCTGGCTTCGCTGTTTCACAACGACGTCGAAGTACTGCCGGAGCTTCTTCAGGTCGTCTGGATTATCCTTGAGCACCGCTCCCGCGAGATGCCTCGCGACGTGTCCCGGGTTGAGCCGCCCGTCGCCGTAGTAGTAGGCATCCAGACCCGCCGCCATGCTCACCGACACCGCCTCCGCCGTCGACATCACCGTACTCGGCTTCTCGAGCTGGATCCCCTCGGACGAGACCCCCTCGCGCAGGTCGTGGAACACCGTCACGAGCAGTTCCACCACCGACCGCTCGACCGTCGCTGGCGCCTGTGACTCGCGCAAGAGCCGGTCGCACTCGCGGCTCACCAGGTCGATTTCCTGCTTCAGCTCTCGAATCGGGTGCACCGTCTCGAAATTGAACCGTCGCTTCAACGCGCTCGACATCTCGTGGACCCCGCGGTCCCGGATATTCGCCGTCGCGATCACGTTGAACCCCGGCTTCGCGTGCAGGACCCGCTCGGCCCCGTCGAGCTCCGGAATGATCATGACCTTCTCGGACAGGACACTCACCAACGTATCCTGGATCTCCGGCGGACAGCGTGTGATCTCCTCGAACCGCACGAGCAACCCGTCGCGCATCGCCACGTACAGCGGCGAGGCCACCAGGGCGCGCTGGGTCGGCCCTTCGGCCAGCAGCAATGCGTAGTTCCACGAATACTTGATATTGTCCTCGGTCGTCCCCGCGCTCCCCTGGATCGCGTTGACCGACGTCCCCGAGATTGCCGCCGCGAGCAGCTCGGACAGCATCGACTTCGCCGTCCCCGGCTCACCGACGAGCATTAGCCCTCGGTTGCTGCTCAGCCCGATAATCGCCCGTTCGACCAGCACGTCGTCGCCAAAGAACTTGCGGCCGACGTCCGGCTTCTTCCCACCGCAGATAAACGTCCTTATGGCCCGGGGCGACAACTTCCATCCCGGCGGCCGAGGCCCCGTATCGGCTTCGGCCAGCGCCCGCAGCTCCGCCTCGTACAACATCTCGGCCGAGGGTCGCAACACCGGCGCCGCGCCGTCCTGCGCCACTGGGGCCGGTGCCGCCTCTCCTTCGCTACGTTGCCGCTTGGCCATTCCCGTGGACCCTCAGATTGTGGACCCGTCAGACGATCGGCCTCTGACGAGGGAGGAGAGTTTGGCCACGGATGAAACACGGATTTAAAACTCAAAGGATCTCTTATCCGTGTTTCATCCGTGTTTCATCCGTGGCCCTGTTCTCGGGCTTTTCTCATGGTACCGAAGCCGCTATTCGGAATCGAAGACCCCTTAGTTTTCAAGGGGTTCCGAATTTCCGAATTTCCGATAAGCGATGTCGACGAAAGTGAAGACTTCGGAATCATTCGCCATTTGATGCCCAGTTCTTGGGCAGTAGGGTTGGCACGAATCAGTCCAAGATTAGAGGCAGAGAGCGTTACCCGAGTTGCGCACCGCGCACAAGCATGCGCAAAACGCTTCGACAAAGACGTTCCGAGATTTACGAAATATCCGAAATATACTCTCTGAGGGTTGCCCTGAGAGGAAACTCCCGATCTCGTACGGTTCCGTTGTTCGAACGGCGATCGTCGAAGTTTCAGGGTTAATATGGCCATCGACGCCCCGTAACACGATTAGAGGGCGATTCGTGGTTTCCCCGCCTGACGTGAGCCAGACCGACCCATGCGTGGTGCAATGGACTGAAGAGGAGGAACGGGCCTTGCTGAGAAGTGTTGGCGACATGGTGCACCCACCCTTCACTACTTCTTCCCACCGACCAACCCGGAGTGAGTTGGCGGACGCAAACGGGCCGACCTGAACCTTAGCCACTCAGTGTACGCCCGTCAGCTCCAAGTGTTCAAGGAAAAAATGGGGCGCCCTCGGTATTTTCGTAGGCTCGTGCCCGGTCACCCCGGGCCGCTTCGAGTTCACGGACGATTTCATCGACCCGACGACCGTGGCGGGCAGCGGAAGTCGAGGCGGTCAGCGATCGAGTCGAGCGGTTCATGGAATAGTCCATGGAACCCCAGCGACACCAATTCCTATCCGGGAGCGGTGCGATCCTCGTTCCCCGGCGCCTCGTTTGACGGAGTCACTTGGCGACGAGCGGCTGGGTATAGGCGGACACGTTCCAAACCTTGAACTCGCCCCATGTCGTGAGGTTGCCGGCGGCCGAGGCGAGAATCTTGCCGTCGGGAGTGAAGGCCACGCCGTGAACTCGCGAGTCCTTATGCGCGGGGAACGCGCCCCGCGGCTTGCCCGTGGCCATGTCCCACATGCGGATCTTGCCGTCCTGACATCCGGCCGCCAGCACCCGGCCGTCGGGCGAGAACGCCAGGGTCCAGGCCTGCGTCCGACTGCCCGGCAGCCGGGCGCGCACCTTGTTCGTGGTCAGGTCATAGATCACGATCGAAAAGTCTCCCAGCGCACAGGCGAGAGTCTTCTCGTCGGGAGAGAGGACAAGCGAATTCGTCATCTTCCCCCACCCCCACGCGGGGAGCGTGGTGCGGACGGTTTTCGTCTCGAGATCCCAAATTCGGACCGACCCGTCAAAGTAGCCCCCGTACAGCGTCTTGCCATCAGAGCTGATCGCCAGCGCATTCGAGAGCAGCGTCTTGCCGTCCTTCGCCAATCCGGGATCGAGGGCACCCACTTCGTGGCCGGTGGCGATCTCCCAGATCTTGATCGGCCCCGGGCCGCCGGTGATGACCGTTCGGTTATCGGGGCTAAACGTCATGCACGTCACGGGGAACGGCGCGGGGACGGTGTATTCAACCTTGATGGTGCGTATTTCCGTACCTCGGTTCGCCTTCCACACCTTCACAAACGGGTTGCCCACCGACGAAGCGATCATGCTGCCGTCGCGGCTGTACGCGAGCCGCTCAACGCTTCCGCCTCCCTCCAGGGTGAAAAGAGGCTGTCCCGACGCCAGGTCCCAGACCTTGACCTTGTCGCCGCATTCCGACGTCGCGACGGTCTTCCCGTCGGGTGCGATCGCGAGTGTCTCGACCAGACGCGTGCGCCGATCCAGGAGTGACACCGGCTTCGCGGTCTCGGTGTTCTCGGCAGCGGCCAAGGGTCGTTCCTGGGCCGCGAACAATCCCGACACAGCGACCAATAACCATAAGGGCCATCCGCCACGCTGAACGAATCGCATTGTTCCGCTTCCCCTGAACCCGAGAACCGACGAAGTTCGGACAGATCCAACCCGGGGCGCATGCATCACGCGCGCACGAAAACCCGCAGCCCTTGCACTCGGAGCGAAGCGATGCCCGCGGCGTCGGACCCGAAGCTCGTAACGCGCGCAACGGTGAGGCGGATCACGAACGGCGTATACCGCCGAGTGCTATCTCAAACCTAGTCCCGACTTCGCCACGATGCGCGGCACCAGTTCAAGTGACTTGGGAAGCGGTGGAAACGGACCACGCACTCAATAGAGGACACTTGAGCAAATTCCAAGGACCTTGTTGCGTCTGACACAGCGAGATGAGGAACCGGAAAAACAACGCCGTCCTCGCAAACTGCCGCGATTTCATGCCCGGTCAGAGTCCGCGTTGGCGTCATATGCTCCCAAGCAGAATCCTCGACCTCACAGGGTTTCCCCTTCACTCATGGGGACGACCCAGACTGCGCTCGCGCAGCGCATTTGGCACACCACTTGCAGCCCGAGGCGCTCAACCTCTAAGTCATTGAGAGGGCGAGACCTTGGCACAGCAAGAATCCTTTCTGGAGCGACTCGGACCGGTCGCCCACGACGCAGAACGACTGATTCAACTCCACGGCGATTTGCTACGGAGCGAACTCCGACAGTCGGCCCACCAGGCGGCGCCCGGCCTGGCGAGTGTTGGAACAGGGGCCGGGCTTGCCCTTGCCAGCGGGCTGCTCGGCTCTCTGACGCTCGTTCATGGCTTGCACCGTGCGACGCGTCTGCCACTCTGGGGATGCTACGGCCTCGTAAGCGGCGTACTCGGCGTTTTGGGCGTTGGGCTCATGGCGTCGGGGACACGTCGTCTTTCCGAGGTGAGTTTCATTCCGTACGAGACGCTGGCAACGCTTAAGGAAGATCTCCAGTGGGTCAGGGAAACGACGAAGCCGTGAAGTCGCCTTCCCAACTCCGGGAGGCGATTGCGGAAACTCGAGCCGCGCTCGGGGCGCATCTGGGCGCCCTGATCGAACCTCAACATCCTAGCGACGGAGACGAATCGATGCCGGGGAAATCCGCGACGACACCAAGCGCGAAAAAGAAGCACTCCGCGACGCCGAGCGTGAAGAAGCCGGCGGCCAAACCGAAGAAGACGGACGAGGCCGTCGCCAAGAGTGACAAAAAGACCAAGCCGGCCAGGAAAACGGCGGCTAAAAAGAGCACGGCCGCGCGTGTGGCCAAGGGCGCGGCCGTCCAGGCGGCGCAGGCTCTCGACACGATGGCCGCCGGTGCCGTGGTGGGCGCGGTGAAGGCCGCGGCGGAGTCCGTCAACGAAACCGAAGCAAAGGGACGACGCAAGCCGGCTTCCACCGGCAAGGTGTTGCGTGAGATCGCACCCGACGCCGCCATGGGAGCGCTCGCTGGAGCCGCTCGAGCGATGATTCCCGAAGGCACCAAGCCCGCAAAGCCGAAAGCCGCGAAGAAGTCCCATCGGTAAGTCGGCATATTCCTGTACCCATGAACCGCGACGGTTTCATGCGCGGCCAGAATTCGCGATTCCACGCCGGGATCCGTCAAGGGGCGGCGAAGCTCGGAGGATTGTCGGGGAACCGCAGCCCGCGTCCACCGTGCGGCGCCTTGCGTCACTGTGGGATCGACGGCTAAACTCCGACGATGATGATCGTTCAACGGCTCATCCCCCGGTTCCGTATCACGATCAAGTCCGCGATGCTCTTCGTGGCGCTCGTTGCCCTGATTATGAGCTTCGTCGTGGGCCCCAACCCAATCGGAGTCTTTGTCTACACGTACCAACTCTATGAAACGAGCGACTGGTGCTCGTCGGGTGTTCACGATTTTCTGGACATACATCGCTGGGACCAGTCCGTCGAAGCGCCGGTTCCGTTGCCCGATCATTTTGCTACATCCTCCGTACCCTGCTTGATCAAGCTGGCCTATGTGCATTCACCGAGATATAATGGCGCCGACTGGGGTTGCGACGTTGATCATGTATCGGTCGCGGTCGATGGCCGTCGCGGGAGCATGACAGATATTTTCAGTTATGCCACTCAAGGAGCCTACTTTCCGCAGGTCGCGCTCTGAATATCGTTGAATTTCCAACTCTCTTTCTGCCAAGGGCTTACGACGAAACGCACTTAGTGTGCTTCCGTCTATGTCGCAAATATGGAGCGGGGATTATATCGCCGAACTCATTGTG
>DAIDJG010000168.1 GCA_027451445.1 Singulisphaera sp.
TTCACGTGCAGGGTCGACTGGAACCCGAGGTATGTGAACGGAGAGAAGTTGAACATGTAGGGCACCGAGAGCAGCGGCCGTTTGACGGCCATGACCGACTCGAACCCCGACGGCGAATAATACCGGCCGAAGCGGAGGTCGAGGCCGCCTGAAGTCAAGACGGGGACGTGCGACTCAACGTAGAGCTGTGGAAAGTCGACGCCGGCGAACGAATTGGGGACGAACGCACGATCGAAGAGGCCCCAATCCTTCGTGAACTGCCAGTCGTTGCCGAGCAGGGTATCAACGCGGAAACCGACGTCGACCGTGTCGCTGCTCGCGAGCGGCTTCTCAAGGATGAAGTAGTACTGGTTGCCCTGCCAGCGGTTGGCCAGGTGATTGGGGAAAACGCTGAAATTGCTGTCGTTTCGAGGCGTACCGTTCGTGTTGCCGGTATAGCTGTTCTGGATCCAGCCGTGGAACTTGACCGGGCAGTCCTCGATGCCCAGGCAGCGCGTCAGCCAGTTCGTGACTTCTGCCGGTGGGGTCGCTGCGGACTGAGTTTCGGTCGGCACGGTCTCAGCCGACCTCGGCTCCGAGGGACCGCCGGCCCCTGGACTCCCCAGGTCGGCCGCACCTCGGGACATCGACGGTTCGGCCAGGTTTCTTCCGGCATCCGGCGAGCGTTCGTTGGCGGTCGGCGACGGTATGGCTGCCGAGGGTGTGGCCGGAGGGCGTGACGGAACGGCCTGCGCCAGCGTGGATCCGCACGAGGCGGCAAGGACCAGGCACAGCAGAGCGCTCGCGATCGTCGAACCCGCAGCCGGCATGGAGATCATCCGAACGCTCGCTCGGATCTTGGCGGGTCGACAACGTGAAACGATTGCAAAGACTGTAGGCTCCCGCACGCCGCCGCTCGAATGGCGGACACCCATCTCACGTCATCGTCAGCCGAACGGCCGCAATCCAGTTTTTCAGCACATTCCGCAAAAATTGCAAAACCGTTACGGAATCAGGCAATGTGCAATCGCGGGTGAAACGGCGCACCAGGCTCACCCGCGCTAAAGATCGGCGAGACGACGTGCGTTCGCGGGGGTAGCGCGGCTCAGACATCATCTATGGGCCTTGTTCAGCCGAAGACGATCAAACGGCCGTTTCCGACGGGTTGGTGAGTCGGCCAGGCCGGCCGAAACGGATGAGGCATGCCGCGATCAGCCAGGCCGACCCCAGCAGGAGTCCGCCCAGCACGTCGGTCGGGTAATGGACTCCCAGCCAGACCCGGCTGGCGGCGATGAAGAGCGCTGGCGTCACGACAACAGCGGCGATGCCCCTCCGCTTCCAGGCACGGACGCCGCCGAGGAACCGAACGAAGAGAATGGCCGCGAGACCGAATAAGATCGCTGCGAACACGCTGTGACCGCTGGGGAAGCTGTAGGTCGTCTCGACGACCAATCGCAACGAAATCGGCGGCCGCTGGCGCTGATACGAGCCCTTCAGGACGCCGTCCAAAAGGTAGCCGGTGAGAGGAACCGCCACCCAGAACGCCGCCTCGCCCGCGCTGATCCCCGGGACCCCGCGCCTGTGGAGGCACCAAAGCGTCAGCGCCGCGATGCCGACCAGGGGAACGGCAACTTCGGGGTTGCCCACACGGGTCACTCCGTGCGCCAGAGTCGTCACCGCGGGCCATTCCGCACGGTGCGCAGACAGCCACGCTGAAGAGCGTTGATCAACGACGTTCGATTCGGGCCGGTTTGCCGTCGTAGCGAGCGGCACGAAGGCACAACCGAGGAGCAGCAGCGCCCAGAATGCGCGCCGGCGCGCACGCTCCAACACGGGCGTGGTCGAGGAACCGACGCTCGCGTCGAGGAGCGCCGAAGGGGCCTGGATTGATGACAAGGGAAAGAACCTTCCGTGAAGCTCGTTATGGATCGCCTTTGACCACCCGAACGGCCGTCGTAGATCGCCCGAGAATACAATCATACCCTGACAATTCGATGAGTCCAGTGCATTTTTTTCTAAGGGTCTTTACCCCGGACGTGTTGTGGAGCGGATCACGGGAGTCATGGTGTTCCTCGGTCCTTCAAAAGCCGGACGAGTGAACCGGGCGCAAATCTTGCAGTAGTCGCCCAGGGAACGGCGCCAGTACCTGGAGGCGATGTTGCGTCGCGGTGAACATGTTGCGCTCACGACCAAATGACTGGGATTGGTGTGGACCACGGACCGACAATGCTGGGTATGCGCCATCGGTCCTCAATTGGTCTCAGGCTTCAGCGGCCGGACCCGCGATCTCCGGAGGCAAGGGTTGGAACCTGGGCCGGCTGGACCAGTTTGGGTTCTCGATTCCCCGTGGCGGCGTGGTGATTGCCAAGGTCTACACTCGGCTCATGGCCGAGCCAGCGTTCCTTCACGCTCGAAGACGGCTCGAGACGGTGAGTGCCGAGGATGCCGCGCAGCCGTCTGTTGCCGATGCGTTCGATGCCCTACGTCGAGCGATCGAGGCGAGCAGACTGCCCGAACGGGTGCTTTCCGATCTCGGGTGTTTCTTGACGGATTCGCGCCTGGCCGACGTCCCGCTCGCCGTTCGGTCGAGCGCGACGGCCGAGGACGGCGAATTCCACTCGTTCGCGGGCGTTCACTCCAGCGTGCTGGGCGTTGTGGGTCTCGAAGCCTTGGCGTCGGCGATCCTGGAGTGCTATGCGTCGCTGTGGACGCCCAGGGCCTTGGCGTATCGCCGGCGGTTGAGCCTCGCGGACGACGCCGTGGCGTGCGCGGTGGTCGTCTGCGCGATGGTCGAAGGACCGAACGGGGTGGGCTTCACCTGCGATCCCCGCACAGGCCGGCGCGATCGAGTCGCCCTGAACGCAGCTCGGGAGACCGCCGGGGTCGTCGGCGGTGACGTCCGTCCGGAAGACATCGCGATGGCGGTCGCGCCCGGCCGCGCGGCGGTGGTCGGCCGGTCGAGCCACTCCGATCGGATCTTGACTGACGACCAGGCCGCCGAACTGACGCGCTTGTGCATTCGTGTGCAGTGGGCCCTGGGTAAGGGCCAAAATCCGCAGGACATCGAGTGGGCGCATGACGGACGTCAGTTCTGGTTGCTCCAGGCCCGACCCGCAACGGGCGTTCCACGACCAGCGTACCCGGCACTCGCCGACCAGCCCGTGATCTGGTCCAACGCGAATATCAAGGACTCGTTGCCCGGCGTCGTTAGCACGCTGGCCTGGAGCCTCATCCGAAGTGCGCTCTGGCCGCTGCTCTTCAGCACCGTCGAGTCCGTCGGCGCACCGCCGCCCGCGGGTCTGGAGCCAACGCGCCGGTTTTCGGGGCGAGCGTACTTCGACCTGTCGAGCCTTCAGTGGGCTTACTACGAGGCCCTGGGCATATCCCCCTCCGAGACCAACCGCGCTCTTGGGGGACATCAGCCCGAAATCACCGTCCCACCAGGGTCACCCTTCCGCGGACGGAACGGCCGCGCTCGTCTCTGGGCCAACCTGAAAATCGCCGCCGTTCTGATCCCATTCGGCCGCACGTTTCCCCGCGATATCCGGCGGCTCCTCGCGTTCACCAGGGACTTGAAATCCCAGGATCCCGAGCGGTGTTCCGACGACGAGTTGCTCAAGTGTTTGGAGCGGACCTCAGACGCGTTGATGAGCTATTGCGCCCGATTTGAGCTGACCGACACAGGCGGCATCTGGCAGATGCTCCTCGATGACCTGCTCGAACGGTTGAAACCGGGGCGAGGCCGGGCGTTGGCGGCGGGCTTGATGGCGGGCACGGGCCAGGTCACGAGCGCCGAACATGGCTACCGCCTGGTGGAGCTGGCCGAGGTTGCTCGCAACGATGCCGATGCGATGGCGTGGCTCACCCAAGGCGAGCAGGTGTCGCAGGACTGGCAAAAGCTTCCTGCCGACTCTCCCTTCCGCGCAGGTTTCGAGCGATTCCTCGGAGAATTCGGCCACCGAGGTGTTTGTGAGGTGGACATCGCGAATCCCCGCTGGAACGAAGACCCTTCCTTTCTGATTCAGCAGGTTCGGCTCCTTCTGAATGCGCCACACGTCGAATCGGCACGCGTGCAAGGGCACAACACGCGTCGCGAAGCCGAAATGGAGTTGGCTCAGTGCACGCGCTGGTTGCGGCCGGTCGTGCGCGTGCTGGCCCATCAGGCGAGGCGGATGGCGGCGTTACGCGAAGCGGGCAAATCGGCCCTGGTCGCGCCGCTGGAGCCGCTCCGGGCGATCGCCCTGGAGATCGGCCGGCGCCTGACCCGGGCGGGGGCGCTTGCTGAGCCGACCGACGTATTTCATCTGGCTGTTGAAGAGTTGGAAACCTTCCTGAGGGGTGAGTGGGACGGCAAAGGTGCTCGAGCGATCGTCGCCATGCGCCAAGCCCAGGCCGTCGAATGGTCGGCGGAGACGCCGCCGGATGTCATCGTGCAGGACGGGTCCGATCCCTCGCACCGATCGCCACACACGGATCAACTCCAGGCGCGCCGACGGCCGAAGCGCGGGCGAACTCACCTGGTCGGCATGGGCGTGTCCGCCGGCCGGGCCGAGGGAACGGCGCGAGTTTTGCGAGATCCGACGGAGGGGGACCGCCTCCAGCCCGGCGACGTCCTCATCGCCCCATCGACCGACCCGGGCTGGACACCGTTGTTCCTCCGGGCCTCTGCTGTCGTTGCGGAGGTCGGCGGTTACCTCTCCCACGGGGCGATCGTCGCGCGCGAGTACGGACTGCCTGCGGTGGCCAATATTCCCGATCTCCTTCAGACCGTGCGCGACGGTACCCATCTCTCGGTCGACGGCGATACCGGTGAGGTGATGATCCAAAATGGATAGGCCCGGTACGGGGCACGCAACGCGAGGCTGGCTCGAGGCACTGGCCCTCGGCCGGCCCGAACTGCGCGCGTGGGTCCTCTACGACTGGGCGGTCTGCGGTTGGCAGACGGTCATCCTGACCGCAATTTTTCCCATCTACTTTCACGACGTTGCCGGGGCGGAGCTGCCCGAAGGCTCGGCGACCGTCCGGTTCGCCACCGCCACGGCCTTGAGCGTCACGGTGGTCGCGGTCGCGGCGCCTCTTCTTGGCACGCTCGCCGATCGAATCGCCGCCCGCAAAACAATGCTCGCGCTCTGCCTCACGGCTGGCGTGCTGGCAACCGCGAGCATGGCACTGATTCGTCGTGGCGACCTGACGCTGGCCACGGTTGCATTCGTCGTTGCCTACATCGGCGCCAGCGGCAGCCTCGTCTTTTACGACTCCCTGCTCCCCCACGTCGCGCGTCAGGACGAAGTCGACCGCGTCTCGACCATTGGGCACGCGCTCGGATATCTGGGGGGTGGGATCCTCCTGGGGCTCGAACTGGGATGGCTCGCCCTGGCAAAAGGGTTCGGACATTCCTTATACGGCTCGGATCCGGCCGCTCCGGTTCGATGGGTGTTTCTCACGGTCGCCGCGTGGTGGCTCGCGTTCGCAATTCCGCTTTTCGTGCAGGTTCGCGAGCCGGCTGCCGATCGGCGACGTTCGGAACGCGGCAGGTTGGCTAACACATTGCAGCGAACGCGAGCGCTGATGGCCAACGTCTTCTATCATCGGCAGGCGGCACTCATGCTCATCGCGTTCCTGGTCTATCAGGCCGGGGTCGAGACGATCCAGAAGATGGCGGCGATGTTCGGTAAGGACGTAGGGCTGAGCGACGCCGGCCTGCTCACGACGATTCTCCTGGTTCAGTTCGTGGGCATCCCTTTTGCCATTCTGTTCGGAATGCTCGCCGATCGGATCGGCGCCAAGGCGTCGATCCTCATCGCGCTGACAGCGTATGGTCTCGCGAGCATCATCGGGTTCTTTCTGACCACTTTGACCCAGTTTGTGTTGATCGCCCTTCTCGTGGCGATGGTCCGTGGGGGGTGTCAGGCCCTGAGCCGTTCGTTATTCGCACGCCTGGTGCCCCCTTCGGACGCCTCAGCATACTTCGGCCTGTTTGCTGTGGCCGAGAAAATCGCCGGGGCCGTCGGACCAGGAATCTTCGCCGTGGTGGTCGCGACGACGGGATCCAGTCATCATGCGGTGGGCGCGTTGCTCGCGTTCTTCGTCGTTGGCGGCGGATTACTGTCGCGCGTTCGCGTCGCGAAGGGGGTGGCCGGAACGAGTGGCGACCGCTGGTGAATCCGGCCGAATCGGAAGTCACGCGCCTGAACCTTGCACCTTCCTGGTGGTATAGTGGCCTGGAACGCCGGGCAGGCGGCGTTACGGCGGACCGAGATCAAGCAGAGAGTTGTCACAATTTCGGAAACTGTGTCATGCTGAAAGCACCGCTTGTTTGGCTAATCGCCTTCTCCGCGGTTAATGGGCTCATCCTTTTCTTTGGGTTCCTCCAGGGTGTGGTGATCCATTGGATTGTGCGTTCCGTTGATCTTGGAACTGGGATGCTCATCGGCGTCATCACAACGGGGTTCTCGATCCATTATTTTGTGCGTCTTATGCGCGTCGCTAGTTCTTTCCCCTCGCTGCCGCCAGACGCAGAAGAGGGCGAATTCGTCCCGCCATCATTCCCCAATCCTTGGGGACCTGAAGCGCGGTGGAACAAGCGTCGGCGGAAGGGCTGATGTGGCATCCAACGGGAACGCTGAGAGATCCTAACAAAACGGGGACTGGCTCCGAGTCTTCGAGGTGCCTGTCCCCCTTTTGTTAGGGCCTTTGAAGGTCCTCGCCGATCACAGCGACGCGATAACACGGAGCCACAGCGCAACGGCGACCGCGCCGGGATCCTGCAGTCCGCGCGCCCGGTCGGCGAGGTAGCTCGAACGCCCCCGGCGGGGGCTCAGCTCGGCCGTGTGCCGCGCGCCCGAGGCGGCGGCGTCCGCTGCAGCGCGAGCGTCGAGGTTCTCGCGAAATGCCCGCGAAGCCGGAATCAAGGCGTCGAGCATGGTTCGGTCACCAAGCTGCGCACCTCCCAGGTCGCTGATTCCCTGACAACCCGCTTCAAAGGCATCGGCCCAGGTGGCCGGATCAGCGGGCGAACCGGTCCGTAGGCGAGCCGCGGCGCGGAGGAAGAAGACCCCGTAGAGGGCTCCCGAACTCCCGCCCATCGCCTGTTCCAGCGTCAGGCCAACCGCATCCAGTGTGGCGGCGGGGTCGTCGAGAGGCAACGCCGGAAGCGCGGCGTGCAGGGCGCGGGCGCCCCGGTTGAGCGTGATGTTGATGTCGCCATCGCCCACGAGCCGATCGAGATCGGCCAGCGTGTGGGCCGGGTCGTCGAGCGCGGGCAGATGCTCGTCCTCGAATGCCGAGGCCACCGCCGCGAGGATCGTCTGGAGTCTCCGGCCGCCCGGCGTTTGCGGAGGCTTGGGCAGGGACGAGGAGGGCAGGGGAGTGGCCGCCTGGGCCGCCTCGGGAACCCTCGGACACACCGCGGCGCCCTGCCACGCCCAGGCGCTCGTCGGTGCGTCGAGGAGTGCGAGCCGAGCCTCGTCGAGAAGCAAGAGGCTGATGGAAACACCAGCCATCTCCAGCGCCGACAGGAACGTGCCGGTATACGCGCGCTCGACAATCAGCCCTCGCGCGTGTAGCACCGAGAGGGCGTGTCGGGCCACGATGGCCATCTCCATGGGAGGCGTCGATCCCAGGTTGTTCACCAGAAGAGCCACGCGAGCAGCCGACGCGGGTCGAGCATCGTCGAGGATGGCGCCAAGCAAATGATCCACCAGAACATCTGCCGGTTCGAGCGGTCCGCGGCGCACGCCGGGCTCGCCGTGGATGCCCAGGCCGAGCTCGACCTCGTCGTCGGCGAGCGAGAAGCCGGGGCGACCGGCCGCCGGAACCGTGCAAGGCGTCAGCGCGACCCCCATCGTGCGCACCGCGTCCGCCGCCGCGCGGGCCGCGCTCGCGACATCGTCCAGGCTCGCGCCCGCCTCAGCGGCCGCGCCGGCGATCTTGTGGACCATGACGGTCCCCGCGATCCCCCGGCGCCCTGCGTTATCGGTCGAGCGCGCGAGCGCGACGTCGTCGGCGACGATCACCGTCTCGACCTTCAAGCCTTCAACCCGAGCACGTTCGGCGGCCAGCCCGAAGTTCAGGCGATCCCCCGTGTAGTTCTTGACGATCAGGAGCGCACCGTGCGGACCCGTCACCGCCCGCAGCGCGGCCAGCACCGCATCGGGACTGGGCGAGGTGAACACATCCCCCGCCACCGCCGCGCTCAGCATCCCTCGACCCACGTAGCCCGCGTGTGCGGGCTCGTGCCCGCTTCCCCCTCCGGAGATCAAGGCCACCTGCCGGCCCCGCACCCCCTCCCGATCGGCACGCACCACGACGGTTCGTCCCGCCAAACGCTCGATCGCCGGGTTGAGCGCAACCAGGCCCTCGATCATCTCCTCCACGACCCGGTCAGGACGGTTGATCAGCTTTTTCATGGGATCGGTCCTTCGGGAAGGACTCCTCTGCGCGAGAATCAACGAACGGCCACTGCAAAACCAACCCACCACAGCCGCTCCGACCATGTGTCTCGACACAGTGGATTTTTGCCGCCCAACGAAGCGAATCTCCCTCGTTCCCACGGTCCTCCGTGGCAATGCAGTCTCCGACGCTCTGCGTCTCTTCGAGCCGGGGAAATGCGCCCGCAGAGCGGGCAAGACGGCATTCCCACGCGGGAGCGTGGGAACGAGGAATTTCCTCCTGTTTCGCCAAACGAAACACGGTGTAGATGCCAATGCGCTCCGACAGGGGCCGAAGCGTTACTCCCGCAGACGCCAGAACACGTAGTCAGCACACCGGTCGCCAACGACTTCGGTGGCCTCCCCTTGATCCCGTACATGTTAGGACTCGTCGCCATAACTCCTCTTTTTCATTCCGGATGAGCCACGAATTGTTCCAAATTCACCGTTGCTCATCCCGCAATGGCCAGCAGAACGGGGCCATCAGGCGTCCACGCTGCTTCACCCGCACGCGCGGCGTCGGGGACTTGTTCAGCGCTCTGTCGCGTTGTACGTTAAAGGTATTGCGCCGGATGCACCACGGCCTCGTTCCCAGCGTCGTGACTGTCCCGTCCTATGTTGAAGGCGAACCCCAGGATACATCATGGTTGAACCTCAGGAGTCGCGGTTCTGGAAGGCAGCCCTCCAGAGCGGGCTCATCGACGCCGACAATCTCCAAGCGTGCTGGGACGCCATCGTGCCGGAAAAGCGCGTGTCCGACCAGATCGATCGGCGCCTGGCGAGGCAGGCGGTGCACGCCGGTATGGTCACGCTCTGGCAGGCCCAGCAACTCCTGGCGGGGAAATCATCGGGCTTCAAGATCAACCGTTACACACTGCTCGACCTGATCGGGCAGGGGGGTATGGGACGCGTCTATCTCGCCAAGGATACGCGCCTCAACCGCCAGGTGGCCCTCAAGATCCTCTCGCCCGAACGCGTCAACAACCCGCGCGCCATCGCACGCTTTCAGCGCGAGGCACGCGTCGGTGCCCAGCTCCAGCACGAAAACCTCGTTCGCATCTACGACGAGGGCGAGGCCAACGGCAAGTGCTACCTCGTGATGGAGTTCATCGAGGGCAAGAACATCGGCAGCATGATCGCCGATAACGGGCCGATCCCTTACGGCATCGCCGCGAAGTTGATCCGACAGGTCGCACTCGGACTGGAACACGCCCAGTTGAAAGGGCTGATCCACCGCGATGTGAACCCGTACAACATCCTCGTCACGAAAGACACCGTCGCCAAGCTGACCGACCTCGGACTCGCGATCGACCTGGCGGAAAACGATCAAGTCACACGCGACGGCGCCACGGTGGGCACGTTCGACTACGTCTCGCCCGAACAGGCCCGGCATTCCCACTCGGTCGATACGAGGAGCGATATCTACTCGCTCGGTTGCAGCCTGTACCACATGCTCGCGGGACGGGTCCCGTTCCCCAGTCCGAGCCTGCCCGAGAAGCTCTTCCACCACCAGTCGATCGAGCCCGACTCGCTTTTGGGAATCGTCCCCGGGATCCCGGAGGGGCTGGTCGAAGTCGTCAGGAAGATGATGTCCAAGCAGCCGGAAGACCGGTACCAGAGCCCGAAGGACGTCGCGCACGCACTCGAGCCTTACGTTGAGGGTCTGGAATTCAGCTCCAACGCGTCGCGCGACGAGGTCAGCAGCGTGCGCGCTATCCCGTCGGCGGCTCCGACGAAGATCTCGGGCCATATCGAGCCGACCCCGCCGCCTTCTCCGACCTCGGCTGCGGAACCGAGCCCCGGCCTTGACCTGGGCATCAACTTCGGCGGTGAGCCAGCGCAACCCGCCGCGGCCGGGTTCGACCTGGGCATTGCGCTCGACCTCGGAGGCGAATCGACCCCAGCCGCGAAGGCAGCTCCGGCGCCGAAAGCAGAACCTGCCGCCACGCCCAAGCCCGCGCCCGTCAAGCCGTCACCACCGGCCGCCGCCGAACCGCCCAAGCCTGCGGCGGGCGGCATCGATCTGGGAATCGCGCTCGACTTCGGTGGTGAGTCCGCCCCGGCCGCCCCCGCGCCGGCCAAGGCCCCCGCGCCGCCCAAAGCCGAACCACCGGCCCCTCAACCCGCTCCTCCGCCCAAGCCCGCCGCTGCGAAACCCGCGCCGCCTCCACCCAAACCCTCGCCGGAGGAAAGCCCGGCGTTGCCGCCCGATTTCGCGTTTGGCGTTGGGGGCGTTGAAAAACCGGCCGACGACGCGCTGAACCTTGGCCTCAACCTTGGTCTCGATACCGCGCCTCCACCGAAGAAAGCTGCACCCCCACCCAAGGCCCCCGCGCCGGCCAAAGTCGAGCAACCGGCCGCACCACAGCCTCCACCGGCCAAGCCTCCTGCCGCCAAGCCCGCGCCGCCTCCTTCCAAACCCGCGCCCGAGGAAACCCCAGCGTTGCCGCCGGATTTCGCGTTCGGCGTCGGTGGCGACGAAAAACCGGCCGAAGGCGGCTTGAACCTCGGGCTCAACCTCGGACTCGATACCGCGCCGCCGCCGAAGAAGGCTGCACCCGCGGCCAAGGCACCTGAGCCAGCGCCAGCCCCCGTCGTTCCGGCGCCCCCAAAGCCCGCACCGGTCAAGCCCGCGGCACCGCCGAAGCCGGCGCCGGAGCCCGCTCCCCTCGATTTCGGGCTCAGTCTCGGTGGTGAGAAACCGGCGGACGACGCCCTCAATCTTGGCCTGAATCTCAACCTGGCCGCAGCGCCCGCCGAACGTCCGGCTCCCGCCAAAACACCCGTCGCCCCCAAGCCGACGCCTCCGCCCAAACCCGCCCCAGCGCCTCCGGCTCCCGCTCCGGAACCGGTGCCCGACTTCGCGCTGAGCCTCTCCGGCGAGAAGCCCGCTGAGGAAGCTGGTGGCCTGGGCCTTGGGCTGGATCTCGGCCCCGCGCCTTCGATCGCGCCGGCCAAGCCGGCTCCCAAAAAGCCCGCCCCCGCCCCGGTACCCCAGGCAGTTGAGGAGGAAGACGAGGACGAGGACGAGGAAGAGGACGACGAGAAAGAAACCCAACGCAAACCGCGAAAGGTCGACCGCCGCTTCCTGATCGGCGCAGCGGCCGGCGGTGTCTTGCTCCTGGTCATCGTGGGAGTCGTTCTCGGGTTGGGACTGCTCGGCGGCAAAGACGAGAAGCCAACCACCGCGAAAGGGAAGCCGGCGAAAACCTCGAAGGGCACGGCCGTGGCGACCTCGACCAAGCCCAAGAAGTCGAAGGAAACGCCGGAAGGAAAACCTCGGGAGAAGCCAGAGGTCGCGGTCAACACCAAACCCGCCGCGCCTCGCAAGAAGTCGGCCTTCGACGAGCCAGCGATTCCGGAAGGCCAGGGATTCGCCGTGCTCGCGCCGGACGGAACTGTCGTCCGCGAACCCGACCTCAAGGGTGCCATGTCACGCGCGGTTGGTAGCAAAGGGCGGGTGCTTCTTGATAAGAGCGAGCCGATCAAGCTGAGTGGCGACGACGCGGCCATTAACCTTTCCGGCGGACGTCTCACCATCGCTGCAAAGAAAGGCGTGCAGCCCGTTCTGGAAGTTGAAGTTAAGGGTGAAACGCCTTGGCTGCTCGTGAGGTCCGAGAGTCCGCTCACATTGATCGGCGTGACGATTGTCGCACGCTACCCAACGCCGCACCCAAAGCCGGCCCCTGTCATACTTGCAGCATCTGAAGTGACGTTGACCAATTGCGTATTCCGAGCCACCGGATCGGTTGCCAAAACGTCCGTGGTGGCCGCCAAAGGCTTCGCCCTGACCGCAACGGGATGCTTTTTCGAGAACTTCGATTGTGCGCTCGACTTTGACGCCTTCGGTACCCACACCGCGACCATCAGGCAGTGCATGATGGTTCGGCCCAAGGCCGACGCCCAGCCGATCGGGTGGGCCGTACGCCTTCGCAACTTCCCAGGACAGGCCACGAAAGTGCGGAAGGTGATCCTCGATCGGTGCACAGTCAAAGGAAAGGGCCTCATCGAGCTGGTCGATTTCAAGCCGGATTACCCCTGTCGGGTCGAGGTCAAGGAATGCGCTGTCCTCGCCGACTCAATCCTCGCGTGGCAATCGGGCGACGTTCCCGTGTCACCCGAGGCTTTGCAATGGGCGGGCGTCGGCAACAAATACGACATCCAAGGGAAATCCTGGATCGTCACCAAGCCCGATGGATCTCAACCCGCGGCCGATTCTCCGTCGGACCTCGAATCCTGGAACAAGCGTTTCACCGAACGCGACGCCACCGGCGGCCCGCTCAAGTTCCAGACCGAAATCTCCTCGCTCCCCGCGGAGAATACCGCCCCGATTGACTTCACGATCCCCGACCAGGGGGACCTCAAAATTGGCGCCGATCCGAACAGCGTCGGTCCATCGGCCAAACCTCCCCGGAAATAGAGGGCCGGCCAAACGCCTTCGCACTCCGCGCACCACGGCATCAAACGGCGCTCCGATTGCGCGTTCAGCGTGGCGCCGGCTTCACCACAATGTTGCCGAACCGGCTGGCCTTGCCCGAGACCCACGTGGCCTGGCCCGGCTCGTACCCGTCAGCCTGGATGAGCGCGGTGTACTCCGCGTCGATGTCGAGATACGGTGGCGTACGGAATTTCCCACTCGCGTCCGTGCGAAGCGTGTAAAGACCGTCGAACTCGACCAGAGGGAACCCCTCGACCTGTCCCTTGTCGTCCAGTTCCTTGGTCCGGAGCCGAACGAGTGCACCCGCAATCGGTTTCCCCTCGGCACTCACGACCCGTCCCTCAAGGGCCACCGCGCGCGCTGTGCCCAGCCGGAGGGTGACGTCCTCCTTTTCGGCCCCCTCAGCGCGCGTGACAAGCCGGACGGGCTTGTCGGTTTGCTGGCCCTGAAACTTAGCCACGAGTCGAACCTCAGCCCCGACGGGTGCGCCGTGGATCACGAACTCGCCGCGCGGGCCGGCCGTCGCTTCAACCTCCCGGCGCCCGCGCTGCTTGGGTCCTTCATTCACCTCCCAGGAGGCGCCTACCGACGCTCCCGCGGCCGGTTTTCCATCCCCGTTGACCACCGTCCCGCGCACGCTCACCGCACGATCCAGCTCGATCGCAGGCAGCTCGAATTCGGCGGCCTTCGCGGGCACATCCACCGCGGGCTGATTGAACAGGTGGGACGCGTAGGCCGGCGGTGTCGACCACACGTAATAGATCAACCGCTTGCCAGGCGGTGCAAAGCCGTCGTAACGGCCCTCCGCGTCGGTCCGCACCGGCTCGCCCCCAAAGCCCAGGTTCACCGCCACACCCGCGATCGGCCGGCCCGTTCCGCGCTCGCGCACCAGGCCCCGCACGCGCACCCCTCGCACCAGCTTCAGCGTGACCTCCGCCGTCATCCCGGCGACCACCTGCGGCTGATTTTCCATCCGTCCGAACCAGGGCGAGCCCGGCTGGGACAAGAGCGCGACGTTCAGCCGCCCTTCGGGGACCTCGGCGAGGTCGAAACGTCCCTCGGCACTGGTCACCACATGAAAGAGCCCCGCGGCCGGCGACACCTGCCGGGAATGAAACGTCGCGACGACCAGCGGAAGCTCCCGCAGTTCTTTCGAGTCATCGGCCAGGACTCGCCCCTTGACCCGTCCCACGGGAAACAAACTGACCGGCTTCGGCCCGACGCCGCTGGGCCGGAAACCGAACTGCTGTGTCCCGAGCCCCGGCGCCTCGACAAAGATCGTGGCGATCTCCTCAGGGAAAAACGCCGTGATGACCGCTCGCCCGTTCGCATCGGTGCGAGCCGCGACCAGCATCCCCAGTGCATCGGGCGCCGCGGAGGCCTCGCGCTCGATCGCCCGGGGGATCACCCGGGCCCCGCTCACGGGCTTGCCATCCGGTCCCACCACATCAAACACAGCGCGCGCCGGGGGCCCGAGGACAAACTTCACGGGCAGTCCGGGCGGTAGCGTTCCCGGTCGGAGCACCCTCGCCGCCACGAGCGCACCGGGCCGCACGGCCCAGAGCGCCGCGGCCGCCGGTGCGTTGGGGTCGTCAGCGTCGGCCGGAGCCTCGAAGTGGAATTTCCCCGCATCGTCCGTCGTGGCCCGCCCCAAAACCGGTGGCCACCCCCCCACCGTCTGGAGACCCGTCAGGAACACCTGCGCCCCCGCGGCCGGCCTCCCTTCGGCGTCGACCACCACTCCCGACACGGGAACACTGGGCATCTTTCCCAGCGCAGTCGACCCGGGCACGACCCCGGCGGCGAGCCCCACCAGCACAATCCGGAGTGCCAGTTTCACGCCCCACCTCCCCAATCAGACCTGCGGCTACCTCCCCGATCATACCGCGAAGGGCAAGGCGCGCACGAGGTCATTCGTTTTGCCGCTCACCGTTCGGCTCATCGGCTGCAATGTGCGTTCGGCACGCTAATCGCAGGATCGACTCTGCCGGTGAGGGCTCCAAGAGCGTGAAAAAGGGGGAAGTCGCGCGAATCGGCAAAGCCGGGTTTGCGCGACTTCCCTCTTTTCAGTCCCGAAGCCGCCTCAGGAGCACCGGTGGTGACCGGCGAGAACTCTTAGGAAGCGCGACATGTGCGAGAAGGGCTCGCGTGAGGAAGGGGATGAAATTCAAGAAGGCAATACCCGTGTATGTAACCGGGACGTAGCGGAAGCCGTGGCGGATCAGCCAGAGTGCGACCCACGCCGCCGAGCGACCACTCATGAGGCCCGAGAGCAACCGGGGTCAGACTAGGGCAATAGGGGAATTCGCTGGTCCTCATCTCAGACGACGCGACTCTCCAGTGCGAGTCGGACGATCGCTTCCGCGTCGCGGGTCAGGTCGGCAGACTGTTTCATGCGCGCCTCCAACCGACGCACCAGACATGGGACACTGTCGGCACGCGACAAACCCAACTCCGACGCGATCTCGCTGAATGTCGCCTCGGTATAGCGACGGCAAAGCCAGGCCGCCATCGCGCGCGCGACGTGTCGGTCATGCCGGTGACGCAGCGCATCGGATTCTAGGTCGTAATACGCCGTGACGGACCTGAAAATGCTCGTCGCGTCCAGCCGCGTCAATTGCCGCGCCTCGCGCAACGGCGGATCTGACGACACGCCTCCAACCTCCGCTCGCAGACGCTCGATGAACTCGCTCGAGCCGAGCACCCAGCCGCCGAAGGTTTCGCGGAACGGGGATTCCGGAGGGTTGCTTACACCGGCCTCCACGTAGTTTCGATACGCCGTCACGGCATCCGAACCGCCCCATTCACCACGCCACGCAGCCAACAGCGTTTCGTACCGCACCCACTCGCGGCGCCGCCCCGTTGACACATAGCCCGGATAGCTCGACCACACC
>DAIDJG010000169.1 GCA_027451445.1 Singulisphaera sp.
CGCGGCGACCGCGTGCGCCTGTGGCCCCTGGGCGATGCCGACATCTTCGACATGGCACTCAAAGGGAAGACCGCCGTCATCGCCTCGATTGAGCAAGACTACGAGGACCAGATCCATCTCGCCGTGACGGTGGACGACGACCCCGGCCAGGACCTCGGCGCCGAGGGAAAGCCGGGCCATCGGTTCTTCTTCCGGCCCGAGGAGGTCGAACCGCTCGACGAGGAGCCCTCATGACACCCCCTCGGATCCTCATCGCCGGCATCGGCAATATCTTCCTCGGCGACGATGCCTTCGGCTCCGAAGTCGCACGCCGACTGCTGGAACGGCCTCGAAACGAGGGTGTACATGTGGTCGATTTCGGTATCCGAGGATTCGACCTGACCTACGCCTTGCTGGACAACTACGACGGCGTCGTGCTCGTCGACGCCACGCCCCGAGGCGAACCGCCGGGTACCCTGTACGTGATCGAACCCGATACGAGCGAAGCGTCCGCACCCAAGAACCCCGACCTGCTCCTGGAGACGCACGGTATGGACCCGGTCCGGGTGCTCCGCCTGGCGCGTGCCCTGGGCTGCCAAACCCATCGCATACTTCTCGTCGGCTGCGAGCCCTTAACGTTCGGCACCGATGACGATCCGGCGATGGGCCTCAGTGATCCGGTGCGCAGGGCCGTGGAGGAAGCCCTTCCGCTCATTGATTCTCTTGTGGCCAAACTGATGAACGAACCACACGAAACGACGACGCATTCCGCGGAACAGACTCGTTTTTGAGGAGGGTTTTCGCCATGCTGGAACGAATCGGCGGCTTCTTGATCGGTTGCCTGACCGTCGCCTTCCTGGGGCTCGTGGCGGCCGTGATGTTCATTCCCGACTCGGGCAGGTACCTCAAGATCAAGAACATGTAATGATCCGATCGCTCAGGTTGTGGACCCGTCATGCACGAACTGGGAATCGCGCAGGAGATCATCGCGATCGTGACCGAGCGTGCGGGAATTGCGCGCGTGACGCGTGTTGTGCTCGAGGTCGGCAAGCATGCCCTGATCCTGCCCGACTCGATCCAGTTCTGTTTCGGCCTGTGTGCGGAAGGCACCTCTGCCGAAGGCGCGAAGCTTGAGATCCTCGAGGTTCCGGGCCGGGCGCTTTGCCGGGCCTGTGGCGCGGAGGTTGCGCTGGAGGAACCCTTCGGTACGTGCGTTTGCGGTAGCACGGACCTACAATGGCTCACGGGCGACGAAATCAAGATCAAGGAAATGGAGGTGATTTAAATGTGCGTCACCTGCGGCTGCTCGGACGACTCGGACGTTCGCCTCACCGACCTGCGGACGGGGAATACGATGATCCTGAACCCTCCGCATGAGCATACCCACGACGGTCACACTCATACCCACGGCCACCCTCACGATCACGAACACGGCCACACCCATCAGCACGCAAAGGGAACCGTCGTCTCGCTGGAACAGCAGGTCCTCGCGCGAAACGACCAGTGGGCCGAGCGGGTCCGAGGCTGGCTTGCCGGTCGGGCGGTCTTGGCGTTGAACCTGGTCAGCTCGCCCGGGGCCGGCAAGACGACCCTCCTGGAACGGACCATCCGCGACCTGGCTGAGGAGATGCCGTTCTCGGTCATCGAGGGCGACCAGCAGACCTTGCGCGACGCCGAACGGATCCAGGCCACCGGCTGCCCCGTCGTGCAGATCAACACGGGTACGGCCTGCCACCTCGACGCGTCCATGACGGCACGAGCGCTCCAGCAGCTCGACCCGCACCAAAACTCGGTCGTCATGATCGAGAACGTCGGCAACCTCGTCTGCCCTGCCCTCTTCGACCTGGGCGAACGCGCCAAGGTGGTGATTGCCTCCGTGACCGAAGGGGACGACAAGCCGATCAAGTACCCGCACATGTTCCGCGCCAGCGAAGTGATGATCTTGAACAAGATCGACCTTCTTCCCCACGTTCCCTTCGACGTCGATCGCTGCCTCGAGTTCGCCCGGCAGGTGAACCCGCGGCTCCGCATCATTCCCCTCTCGGCGACCCGGCGCGACAACCTGGCCGAGTGGTACGACTGGCTCCGCGCCCAGTGGGCGGGGCGGACGGAGCTTCAGGAATCGCTCGCGTGAATGGACTCTGGAGGCTGCCGTCGCAGAAAAGCGGTGGTAATTCGACTTTCGGGACTACACAGCGCACCTGCCGCCGATGGTTGCGTGCTCGATCGAAAGGATCCAAGACAAAGATGACGCAGAGTGAAGACATTGCGGAAGCGTTAAGGGCGTTTTGTGCCGCCGCGGTTGAGAAAGGTGATTTCGCGTTTCCCGAAAAACGGGATCGCCAGCTTCACGCAGCAATGGCAGAATCCGTAGAGAAACTGCGCTCCCTCGGCGCTCCCGGTGCTGTGGCCTTGAGAACACTACTTGGCCATGAATCACAACACGTCCGTAGTTGGGCTGCTGCAGAGCTGCTGGCTGCTGGAGACGATGCTGCAAGACCCGTACTCGAGGCGTTGGCGCCAGCTTCGGGGTTGGTTGGTTTGGGTGCGAGGATTGTGTTGAGTCAATACGATGCTGGTCGCCTATGTTCACCGTTTGGCAAAACGGGCGTCCGTACCGAGGGTTCTCGGCGACACCACCGTTAACGCGCCACCGCGTCTCAACCGCAACGTTGAGCGCACGGCGTGTCGGGCAATGTCGCTGAGTGAGAAGAAATCGGATGTCGCGTCATAATGGGGCTGAACTGCCGGTCGCCGCAGACCCGCTGCGCAGGTCCTTGAACGTTGGCGTTCGACCTTGACAACGTCTTCATGGAAAAGATCATATCCTTGTCGGTTTGATGGCGCGAGGAATCCTCAGATGGCACGGCACAATCCCAGACGAATCTTTCGTAAACGGCCCTCTCCGACTGTGGTCGGAATTGCATGGTACGATCCCACACAATGGGCAAAGCTGAAGCAGGTTGCCGCCGACGCGGAGAAAATGGATGCCACGCAAGAAGCGTGGCAGCGTGGTTTCGAACGAACGGAGCGGGAGTTAGCCGCCAGGGGGTTAACGGTTCGCCGTGTTCCCATCGACGTTGATGCCCTGGTAGCGTGGTGTGGCGCGCAAAACAAGCCAGTCAATGGGGAGGCGAGGGCCGAATACACGAGTCAGATCATCAGTGGCAGAATCTCATCTTGAGACGGGGGTGGGCCGAACAAGCCGCTACCGAAAACGGGGCGGCCATGACGGCAGAACAGTGGTTTCGCTTCCGATTCTCGAGTCAAATTGGCGATTGCCGCGGACCGGTGGCGTGGGCCCGCTGAGCCTGGTTGGTTAGCCGGAATTCTCTTGTGCACCGGTTACTTGCAACGCTCAGCTTTGTCTATGCCGGACTCTCCGCGGTCCACTGGGGCGCGGCGACCCACTGGCTATATGGGCCACCGGGCGACTTGTGCTGTGGTAACGCCGTGAGCGACCCTTATATGCTGCTCGTCAATATCCTCGCACCGCTGGCGGCGGCCGCAAACGTGTCGCTGGTCCACGTCGCCCTGAAATCGTCTCGCTGGCCACCGTACACGGTCATGGCCACACTCGCGTTCGTGGTCACGTCGGGATGCCTGGATTACGAGGGCCACCTGCTGGAATTCTGGTACGGCGTCCCGCTCGGAGACGTCTGGTGGTTACCCGGGGTGTGAGGCAACGCCGTTAACGATTTCTTTTGCCTGAAAATAGGCTGTTTGCGACTACTGCGGTGTGAGTGACGATATATCGTCACTCGAAAAGTCAGCCAAAACCCGCAATTTGCCATGGAAAAATCGTTAACGGCGTTGGGTGTGAGGGCTAGTCAAGCGTTGCACGTGAGCGAGCCGGTGTCACGGTTTTTCGAGACAGTGCGCTTCCTTGGAGCCGGTCCGGCAAGTGAGTGCAATCGCGACGCGGTGAGGGTGGTATGGAACTGCGGATCGTTGACGGTGACCTACTCAGTCAAGACGTTGAGGTCATCGTCAACGCGTGGAACCGCAACCTGATCCCCTGGTGGTTGCTCATTCCGCAGGGCGTCTCCGGTGCGATCAAGCGACGCGGTGGCCTGAAGCCGTTCCGGGAGCTGGGGCGCAAGGGTGTCATCCCGCTCGGTGGTGCCGTCGAGACGAGCGCGGGCCGGTTGCCGTTCCGGTCCATCATTCACGTTGCCGGGATTAACATGCTCTGGCGGTCCTCGGAGCGTTCCATCCGTGGCGCGGTCCGGAATGCCATGACGCTCGCCAAAGAGAGGGGATATAGTTCAATCGCGTTCCCCCTGATCGGCGCAGGCTCGGGAGGCGCGAACGCCGAGAAAGTGTTGGAGTTCATGCGCGAAGAGTTGCGGTCGATCGAGTACGATGGCGAGGTGCGCATCGTCCGGTATCGACGATGGGTGAAAGACATGTGTTTCAAGTTTCGAACCTGACCGACGAGTCCGGCGGGCCCACTGCACGGACCGCTGAATCTGGTCGTCGCGCGGATCGGAGAGTATGGGCATGAATCGTCGGCGGTTCGTGGTGTTGACCTCCGTGGGGGCTGCCTCCGTTGCCTCTGGGTGGGCGTTGTGGCGGCACCTAAGAGTTCGAGGAATGATCGTGCAGTCGCGTCCGTTCGCAGCGCTTGAGCAGCCCAGGTCGGTAGGGCGAGTCGATTTACCTGCGGACTTGAGGCAGTTCTATGAACGCAATGAGGGCGTTGGCCTGGAGAGCAGTCCAGACAGGATGGTTCGCTTATGTCGCCTCTCCGAAGTCGCAAGAAAGCTGTGGCGCGATCTGCCGATTGTTGGTAACGAGTTGATGCCAGGCTGGGAGGATTTCGAGGCGTTCTACATCGGCGTCAGTTCATTCCTCGACGGCATTTATTGGGTACAGCGAGCCCCTTGCTGCCCCACGGGGTCAGTCCTAACAATGGGACCGGATGTGGCAGGTCCAGGTGGCACGGGCACGCAGACCTTGGAGGGCACTCTAGTGCTCGCGTCGAGCTTTTCGAATTGGCTCGCCCACCTTCAAAAGTATCATTGGTTTGAGTACGGTCTTGGTCCCGGCGCGATCTGGGATCTGCCAGCCAGCGACCAATCTGAGTTGCGTGCCTACTACAAAAACCTCAACCCTAACATCCGTTGGGAGCCAGATTGACCGGCGGATGCAGCCAAGGTGCGGCGCAGACCGCTCAACGAGAATGAAACGACCCTGGTTGGGTTGCTTGCCGACGTCTTCGGCATAGGATAGCTTGTGTGTAGGAACCCTTGCCGAGAGGTCGCGATGAATCAACCGATCGCTTTCGACGACGTCCTTGATGCGGCCGAACAACTTGACGCGGATGCGCAGGCCGAGTTGGTAGCGATCTTGAGTCGTCGCCTGGCCGAGCGCGGGCGCGAGCGTGTCGTGCAGACCGTGGCGCAGGCGAGGCGGGAGTTTGCCGCCGGCCAATGCCAGGTCATGACGGCGGCGGAGATCGTGCGCGAGGGGATGGCATGAGGCGAGCGCTGTTGCACTCGCCCGCATTCGCACGTGATCTGCGGGACTGGTTGAAACCCCGGCCCGGTGCTGCCTCAGCCATAGAAGCAACGCTCCACCAACTTTCTGAAGACGCGGTCCACCCCTCATTGAGGACTCACAAGTTGCGCGGGTCGCTCGCGGGCTGCTGGGCATGCAGCGCGGGCTACGACTTACGCATCGTATTCGAGTTCGTGGAGCACGTCGGCGCAGAAGCTATTTTGCTGCTCGCCTTGGGTACACACGACGAAGTGTATTGAACTCGGTCCGAACCGCACGCTACAGCGGCTCCCGGCCGTGGTCCATGTTCTTTCTGAAGCTCCGCACTCAGTGTTTCCATGGCGGGAGCGCTGAACTTGTGCGTTCGGCGCTGGCGATCATTGTGAACACTCGCGCCGTTTGCGGGAGTCGCGAGCCAAACCGTTTTGACTGGAACGGATTGCGTCTGAGTCTGTAGAAGCGCGACACCGTAATCGACGGCGCGGTCTGCATGAATTGCCAGGAGCGGAGGCCGCGTCCTTGAGGATTGTGAATTCATCCGATGGAGCCAGACGGGAGTTGTTGCTAAAATGTTTGAGAAATGTGCGGAGGTCGAGGTTCAGCCCGGGAAGGGGGCGAGAACGCATGACCAAGACGGGTAACAAGCGGTTGAACGTGTATGCCGGCTCACTGGCCATGGTGCTCGTCGGCAGCACGGCGACGGTGGGTTCGCCTAGTGAGGTGCCTGGGTACGCCGAACGGGTCAAGCCGTTCATCGAGCAGCATTGTCTGCAATGCCACGGCGCGAAGTCCGCCAAGGCCGGGTTTCGCATCGATCAGTTGAGCGCCGATGTCTCGGCGCCCAGCGTGGCGGAGCAGTGGAAGGAGGTCATCGACCGGATCAACGCCGGTGAGATGCCTCCCGAGGGCCGGCCCCGCCCTGATGCCAGGCAGGCCTCGGCGCTGGTGGGATGGGTCAACGACCGCTTGCGCGAGGTCGAACTCGCGGCCAGGAGCGCGGGCGGCCGGATCCCAATGCGCCGGCTGAATCGCGATGAGTTCGCGAACACCGTGCGCGACCTGCTGAAGCTCGACGACCAGGTTGTAAGGCCGCTCGTTGAGGAGCTGCCCGCGGACGGTCAGGCGGAAGGCTTCGACCGGTTGGGAGTGGCTCTTTTCTTCGATCAGACCCAGATCGAGCGGTCGCTCATCGTGGCCGAGAAAATCGCGGCACGGGCGATCGTGACCGAGCCCCCCAAGGTCAATCGGCTGGAGAACCGATTTGCGCTGCTGCGTCGACGGCCGCCCCCCGACGAGGTCGAGGTCTTCCCCGGCTTCAAGCACACGATCCCGCGTGGTGCGAAGGACCGGTTCGTCTATCCGACGCACATTGAGCACATCCAGGGCGGTCCCACCTACCGGAAGGAGTATGAGGGGTGGGGCGTGATCGAACATTTCGCGATCGCCCCGGTCGTGACGCAGGATGGCTACTATCGATTCCGCATCCGGGCCAAGGTGGATAACCGGTCGCGGACCGAGCCGAACAAGTTCCGGCTCCAGTATGCGATGAACTCGCCGATCCAGGTCGAGCAGGAGGTGCCGCTCGACCCGTCGGGTGTGACCGAGGCAGTCCTGTTCCTGCGAGGCCCGGTGAACGGCGAGGTGAAGGGCCCGCAGACCTTCACGTTGCTGTGGAATCACACCGAGAAGGCGGTCATCCGCGAGCCGAACTACGTGAAGCTCTTCTCGCAGTGGACGGGCTTGCGAGGCCGGATGGAACGCGCGGCTGCCAATCGTGTCCCGCAGGCGGAGTGGGACGCGATGAAGCAAGAGCGCGACGTGCTCGAGCAGAAGTTGAACGCCTGGACGGGCGTGGCCAACATCTATAACCCGGATATGGACATCGAGAAATTGCCACGGTTGTTGATCGAGGCGATCGAGCTCGAAGGACCGATCCAGAAGGAGTGGCCGCCCGCGAGCCACAGAGCCCTGCTGTTTGCCGGCGACGAGCGCCGGGACGAGGGATACATCCGAGAAATCTTCGCCCGGCTCCTTCCCAGGGCTTATCGTCGTCCGGTCAACGACGAAGAGATTGACGCGATCGTCGCCTTCGCGCTCGAGGCCCGAGATTCCCGCAAGCTCGCCTTCCACGAGGCTCTGCGCGCCGGCCTCCAGCGCGTGCTGTGCTCGCCCGGGTTCCTCTTCCTGGAAGAGCCGGCCGGCGACCGGCAAGGGCCGCGTCCGCTCTCGGACTTCGAGCGCGCGTCGCGCTTGTCGTACTTTCTCTGGAGCACGATGCCCGACGACGCGCTGTGGAATCTGGCCAGTGCCGGCAAGCTGAACGATCCGGCCGTGGTCTCCGCGCAGGTCCGGCGCATGCTCGCCGACCCCAAGTCGGATCAATTCGTGAAGAACTTCGCCGGACAGTGGCTCTCGGTGCGCGATTATGGGTCGATCAAGCCCGCCGCGGAGTACAAGGACTATGATAAACCACTGGAGCAGGCGTCTCAGGAAGAGCCCTTCGCGTTCTTCGCCGAAGTGTTGAGGCACAACCTGCCCATCACGTCGTTCCTGGACAGCGATTTCGTCGTCGTCAACGAGCGGCTCGCGAAGCATTACGGGATCGCCGGAGTGAGCGGCCCCGAATTTCGGCGCGTGGCGATTGGGCCGGAACAGCATCGTGGGGGTGTGCTGGGCATGGCCGGGCTCATGACGTATCTCGCCGACGGGACGCGGACGTTGCCGATGCGACGGGGGCGCTGGGTTCTGCGCGAGCTGTTGAACGATCCGCCCAACAATCCGCCGCCGAACGCCGGTGAGATCCAGCCGAACACGTCGGGCAAGACGCTGACCGTTCGTCAGCGGCTCGAGCTGCACCGGCGCGACGAGGTGTGTGCGTCGTGTCATGCGAAGCTGGATCCCTATGGCCTGGCGCTCGAGAACTATGACGCGATCGGCGCCTGGCGCGAGCGCTTCAACGGGGAAGGGATTCGGGGCGCCCGCGCCCCGGTGCTGGACGTCAGCGGTACGTTCCCCGATGGCCACAAGTTCGCCACACTCGAGGAATACAAGGCCGGGCTGTTGAGTCAAAAGGACAAGTTTGCCAGGGCCTTGAGCGTCAAAATGCTGACGTATGCTCTCGGCCGGCCGGTCGGTTATGCGGATCACGGCCTGGTCGATGGGCTGGTCGATACGCTCAAAGAGAATGACTATCGGATTCAATCGTTGATCCAGGCGATCGTGGCGAGCGAGGCGTTTCAAACCAAGTAGGAGCTTGCCGTGCGGACGCACTATCGAAAGACTCCCCTCCCGCGCCGGACGTTCTTGAGAGGGGCCGGAGTCTCGCTGCTCCTTCCCTGGCTCGACGCGATGAGCGTCCGTGCGAGCTCGGTGACCAGGGCCGGCTCGATCGCGGCCGCGGAGACCCCTCGGCGCGCGGTTTTCTGCTTCTTTGGGCTGGGGATCAACGGGCGGGACTTTACGCCTGCGGAAACGGGGTTGGATTATACGGTCACGCCGATCCTCAAACCGCTCGAGGAACTGCGGCGCGAGTTCACCGTGATCTCCGGTCTGAAACTGACCCACTCGGGCGGCCACGTGGGCGATCGCACCTTTTTGACCGGCACCAACACGCGTACCGCGGGCGCGAAGCTGCGGGTTTCGTGCGACCAGGAGCTTGCGGCGGCGGTTGGCCGCGAAACGCGCTTTCCGTCGCTCGTCCTGGGCATCAAACGTGGGACCGGTTTCGGCGGCTATTATGACCAGACGCTGTCCTGGAGTCCGAGCGGCACACCGATCCCGTCCGAGAATCGTCCTCATGTCCTGTTCGACATGTTATTCGGCCAGGATTCAGCCGATACGCTCAAAGCGCGCGAAGCGGCGTTCCTTCACCGTTCCAGCGTGCTCGACTCGCTGCGCGCCGAAGCGCGCCGGCTCAACGACGCACTTGGCGCCGACGACCGGCGGAAGCTCGACGAGTATCTCACGGGCATCCGCGACCTGGAACGCCGGATGCAGGACGAGAAGGATTGGCTCCGCAAGCCGAAGCCTAAGGTCGAAGCGCTGGTGTTCGGCAAGGAACAGGGGCTCGACCCCGACAAGTCGGGCCTGGACTATCGCCGTTATCAGCGGCTGATGTACGACGTGATCGCGCTCGCGCTGCAGAGCGACAGCACGCGCGTCGTCTCCTACCTTGCGCGCATGGACGGCCAGGACGGCACCGGCGCCTGGCGCGACAAGGGGAATCCGTACAACTACCACGAGATGACCCATCACGGCGAAGACCCCGATAAGCTCAAGTGGTTCACCCAGGCCGACATCTGGTACATGGAGGATTGGGCTTATTTCCTGGGTAAGCTGAAGAGCATCAAGGAAGGCGACGCGACACTGCTCGACCATACCCTGGTGGCCTATGGAAGCAGCGGCGGAGCGATCAACGCCCACCACAACCATCATCTGCCCACGATGCTTGCCGGCGGCTCCCGCCTGGGGATCAAGCATCAGGGGCATATCATCAAGGAGGATGTGCGTCTCGGGAACCTCTGGAGCACCGTATTCGACAGGATGGATGTGCCGCTCCCGGCGAGTTTCCAGGGGGGCGAGGCGGACGGAATGATCAAGGAACTCGTGTAAGGATAATCGCTCTTTGGTGAATTGGTGTGAGGCCATTCGTTTGATTACACCACCGGAGCGCCGCATGGATTTCATGGCGAAAATGGAAGCAGCGTTCGCCGCCCTCAGTCGCGATTACACCGCGCGGAAGAAGGCCGCGGAAGGCAAGGTGTGTGATTGGAAATGGTCGAAATCGCCTTGGTTCGATCCTCGGCCGTTGCACTTTGAGAGGCAGGAATCGCGCCCCGGTCGCCTCATGCGCACGCCTCCGGCGGATCCCGTCGATCACTGTGAGTGTGGATTGGACAGCGTGGGACGGGTTGTCGTGGAACGCCAATACAACGAGGTCGGGGTGTCGGAAACGTTCTACGATTGGTCCGCCGACCCCGTGGAGTGGGCTGGGTACGATTCTGGGGGAAAGAAGGGTCCGATCTTCGTTGCGCTGGCTCCGATGGAGTCTGGTCGCGCCGTCGCGTCTTACGATAGCGCGCGGTACGGGTATATGTCCGAGGAGTACCACTGGGTTGGAGCCCACGTCGACGAAGTCAAGGAGTTTTATGCCAAGCGTGATGACGATACCGGGAAGCTTGGTCCCTTGACGTTGTTCCGAAGGGCCACGGCGGAGTACGACGCTAAAGAGGTCCTCGAGCGCGTGGTGTGTCACTGGCTCCCCTCCCCGCCTCGGAATCCCAAAGGGGGGTCGAAAGTCACCTACGAGCGACGGAAGGCCAAGGAGACGGTACTCGACCTCCAGAAAGACAGCGCCGACATTCACGCGTATGTCGTCGAGCGCGTCTCATCCTTCAATCCGAAGACCAACAAGGGCCCCGGAGGACCCGGGCCCATCACGCGCGTCGATGTGGGGTTCGACTTCGAGCAAGGCGGTTGGGTGGCCCTGATCTTTGACACGCGGCCCGGCGCTGAGCCGGATGGGGAATGGAATGGCTCCATCGAGGGCAACTCGCTGGCCCTTCCTCATTGGCCGGCCGCCGTCGAGGTGAACGAGGCGAAGACTCTCAAGGTCGTTCTGCCCCATGGCGTCGAACGGAAGCTGCGAGCGGGGAGTTCCGAGACGCTTGCAAAACTTCTGGGTGAAATGCTCAAAGGCGTGTTGCTCAAGGCCCGTGATGAGGGTGTCTTCGAGCGCTTGCCCAAGGCGACGCGTTGCGAACTCGGCGTGGAAGAGCAAAATGGTGCGTACGGCTGGCCTGTCTACAAAGCGCGCGGCAAGGAAAACCTCGCGTGAACGGGTTGCAGAACTTGGCTCGTAGTGAACTGCTTTCGCGGCCCTGGCCGACTTGCTCAGCCGGTGACGTTGGTCGGTGGCAAAGAGGGCATCGAGGAGTGCCGTTCGAACGAACTCCGATCGGAAGAATCAAGTTCGAGATCGCTCATACCGTCCAGTTCTCAGTCGTGAGGCCGGGTACCTGACGGAAGTCACCCATATTGCGAGTGACCAGAGTCAAGCCACGGGAGAGGGCAACCGATGCAATCCGCAAGTCCATTGTTGAAATTCGAACCTTCCGAGCGAGCAGCGAATCGAAGACCGTCACGCAGGCGGAATCAAACGGAAGCACGGGCGCCGAAATGTAGTCTGTCAGCAGCCGATTCAGCATGCGGTAACCACGAACCACCTCTGAGGAGTTGCGCGCACGGCTAATGTAAGTATGGCATCCTAGCACCTGTTCATGAAAACTGATCACGCAGAGCGCCAACTCGTTCGGCGAGCACAGGGCGAGACGAGTAGACAATTTTATGAATTCCTGCCCCGATGGTTGTTGCAGGATACTGAGATGATCCGTGTCGAGAAGGTACGTCAATGCCCCTCGCTCTCACGCGGAGCGTCCGCGGAACGGAGAGCCTTCCCGTACGCGACGACCTCGGCGAATGCCGGCTCATCTTTAAAGGCCCCGGTAAAGCGTTCGAGCCAGTTCGATGGTTGGGACTCGCTTCCGAGACGACGTTGAAGTTCGGCAACGGCCGCTTCGACGGCGGATAACCGGCTTTCGATCAAGGTATTCGCTGACATGGCGCGCCTCCAAACAGACCTTCATCTTACATCGACACCAAGTGATCGCAACAGGGCGCTTCGTTGTGAGAGCGGCGGCTGCACTCAGCGCTCGATCACGCGTCCTGCGACTTTTCGGTCAGCGCTTTGCGCTCGGTTGTTCCCTCTCGCGTCGAGCATTCGACACGGCTGCTACGAGGTCGTCGTCTCCCGCTTCCCTGGCCGTCCGCTCCGCCTCATCAAGCAGAGCGAAACCCCGAGAAGCGTGCCCGGCCCGGCGTTCGACGTCGGCGGCAAGCAGAAGGAGGCGGATTTGCTCGGCAGGTTCGCCATCACGTTGCACGAGCTTGACCGCGTCCGCGAGGGTTTCGGCGGCCTCCGGCCACGCGTTGGCCAAGCTCTGAAAGTGGGCGAGGGCAACCAGGGCCTCGCGCGCGCCTTCGGCACTGCCGGCGTCGCGGTGCGCAAAAACGGCGCGACGTGCCAGCGCGCGAGCGTTGGCGAGGTCGTTCGTGGCGGCTTTGACGTCGGCGAGAGCCGACAGGTCGTCGGCCAGCTTTGCGGGGTCGTTGAGCCGTTCGTGGGCCTCTGCGGCCAGCGCGAGGCGGGCCGCGGCGGCGTCGGGGAGGCCCAGGGCGAGCAGGGCGTCGGCGAGTTGCCGGTCGAGGATCGCCACGGAGCCGGGCAGATCGAGGCTTTCGAAGGCGCGCCGGGCACCGTCCCAGAACTCGGCGGCTCGTCCGGCGTCGCCCTGGACCATCGCGGCGAGTCCCCAGTCGGCGCCGACGTCGCCGAGTCGTCGTGCGTCGTTCAATTCAGAGGCGAGGTCCCAGGCGCGTTCGAAGAAGGGCTCCGCGTCGCGGGGACGACCAGTTTGGGTCAGGAGCCGGCCCATCAGGCGCCGGGCGTCGGTCTCGTAGTCACGGTGATCGGCCTTCGCGAGTCGGGTCAAGGCGTGATTCAGGGCCTCCTCAGCCTCGGAAGTGCGGCCTCGTCCCAGCTCCAGATTGCCGATCAGAAGCGAGTCGTAGCCCTCGAAACCGGGATCCTCTCGCTTGGCGTCGAGCTCGCGTGCGGCGTTCCAGGCCTCGATCGCGGCGTCGAGCTCGCCGAGCTCCGCGAGGCAGCATCCTGTCGCGCGGGCGGCATAGGCCTCGTAGCGAAGGTCGCCCAGTAGCGCGCGCGAAGCACGTTCGGCCTGGTAGAGCGGCAAGGCGCCTGCGAAGTCGCCCTCCTTGTACCGGCGGTCGGCTTCGGCCGCCTGGCCGCGGGCTTCGGCCTCGAGTCGGCCTGGGTCCGGATTCTGCGCTTGGACGCGCGGCGCAATCGGCCCGCAGACCGCCAGACAGCAGAGGGCGGCGAAGAATCGTCTGTGGCGAGGAACACGCTTGCGGGATGGTGTTGATGAATCCTTCATCAAGTCTGGCTCCTTGATCATTTCGGTCAAGGCATTGCGGTAGTTGTTGCCGGCGTGGTCTCCTGGCTCGGCGTGGGCTTGGGTTTCGCCACGGTGTGTTCGGCCCGGAACCGATCGGCCAGGATGACGAACGCGGGAACGAGGATCGGCCGCACGAGGAACGTGTCGAGCAGCACGCCGAGCCCGAGCGCAAATCCCAGTTCGCGGAGTGCGGTCAGGCTCCCCGTCAGCATCGAGCCAAACGTGCCTGCCATGATCAGGCCGCACGAGCTGATGATTCCGCCGGTGTGTGCGATGGCGCGGCGGGTCCCTTCGACGACGCCGTGCTTTCGCTCTTCCTCGATGACGCGCGCCATCAGGAAGATATTGTAGTCCTCGCCCACGGCCACGAGGATGACGAACAGGAAGAAGCCCACCTTCCAGTCGAGTCCGACCCAGGGCTCGCTCCCGTGATGGAGCGCCTTGAAGACCATCTCCGTGAGGCCCAATGAGGCAAGGTAGCCGAGTACCACCGTCGCGATCAGATAGAGGCAAATCCACGGACGCTTCAACAGCAAGACAAGGATACCGAACACCCCCAGGGTCACGAGGCAGTACATTCTGCGTTCGTCTTCGCCGGTCACGTCCTTGAGGTCGTTGACCATCGCGGTCGCGCCGGTGAGTCCCACGGCATACGCTCCGGCGAGCGGTTGCCCGGGGTGGGTTGCGGCGTTCACCGTTTCGTAGACCGTGGCGAGTGATTCGAGGCTTGCCTCGGAGAAGGGGTCGGATTTGAAGACGACGTCGATCCGCGTGATGTGGTTGTTGTCGTCCTTGTTGGCCGCGTTCAGGCCGACGTAACGAGCATTGACGAGATTCGCGATCGGGTCCCACAAGGAACGCCCCGGGCCTTTACGCACGCTTTCGGTGAACCGGCTGAAGAAGTTCTTCGGTGCGTCCGGAGGCGGCGCGGATTTACCCAGGGGCTGAGAAATCGAGCGGACCTCGGCCACGCTCGGAATGGTCAACAGCCGCCGGCTCAACTCCGCGATGGCTGGACGGCCCGGTAGCGTGTCTTCCTCTCCACTCGGTTCGGTCTCCTTCAGGAAGTCCATCCTGGCGTGCTTGATCAAAATGCCGGAGGGACTCAACTCGCCCAGCGCGAAGTAGCGACGGACCGTCTGCGCACCGATGACACACGTTTGATCCGGGTTCAGGTCGGCGATCTGACTGTAGTTGGGCTTCGTCTGCGCTCCAACGATCGCGAAGGGGGTCAGGGCGGCGATGCAAACGACGAGGATCAGAAGCGGGAAGCGCACCACGAGGTCGGCGACCTTGACCCAGAACCCCGAGAGCGGCATCTGCTCCAGACTTTCCTGTTCCCGGTCGGCTCCCTTTTCATGGTGCGGCGGGCGGAAGGGCCAGAAGACGGTTCCGCGCAACGCTCTCAAGAAAAGCGGCGAGAGCGTGAGGGCCGCGAGCAAACCGATCGCCAGGCTCAGCGCGATCGCCGGTCCGGTGTGCTGGATCTTGGCGAACGTGGAAAAGTGGAGCATTCCCAGGCCGATGATCACGGTGCCGGCGCTGGCGACCAGGGCCCCGCCGACCTGCTCGATCGCCTCGCGCAATGCGGCGATTGGGTCGCTCCCCCGCGCCAGCTCTTCGCGATAGCGCGCGATCAGGAAGAGGCAGTAGTCGGTGCCTGCACCGAAGAGGACCACGATCACGAAAACGTTGGTGATGTCGATCACCTGGAAGTTCAGACCGGGAACTTTCGTCAACGAGGCGATCGCGAGCAACGAGGCCCAGGCGGAGAGTGCAATCGTCAAGAGCGGGATCAACGCGAGGAGCGGCGAGCGGTACACTACGAGCAAGATGATCACGACCAGGGCGATGGTCGCCGTCGTCGTGTTGTGGACGCTCCGGATCGATGCCTCATTCATATCGTGGCCGACGACGGCGGAGCCGGTCAGCGCACGCTCAAGTCCCTCGGGACGCTTCGGCAGTTTCGCGAGGATCTCCTGGACCCGCGTCTCATCTTCCTTGGGGATGCTGACTTTGGGGTCGCGCTTCGCGCCATCGTCGGTGCGCGCGAAGAAATCGAGCAGCCAATTCACGCCCAGACGAGTCGACTTCGCCAGGTACGTTCCCTTGAGGTGGATGAACGTCAGCACAGCCTGCGCCTTGCCGTCAGGGCTTGTGCCAATGAGCCGCGGACCGATGGCGGGCGTGCGGTGCGTGTCGAGTTTCTTGATGTTGAGCGCGGGGAACGATTCGCGGGCGGAGTTCAACGCGGTGGCCATCGCGTCCACATACGCCATGTCCGCGCTCGTGAGTTTCCCGTCCCGCCGCTCGTAGATCAGCACAACCTGCGAGCTGGAGCTCTCGTTGGGGAACCCAGCTTCGAGCAGCTCCTGGCCAACCACGCTCGGATAGCCTGCCGGGAAGAAGCGGACGTTGTCGTCCTGGCTGACACTTTCCCAAGGGGGCGCAACCCACTTGAGCGCGACAATCAAGAGGATCCAGCCCAGGATGAGAATCCACCCTCGGCGAATCACCAAATTGGCGAGAGATGAGAACATGAAGGTCGACTAGTCCCTGCCGTGTGACGAAGTCAGGCCGCGGTTCGCTGGCTTCAAGTGCATGGGTGCGAAGGGGCTCCGAGGCGAACCTAACTCGCATCGTGGAACGATAATGAATCGAACAACACCTGTCAAAGCCAAACGCGGACGCGCCACGTTATCGTCGTTCGTCTGCCGGAGTATTCGGACTCCTCGATCGCGCTGAACTTATCCAAAAGGTCGTGTGTCGGGATTGGAGAGAATCGGCAATCTTTCGTCCGCCGCTTCGGCGTGCGAGATATCTCTCACAGGGTCTTGCCCCAGACGCTATGATATCAGTAATTGGGTGTCGGGCATCGTAGCCCCGGCCTTCCATTTTTTCTGGTGGAGGATCGCATTTTCCGTGCCCGCTTCATCGCTTCGTCACCTTTCCCGACAGTGGGTGGATCGTCTCGCCCCCTACCGCCGCCACCGCAACGACGAACACCGCGAAGCCCTGGTCGAAGAAGCTTTGCGCTACAGCGGCCTGCACCTGGAGAACGACCTGTCCCGCTCCACCTACTGGTCGAGAGCGCCCCTCGCACGTCGCGCGGCCGTGCTTTTGTTCCTGGTGGACCGTGGGGCTGTCGATCGCACGATGTACCAGGGACGCCGAGTCTATGAGCCGACTGAAAATGCGGAGACCTGGGCGTTGAGCCAAGATGCGTTGATTCCCTATCGCACGCAGACTTTGGAGTTGATCGAAGCGCTCCGCCACGAGAGACTGCGCCGCGTTCGTCGTGCCCGCCCCTGATTTGCCTTTCCTGCCCCGTTCCCCAATCTCCCCTTTCCTGCGGCCGCGACCGGCGAACCGCTTGAGCCGCCGCGCGGGGCCGATTACGATTCCCCCGAGGAACACCGAGAGGCGCCTCGCTCTCGACCCGCTGACGGTCCAGGCGCCCTCGGTCATCGTGTTGCGCTGACCCTTGGGGAATGTAAATGCCACGCACTGCCACGCGTCTCTTGAGTCTGGCGGCTGGATTGCTGCTCGTGCCACTATCGAGCGTCCGAGCCGTTGATGAAGCCCCGGCGGGCAGGACGCTCGCCCTCTTCAACGGGAAGGATCTGTCGGGGTGGTCGACGTTCATCCCGCACAAGGACAATTCCGATCCCAAGACCGATCCCAAGGGGGTCTTCAAGGTCGAAAACGGCGTCATCCACGTGTCGGGCGAGGAGTTTGGCGCCCTCACCACGAATCAGGAGTTCGAAAACTACCGGCTCGTGGTTGAGTTCAAGTGGGGCGAGAAGAAGTGGCCCCCACGCGAGAAAAAGGAAACGCCTCGCGATTCGGGCATCCTCCTCCATTGCGTCGGCCCGGATAAGATCTGGACCAAGTCGATCGAGTGCCAGATTCAAGAGCATGACTGCGGCGACTTCTGGCTCGTCAGCGGTACGACAATCATGGTCGACGGCACGATTCAAACGGGCCGAAAGATCAAGAAGAAGGATGCGGAGAAGCCGCACGGCGAGTGGAACACGGTCGAGTGCATTTGCGACGGCGACAAGATCACGAACATCGTGAACGGCGTCGTCGTCAACGAAGGGGATCACGCGAGCGTCACGAAGGGACGGATCTTGCTTCAGTCCGAAGGCGCGGAGGTCTACTACCGGAAGGTGGAGTTGACGCCGCTCGCGAAATGAAACACGCCCGGCCCCTTCTCGCGAGGGGGCCGGGCGTTGTTACTTGGTTGCGTCAGTCGACCGCGGCGCGGGTTACGCCTTCGCGGTGGCCTTCGCCTCGGTCTGGGCCTTCTTGACGATCTCGTCCTGGAAGCGGCTGGGAACCTTCTGGTACTTGAGGAACTCCATGCTGAAGCTCCCCTTGCCCTGGGTCATGCTTCGCAGGTCGTTGGAGTAGCCGAACATTTCGGAGAGCGGAACCTCGGAGAGGATCACGGCGAACCCGGAGCGATTCTCGGTGCCCAGGATCACCCCGCGCTTCGCTGACAGGGTGCCGGTCACCGGCCCCTGGAACTCGACCGGGGTCTCGACTTCGACCTTCATGATCGGCTCCAACAGCACCGGATCGGCCTTGCGGAAGGTCTCCCGGAAACAGTCGCGAGCGCAGATTTCGAAGGCCATCGTCGAACTGTCGACATCGTGGTAAGAGCCGTCCTGGAGGACCATTTTGACCCCCATGACCTCGTAACCCGCGACGGGACCCTTGTGCATCGATTCGCGGAAGCCCTTCTCGACCGAGGGGATATACTCGCTCGGGATGCGGCCGCCGGTCACCTTGTTCTCGAAGACGAACGGCTCGGGCGACTCAGGGTCGAGCGGTACGAGCACGCCTTTGACGTGTGCGTACTGACCCGAACCGCCGGTCTGCTTCTTGTGCTTGTAGTCGAACGGCGTCTCGCGGGTCGGGGCTTCGCGGTAGCTCACCTTCGGCGCACCGACAGTGCACTCGACCTTGTATTCGCGGCGAATCCGCTCGACGTAGATTTCCAGGTGCAGCTCGCCCATGCCCGAGATGATCGTCTCGCTCGTCTCGTGGTCGACGTGCACGCGGAACGTCGGATCCTCACGCATGAACCGGTTGAGCGCCTTGGAGAGCTTGTCGTAGTCGGCCCGCTTGGCCGGCGAGATCGAGAGGTCGATCACCGGCTCGGCCGCGTAGATGCTCTCGAGCGACAGGTTCACGCCCTCGGAGCAGTACGTGTCCCCCGTGGCGCACTCGAGGCCCATGACCGCGACGATATCGCCGGCGCCGGCCGAAGCGATGTCTTCCTTTTGGTCGGCGTGGACGCGAAGGATGCGGCTGATACGGGTCCGCTTGCGCTGGCGGGAGTTGACGTAGAACTCACCCTTGGCGAGCGTCCCCTGGTAGATCCGCATGTACGTCACCTGGCCGAACGGCTCCTCGACGAGCTTGAAAGCCATCGCCACGAGCGGAGCGTCCGGGTCGGCCGAAAGCGGAACCTCGGCCATGCCGTTGCTGTTGTCCTTGGCGAAGACTTCACGGTCGAGCGGGCTCGGCAGGTAGGCGTTCACCGCGTCGAGCAAGAGCTGCACGCCCTTGTTCTTGTAGGCCGACCCGACCAGAACCGGGCAGACCTGCTGCGCGATCGTACCCTCGCGGATCGTCCGGTGAATCAGCTCGAGCGGCACCTCCTGCTCTTCCAGCAGCAGCCCCATGATCTCGTCGGAGACGAGCGAAAGCGCTTCGAGCATCCCCTGGCGGGCACGCTCGGCCGCGTCGGCCATCTCTGCGGGGATTGGCTCCCGGCGGACGTTTTCGCCGTTCTCGCCGTCGAAGTAGACCGCCTGGCGATTGATCAGGTCGATCACACCCTGGAAGTTCGACTCCGCGCCGATCGGGAGCTGGAGCGGTACGGTGGTGAGGCCGAGCTTGCTCTCCAACTGCTGAATTACGTTGACGGGATTGGCGCCGGTGCGGTCCATCTTGTTGATGAACGCAAGCCGAGGCACCTGGTACCGCTTCATCTGACGGTCGACCGTGATCGACTGCGACTGCACGCCCGCCACCGCGCACAGCACCAGCACCGCGCCGTCGAGAACGCGCAGGGAGCGCTCGACCTCGACCGTGAAGTCGACGTGGCCGGGGGTGTCGATGATGTTAATCTTCTTATCTTCCCACTGGACGGTGGTCGCGGCCGAGGTGATCGTGATCCCTCGTTCCTTTTCCAGCTCCATGTGGTCCATGACCGCCCCTTCGCCACGGACTTCCTTGATCACGTGGGTCCGGCCGGCATAGTACAAGACACGCTCGGTGAGCGTCGTCTTACCGGAGTCGATGTGAGCCGAAATACCAATGTTCCGGACGTTGCGAAGGTTTTCCATGGTACAGTCGTGTCTTGTCTCAGAGAGTGGAACGCCCTCTGGGCTAGGGATTACCGATCTTGAGTAAGTGTCGGGAGTGACTTCAACCCGCCGTTCCAAGACGGGTTCGAGCAGTGCAACGACGATGCCAAAACGGGGAAGCACACCAGGCCGGATGGCCGTGAAGTCTAACGGATTGTGGTGTGCGGCATGGGAAGAGTCCGAGTAGGTCTGATGTTGGAAGGCACAATATTTTACCAGTCCCGCGACAACCGTCAACCCCGAAGGACGGCTCTCATCCTCTTCTTTTAGACGCGGGACGCCTCCGTTTTGTTCAGGTTCTCTAATTCTAGGACGCGATGGGCCCACACGCGCGAAGATTAAATGAGACAAGACGGCGATTTTACGAAAAATGGGTAAACGCGTGGTGTTGCAAGTTCCCGCGCGCGACCGTGAAAGAATCGGTTGCCCAAACACGAGTACTCAATGGTGCTGTCGGTTCTCGAAAATCGGCGTTCGGTGGCGTAGGCTGGCGGGTGGAAATGGGGCGTGGTCGCCTCGTTGGTGGGAACCTGGAGCACCGCTGTCATGAGACTGCCCGAATTCGCGGATGATGGGGCGCGGCTGGAGTGGATTGCGCGTTCGCTTTACACCGGGGTGTTGAGCGATGCGTGTGACGCGGCCGGCCAGCGCGACCGGGCGCTCCGTCCGGACGTGCGGCCGCTGGATGAAACCAAGGTGCTCGTCGGCCGGGCGAAGACGGTGGTCTGGGCGCCGATGTTCCATGTAACGGCCAATCCTTATGACAAGGAGATCGCGGCGGTCGATTCGTTGCGGCCGGGCGAGGTGTTCGTGATGGTTGTGGGACGTTCGGAGACGATTGTTCCCTGGGGTGAGCTGCTGTCGACGGCCACGGTCGCCCGAGGAGGGCGCGGGGCGGTGCTCGACGGCCTGGTGCGCGACTCACCCCAGATTCGCCGGATGGGGCTTCCCGTGTTTTGTACGGGGCGACGGCCTTACGACTCGTGCGGGCGCGGGCAGGTCGTTGACTTCGACGTGCCCATCGACCTGGACGGAGTGGCGATCCAGCCGGGCGACCTGGTGTTTGGGGATGCCGATGGGGTGATCATCATCCCGCAAGCGGTTGAGGCCGAGGTGCTCGCGAGAGCGTGGGACAAGGTCGCGGGCGAGAACACGACGCGCGACGAACTCCGTGCGGGGAAATCCCTGACCGAGGTCTTTCGGACTCATGGAGTCCTTTAGAAATCTGAGGTCTGAATTTGCTTCCTTGGTTCCAATTTTTGTCTCTCCCGTGCGAATCTCTTGAAGGACGGGGCCATTCCGTCCGCAATCGACGCTGATTCTCGTCAGAACAATTGACAACGTTCTTCGTTTCCCCTACGATACTCTGACAAACGTAGGACGTTCGCTCTCTGCGAGCGCGGATTGGTCGGTTACTGAGTGTCACAGCACTTGAGGCATCGCAATTTGAGGAGTGACGCGCGATGTTCCTTCTCCACCCGGGGGTCTGGCAGGACGGTGCAGCGGCGGGAGCCGGTGTGCGCGTGCGGTCCCAGGTCGGGTGGAGGATCTTGGTCCCCGGTTGGGCGCAGTGGTCGTGGCGGCAGCCGGAGCGGGCGTTTGTGCTGTTTGGTTCGTTTGTGGCGAGTTTGGTCATGGGGGCGTTCGCCTGGGGGAGCTGGGTGAGCGTCGTTGTTCTGGCGTTTGCGTTCTTGACCCATGTGGTTTCGTCGGTCGATGTGCTGCGTCAGGCGGCGTTTCCGGGATTTGGGCGCTGGATGCCCGTGATCTCGATTTCGGGCGGCCTGGCCGTGGGGATTTATGGGCCTCTGCTGGGCATGACGGCACTGGTGGCCTGGCCGGTGCAGCAGGAGGGATCGGCCGGGGACGGTTACCTCGTGAATTGCTGGGCCTATCGCCACCGAGACCCCGAGCGAGGTGATTGTGTGTGGCTCCGTCTCTCTCCCTGGAGCGAGCCGAAGATCGGCCGCGTCGTCGCGGAGGCGGGAGACGAGGTCGAATGGTCCAAGCAGCGGTTCCGCGTCAACGGCACAGCGCTCGATCGGGGGCTACCGTTCCGATCGCACGAACCCCCTGATGACCTCGCTTACAAAGTTCCCGAGGGCCATCTTCTTGTCCTCCCGGATGCTCTCAATCCGCGTGCGGAATCGAGCCGCAGCTTGGTGCTCGTTGCGAACGCTCAGGTTCACGGCCGAGCGTGGGCCCGGCTCTACCCGGTCTGGGAACGCGGACTCCTGCAATGAGGAGTCGTTCGCGTAAAAGCACTCTTACGCCATTATGTTATGCGATTCCTTGGACGGTTTCCGAGGAATCGTGGCGGAGCCGGCGCCGGAAAGAGACTCCCCCTTGTTGAGAAAATGAAGAGGGGCCGCGACAAGGCTCTGCCGGCTTGGTATTATAAGACCGACCGGTAAGCTGCGACTCCCTGGGGAGGGTAGACGGGCCGAGCGGTCGAGAACCGGCGCGTTCCAACGGAGCGATGGAATGGATCGACTTTGGGCTCCGTGGCGCGCGCAGTACATCCGCGACTCGCCGGGGCCTGTGGAATCCGTCTCCGGCTGCTTTCTCTGCCGAGGTTTGGCGGAAGAGGACGACCGGCGCAACCTTTTGGTTTGGCGCGGCGATCACTCGATGGTTGTGTTGAATCGGTTTCCGTACAACAATGGACACCTACTGATTGCGCCTTTAGTGCACGTGGGGACATTGGGCGAGCTTTCCGGCGCCCACCTGACCGAACCCATCGAAGTCATTCAGCGCATGGTCCGCGTCCTGGATCGGATGCTTCGGCCCCAGGCCTACAACATCGGCCTGAACCAGGGGAAAGCGGCGGGCGCGGGGCTGCCCGGCCATCTTCATTGGCATGTGGTCCCACGCTGGGACGGTGATACAAACTTCATGCCGATCCTCGGAGAGACGAAGGTGATTGTCGAGAGCCTTCTGGAATTCTACGATCGCCTGCGGGACGAGCTGGGCCTCGAGGGTGGGGTCCGCGCAGGGTGAGCTGGCCGGGTTCGCACCCGCAGGGGGCCAGATCCATACTTCAGAATACCCCAACGTCCCGGGGATTGTCGGAAAGGTTGCAGGTAATGCAGTTAATCATAATTCGTGCGGTTTTCGTGTTGGTCGTCGCCGGGATGAGCGTTCGTCTCGCGCGCACGGTCGGTAATTTCGTCAATCCTTACCTGGCGTTCATCGTGCTGATGCTGACGGCGGTGGGAATCGTCGCCGGCGATTTGTTCACGCCTCGCAAGCGCATCCAGACCATCTCAGCCATCTACTTCGGGATCATCGTTGGCCTCATCCTGAGCAACCTGGTCCAAAGCGCATTCGAGCCGACGCTCACGGCGCTGCCTGCCGACGTGCAACTGGCGATCTCACAATTGCTGATGATCTTCATCTGCTACATCTGCGTGAGCACCTTGCTGCAAACAAAGGATGATTTCCGGTTCATCATCCCGTACATGGAGTTCTCCAAAGAGGTGAAAGGCGCCCGGCCGCTCGTGCTGGATACGTCCGTCGTGATCGATGGGCGGATCGCTGACGTGGCAGAGACTCGGGTGATCGACCAGCCGTTCATCGTCCCTCGGTTCGTGCTCCAGGAGCTGCAGGGCATTGCCGACAGCTCGGACAAGCTGCGGCGAAATCGCGGTCGGCGCGGGCTTGATATTCTGAACCGGCTGCAGAAATCCCCGGGTATCGAGGTCAAGATCCACGATGCCGAGATCCCCGAGTTGGCTGGGGTTCGCGAAGTTGATCAGCGCCTGGTCATCCTGGCGAAGCACCTTCAGGGGAAAGTGGTCACCAACGACTACAACCTGAACAAGATCGCGCGGCTCCAGGGCGTCGACGTGATCAACCTGAACGATCTCGCCAACGCCATGAAGCCGATCGTGTTGCCCGGCGAGGGCCTTACGGTCAAGCTGATCAAGCGCGGGGAAGAGGTTGGCCAGGGGGTCGGCTACCTCGACGACGGCACGATGGTCGTGACCGAGCAGGGCGCGTATCACCTCGGTGAGATCGTTCGGCTCACGGTGACCAGCGTGTTGCAGACCAGCGCGGGGCGCATGATCTTCGGGCGGATCGATAGCCCTGCCCCGTCATCGAACCGGGCCGCTGCCGGGGCCGACGCGAAGAAGCACCAGGGGCGGGATGAGGAGGTGTGAGCGGGACGTCAACACGTCTCGCTCAACCGATTCCGATTTCGGGCGCGTTTGACCCGCCCTCATCGCCTTCCGGCAGGCCGTCGTAAGGCGTCTTGCACCAGTGGCAGACGAGCACTTTCTCGCAGCTCGGACATACGATTGCCACCTCCGGCTCCGAGAGTTCCTCGTACGTCTCGGGATCGGCAGGAGCGTATTCCGCCTGGCAATTGTCGCAAACGAGGGGGCGCTCGCAATAGGCGCAAGCCACCATGACGGCCTCCCCTGGATTCCCGTTTTTAGTCTGAACTCGCCGCAGCCTTCTCCGACTTGAGGCAGCGGCCGATCTGGCGGACCGCTTGCTTGAGACGTTGCTCGTTCTCGATTAACGCGAGCCTCAGCCAGCCTTCGCCCGACTCCCCGAACCCTCGGCCGGGGCTCACCGCGATCTCGGCCTCTTCCAGGAGTTTCATCGCGAAGTCGATCGAGCCCATCCGCGATCGCCAAGGTTCGGGGATCGGTGCCCAGACGAACATCCCCGCCTTGGGCCGCGTGGCCTCCCAACCGAGCCGGTTCAGGCCATCAACCAGCACATCCCGGCGCATCTGGTATTCAGCCACCTGTGCCAGCCGTCCGGACTCGCCGTGCCGCAACGCGACAATCGCGGCGATCTGGACCGCCTGGAAGATGCCGTAATCGTAATAGCCCTTGATCGCCTTGAGAGCCCCGAGCATGTCGCGGTTGCCCGCCGCGAACCCGACGCGCCAGCCAGCCATGTTGTAGCCCTTGGACATCGTCGTGAACTCGCAGCCAACCTCTTTGGCCCCCCTGGCTGAGAGGAAGCTCGGCGGTTGGTAGCCGTCAAAGCCGATGTCGCCGTACGCGAAGTCGTGGATCACGAAGAAGTGATACTTGCGCGCCAGCGCGACGACTTCTTCGAAGAACGCCTGGTCGACCACCGCGGACGTCGGGTTGTGCGGATAGTTCAGAACCAGGATCTTCGGCTTTGGAAACAGGCTCTCGCACACTCGAGCGACGTTCGCCAGGAAAACCTGCGGCTCGCGTACGTCGAGGGCGATCACATTGCCGGACGCGAGCGCGATGGCGTGAACGTGGATCGGAAAGCTCGGCGCCGGCACGAGCGCGGTGTCTCCGGGCCCGAGCAGGGCCAGACACATGTGGCTGAAGCCTTCTTTCGACCCAATCGTCGCCACGACCTCGGCATCGGGGTCGAGACTGACTCCGAAGCGCCCTTCGTAGCGATTGGCGACCTCCCGGCGCAAGTTGTAGACGCCAGTCGCCGCGCTGTAACGGTGGTTTCGGGCGTCGCGCGCGGCCTCGCAGAGCTTGTCGACGACCCACGCTTCGGGCGGGTCGGTGGGGTTCCCCATCCCCAGGTCGATCACGTCGATGCCAGCCCGGCGCTTGCGGTACTTGAGCTCGTTGATCTTGCCAAAAAGATAAGGGGGAAGCCCGCGCACTCGAGGGGCGACTTCCAGGTCGAAGTGTTCCTCGGGTCCGTCCGGGTTGTGGTTGGTATGATCGGTCATCGCGGCAAGCATCCTCAGAAGGCGAGGGCGAGCAGACCGGCGCTCCACTCCCGGAGCATCGCCGCCGATCCGAGGGCCCCCGCTCACTTATTCGGGGGCGAAGCCTCTCGCTCTTGACACTAATATAACGACCCGACGACTCCCACGCATCTCGCCCTCTCCGACTTTCCCGCAAAGGTTCCAAAATCCGTCAAGATCGGCCGTTGCAATTTTTAGAGAACTTCCGGACCCGTAGCGTCGATACACAGTCGTGCCACCTGGACGTCCCGCTGCCTCGAAACACACACCCTTGACCCACCCCACGGCCTTCGGGTCCGTCCGGTTTCTTCATAAAGACCGAGGGGCCGGTCCCGGTTCGCAACCGGCCCGGCCCCTCGGTCGTTTGTTGCCTGCCCCTTTCAGGGCCGTTTGTCACTCTTTCTTGGCCTTGCTCAAGGTCACAAACTGACCCGGGCCCTTGCCCGATTCGACGTAGATGGCCAGCTCATCGGCGTTCGCGGTGAGGGCCTGGAAGTCCTTCACCGACTTGATGGTGACGACCTTCTTGTCCTTGATGACCTTCGTGATCGCCATTCCTTCCGTCAGGCCGGCGGCCTCAGCCTCGCTGCCCTCCTTGACGGAGCTGACCAGAATACCTTGCAGGTCCTTCTTCATTCCGAGTGAGGTTGCGAGCTCTGGGGTCAGAGCCTGGACTTCGAGGCCGAAGTCCTTCACCTCAACCTTGGTCGGCTCGGCCTTCTTCTCCGCAGGCCGTTCCGTTTCGCCCTTCCGCTCCACGTCGAAGACCACGTTCTCGGCGGGAGCCGGAGTGATGTTCGTCGAGTGTTCCTTGCCTTCGCGGAAGTACGTGAGCTTGTAGGACTTGCCCGCATCGCTCGCGGACACATTCAGACGGAAGGCCGGCATACTCGTGACCGCACCGCCGTTGAACTCGGTGATGATGTCACCCGACTTGAGGCCTGCCTTGTCGGCGGGACTCCCCGGCAACACTTCTCCGACCACCACGCCCTTCGTCTTCGGATCGAGGCCGAACTGCTTGGCGAAGGCTGGGGTCAGCGGATTCAGCACGATGCCCACGCGGGCCCGGCTGACCTTGCCGTCCTTGATCAGCTTATCCGCCACGTTCTTCGCCATGTCGATCGGTACGGCGAAGCCGACGCCGTCGTTGCCACCGCTGCCCATCCCTCGGTTCCCGGTGACGATGGCCGAGTTGATGCCGATCACCTGCCCATCCATGTTCACCAGCGGCCCGCCCGAGTTACCGGGATTGATCGGCGCATCGGTCTGGATGAACGACTCGTAAGAGTTGATGTGCACGTCGTTCCGTTCGGTGGCCGAAATGATCCCCTGGGTCACCGTCTGCTCGAAGCCGAACGGCGAGCCAAAGGCCATGACCAGCTCGCCCACCTTCGCCTTGCTGCTGGAGCCGCAGGGCAACGGCCGATAGCTGGTGTTTTCCACCTTGATGACGGCCACGTCGGAGTCGGGGTCGGTTCCCACGACCTTCGCTGAGGCTTCGACACCGTCGTAGAAGGTCACAGTGATCTTGCCCGCCCCTTCGACGACGTGATTGTTCGTCAGGATATGGCCGTGCTCGTCGTAAACAAACCCTGAGCCGGTCCCCTCTGCGCGCTCACCAAACTGTTCCTTCTCCGGGTGGCCCCCCCCCTGCTCGAAGAACTTTTTGAGCATATCCTCGAATTCTTTGGGGTCGATGTTTCCGCGCCCGCCAGGTCCGCCAAACGGGAAGGGCGACGGGCGGCCAGGGGTCGAGCGGCGGCTCATCCCGGCCTTGCGCTGGACGCTAATCTGGACCACGGAAGGCTTTGCGAATTCAGCAACCGCTCCGAACGCTTCCGAGAGGGCGTGAGCGGCTTTCTGGCTCTCCGCCGATACGCGGGGCGCTGCGGGCATCGTGCGGACGAGCCCGCTCGAACTGACCAGCGCCGCACTCGATACGACAAGAGCCGCCCAGGCGACTGCATTGCGTTTCATACTGTGGTTAACTCCTGCTGTAAAGAATTGGGAGACTTGAGGATCCATTGCCAAACGAAGGACGGGGGCTCACCCCGCCGTCCGTTTCAGCCCTTGGTTGTTACGCTCGAAACGGCGGGAAGGTTGGGTGCGGTTGGTTCCAACTTGAGAATTCCCGCAAAACGTGCGCCTCCAGCGCAAGCCACACCTGGCGACGGACTGTTACGATCGCTACTTTAATGAAATTCGCTCGCGCGTCGACGAATATTTCTGCGTGCTTTACGAATTTGAGACCCGCCGGATGTTGGACCCTCGCGACCAGGCCCCGCAGTTGTTTCTGGACAAGGCCCTCTCATTGGGAGCCAACCCGCTCGCCGTTCGGCGCCTCCTCTCGGCGCTCGTTGGCCAGGGCATTCACAACCCGTCCGTCTGGGGCCGTTCCTTTCAGGTCCCCCGCCGGTTGAGCGATGCGATCGGCATCTTGCCGAGACTCAAGCTCGATCGCGTCGTCACCTCGCCTCGCGACGGGTTCCAGAAGCTTCGTTTCCTCACGGCCGACCAGCTCGCGCTCGAGACCGTCCTGATTCCGTTGCACCGCGACGGTGCGGTGAGTGTGTGCCTGTCGTCGCAAGTTGGCTGCGCGATGGGCTGTGTGTTCTGCGCGACCGCCCGGATGACCGCCCGGCGCAACCTCGCCGCGTGGGAGATCGTCGATCAGTGGGTGCAAGCACGCGACCTTGCCCGCGAGCAAGGGCGGCGGGTGACGGGAGTGGTCTTCATGGGAATGGGCGAACCGTTCCTGAATTACGACCGGGTCCTGTCCGCGGCCGAATTGTTGCGCTGTCCTTATGGGGGAGCCGTTGGCGCCAAGGCGATCACCATCAGCACGGTGGGTCTCGTTCCCGAGATTGACCGCTACACGGACGAAGGGCATCGTTTTCGGCTCTCGATCAGCCTCGGCGCGGCGACGGACGCCAAGCGTGCCCGCCTCGTACCAATCGCGGCGCGGACTCCGGTCGCCGACGTCATGGCGGCGGCACGCCGACACGCCCTGGCGAGAGGTGAGCGCGTGATGTTGTCGTACGTTTGCATTCGCGGGGAAAACGTTGGCGAGGACGACGCGATTGCACTCGGCCAACTGGTGGCTGACACCAAGGTGCGGTTCGATCTGATCGACGTATCGGACCCGACGGGTCGCTTCCATCCCCCGACTTCGGCCGAAATGAAAGCCTTTCGCGACGCACTGACACGCCACCTCGGCCAGCCCGTGGTCCGGCGCTACTCGGGAGGCGCCGACATTCAGGCGGCGTGTGGCACGCTGGCGGGTGCTGAGTGAACCGGGCCGAAAGTGGTGGTTTTCCTGGCCCGCAATCTGCTCCCGGATTGCGATGAACTCGGCGATTAGCGACGGCTCCACGCCCTAGGGAGTTGACGGCGCTGTCCGGGCCGAGTCATATAGCGGGAACGCAAGTCCCCCGATCGAGTCGCCGCTCATCTGAGCTCCGTCCCTCAAGGAGAGTCCGCGCATGGCCTCCACCGACTTGATTCCGGCCGCCGCTCAGGCCGCCTCGCCGCAACCGCCTGCTACCCCGCCATCGCGATCCCTGTTGTCCCAGCTCCTCGTTCTCTCCGCCATTGTCGCACTGCTTGGGTACGTCGTTGTACAAGGGCAGGTGCTCTGGCGCGAGTGGGGAGCGCTCAACGCCGAATTGACACATTCACGCGAGACCGTCGTCATCGGCTACTATAACATTAATATCAATCCGTCGTATGCGCAGAAACCCTCCGACTGGTTTCACCACGACGGGGAGTCGACGCTCTTGTGGGCGGGCTGGAAGCATGGTGAGGGCCACCGCTGGTTCCGTGTCGAGCGCGGCGACATTGATCGAAAGCTGATATCGCACCCGATTGGCCGCGACGTGATTCAGGCCATCGACCGCCCTGTGGTCGAGGTCGGCGGTGGTACGATTTGGGGGCGCATCCCCTCGAACGCGAATGTCGTCGGCCACGAGGTCGGCGGGATACCGAGCGCCTATCCCGTTCTCGTCCTGGATAAGGTGCAG
>DAIDJG010000170.1 GCA_027451445.1 Singulisphaera sp.
GGTGACAACCAATCAAAACACAGTGTTATCAGAACTCCCTCCCCCCTTGTGGGGGAGGGTTGGGGTGGGGGGTTCCGGGCAACTCATGGCCGTGCGACGGCCCCCCACCCCAGCCCTCCCCCACGATGGGGGGAGGGAGGATGCGTTACCCACACCCGCAACGTTAAGGCGCGTCCAGAAGTTTGGGATGATGTCGAGCGAGGAAAGTTGGTGGCTGATCGTGTGCAACCCAACCGTTAGAGGCGGCATACGATCGAATGATCCAAGATTTGCGAGGTGGGCCGACAATGACTTCGGGACGGACAGGCCGGCGGCGGAGCGTTTGGGTCTCGCACACGAGCGTGGGCGTGATCGTGCTCATTCTCTTGGCCTTCGGTCTGGTCATGGCCCGTCCCATGTTGAAGCAATTCGTCCCGTTCGGGCTCTGGAGGCGGCTGACGGTAGGAATGCTGCTCGCGATCCTTGCAGGATACGTCGTGGTGGCTTTGGCGGCGACGGTAGGAGTGGTTGCGCTCGGTCTCTGGGTGCTCCGACAGCGTCGGCTGGGCCGACCGCGCCCTATTGCGTCGCGGTTTCTGGCATTGTGCGTCGCAGCGCTTTTCGGGCTCTCATTGCTGGAGGGCGCAGCCGTCGCGTGGCAGGGTTGGAGACACCGGTTCCCCCGTCTTCCGGAGCAGCTCCCCAATCGCGGAACCGGGCCGGAGAGAACCCTCCTCGTGCTTGGCGAGTCGAGCGCCGTGGGGGCGCCCTATGACGAGCCCAGCCGCAATGAGAGTTGGCTGTCGGTCGGTCAGATCCTGGCATGGCAGCTCGAACGCGTCACGCCGGGCCAGCATTGGCGGGTTGCGATGTGGGCGCGGCGCGGGTCGCCTCTCGAGCCCATGCATCAGAAGCTCGCACAACTGACATTCCGGCCCGACGCGATCCTGGTCTATTGCGGTCATAACGAGTTTCAGGCCCGTTATCCCTGGTCGCGCAGGGTCCCCTACTATCAGGAACCCGGTACGCTGGCACGGGCCTGGGATCGAGTGCGGAGAGCGCCAAAACCTCCTCTGGCGGGGTTGATTCTGGAGACTCTCGACCGCCATCAACTTGACCTCGCGCCCACCGCATCCTCAGAACGACCGGTGGTCGCCCGGCCGGTTTGCACCGCGGCTGAGACCGACGCGTTGCGCGCGGACTTCGAACGGCGACTCGAAGCCATGACGGCTTATGCCGACCGTATCGGTTCGGTGCCGATTTTGGTTGTACCCCCCGGGAACGATGGCGGATTTGAGCCCAACCGATCGGTCGTCGACGCCTCGATTCCCACGTCAAAACATCCGGGAATCGAGCGTGAGTTCCTCGCCGCGCGCGCCCTCGAGGACACCGACACCCAGGCCAGCCAGGAGCGGTACCGAGCGTTTTTGACGCGTTATCCAGGTTTCGCTGAGGCCCATTTCCGATTGGCGCGGCTGTGCGAACGCGCCGGCTCGACCAGCGAGGCGGAAGTCCACTACCGACTCGCCCGCGACTATGACGGGATGCCCCAGCGCTGTCCTAGCTCGTTCCAGGAAGCTTACCGCACAGTCGCCGCCCGACACCCGCGCGTAGTGCTCGTTGACGGCCCCCGCGTGTTTGGTCGAATGAGTCCCGGCGGCATCCTCGACGACAAGCTATTCCACGACGCCCACCATCCGACGTTCCTGGGCTACGTTGCGCTCGCGCAAGAGGCGCTCGACGAACTCGAGCGGCACCGGGCGCTCGATTGGCCGGGAGGGACGACCGCACCTCGCATCGATCCGGCCGAGTGTGCGAGCCATTTTGGAATGGACGTCGCGCGCTGGGCACTGGTTTGCGAGCGCTCCGGACAATGGTATCAGAGTGAGGCCTACCTCCGATTCGATCCCACCGAGCGTCTGTTCAAGGCTGGGGCCGACGCCGAGGCGGCCGGGCGGATCGCGTCAGGAGTTCCTCCCGAGATGGCGGGAGTGCCCGGCCTCGGAGTTCACTGCTCCGCGCTCGGATTCAGGAGGGGAGATGCTCCCTTCCCGAAGCGGGCCGACGATCCGAAAAAGCGCCCAACCGGGTCCGCGGGCGAGGGGCTCGAGGTCCCCCTTCGTGAAGGCGACGCCTCGTTCTCCCAGCGCTCCGTCCCCGACACCGAGGTAATGATCGGCGCGGTACGCGGCGATCACAGTCGCTAGGTCGTCGCGCGTTCCCAACGGGCAGATCACTGCGCGCCGTTCCGCCCACCAGAGAACCGCGCCCACGTCGTTCGTAAGGACAACGCTACTCTCCGGCAACGCATGGACAACCTTGATCCAGGCAGGCGGCTCGCGCCTCGCTTCGGCGTAGGCACGAGCCCAGAGGTCAATTCCCCCAAGCGCGCCGATCATCAAAGCCCCTGCCGCCAGCAGGGCGAACGCCGATCGGAATCGCTGCGCGAGAACGGCGGTCATCTGAGTCGTGCCCCAGTCCGCGAAACCGCGGTAGCTCGTCCACGCAAGAAGCAGCAGGCACGGGTAGATTGGCCAGAGGTACCGAAATTCGTGATGGTTGTAGACGCCGACCTCAAACAGGATCCCGGGGATCAGCACCGCGGGCTCGGCAAGATCGCGCCAGCCCTCCCTTTTCCAGAACAGGACACCCGTTCCGGCGCACAGCGCAACCGCGGGATTGAGGCATATTGTATAAAAGAGTGTTTTCGCGACCTCTTTGACGTCTCTGAGTAGCAGACGGCCAAGTCCCAAAGTCTGGACGACCTCGCTGTAGCTCGCCGGCCGTCCAAACCGCACTGTGCGAAACGAACCGAGGGGCAAGAACCCGTAGCGCTCACCCAGGCGAACGCTTCCAAACGGAGGCGAGTAAAGCGGATCACCGTAGAGCAAAAGGTTCCGGCCCCAGTACACCGAGGTCAGCAACAAGAAAAGCGCGAAGTAGCCTGTGATTGCACTGATGCGCGCCGGGAGGCGTCTCGCAACGTCCGTTCCAAGGACGAGGAACGCAAACGGCCACGCGCAAAGCAGGAACGTCGGCTTCAGCAGAAATCCCAAAGCCGAGATGACCGCAAGCATTACGATACGCGTGGTCCACGCGCTCTCACGCAGTCCGCCAACGTACAGCAGCCCGACCGTGCACGCTGTAAGCAGGTTGTTGTTCACTATCGAAACCATCTCGTACGTGTAACTTACGAGAATCAAGATAAGTGCCAAGTCGCCGGCTCGGCGGTCGCCCCGGCGCCGGATCACGCTTCGCAGCATGAGCGCGGTGGCAACGACGGTGGCACAGTTGAGAAGCACCGGGACCTGGAGCGAGACACGCCCGAGAGCGAAGAGCGCCGCGATCAGGTAGGGGAGCCCGGGCGGACGGACGATATCCTCAGCGTCGAGCGGCCTGTGCACCCAGAGCTGTCCAACGCCCCCCGTCACGTACCCCTTTCCCGTCACCAGGCTGCGGGCCAGAATCAGGTTCGCGCACGAATCCGAACTGCCGGGATTCTGATTGACCCGCGCCAGCAGGAGCGTCGCCACCAGGAAGCCGAGCAGGACAGCCCGAGCCAACCATCGGCTGAGCGCATCGTCGTCCGAACTAGAGCGCTTAACGGTTGGGTTGCACACGATTAGCCACCGACGGTCCCCGCTTTACATGATCCCAAACTTCTGATTGCGCCTTAACGTTTCGGGCGTCAGTCAAGTTTCCTCCCCCCCCCCATCGTGGGGGAGGGCTGGGGTGGGGGAACGTCGCACGGCGATAGGTTGCGCGGCCCCCCCCGCCCCAACCCTCCCCCACAAGGGGGGATGGAGTTCTGATGCTTCTGCGCTTTGATAGGTTGTCACGGTGCGAAATACAGCCGTTTGGCGCTCTAGTCGCGATCACGGGCAACGACACGCCTCCGATTCCAGGCTGGGCACGGAGCTACCCGGCTGCGTAAACAGCGTTTCGGCCTCGCAGGTTCCGAACGTCTGCGCCGCGGTCTCCTCAGAGACGCTCATTGGCGCAACCCTACCGAGACATATTTCGTCTCCTGGTACGCATCGAGCCCCTCGATTCCCAGCTCTCGACCCAGCCCCGATTCCTTCATTCCGCCGAACGGGCATTGGGGCGTGGCAGGAACCGGGTCGTTGATGCCGATGATTCCGGCTTCCAACCCTTCGGCCATCCGGGTGGCGACCGTCAGGTCATTCGTGAAGACGTAGGCTGCGAGCCCGTAGGGGGTGTCATTCGCCGCGGCGATCACGTCGTCGAGCTTCGAGAAGTCGAGGATCGGCATGACCGGGGCAAACGGCTCCTCATACATGACCTTCATTTTCCCGTTCACTTCACGAATGACGGTCGGCTCGAACCAGTAGCCCTTGTCGAACCGGCTGGACCGGCCCCCTCCCGTGAGGATCTTGGCGCCTTGCTGCTTTGCATCATCGACGAGGGCCGCCGTCTTCTCGAGCGCCTTGGCCTCGAACATCGGGCCGACTTGAATGCCTTCTTCCAGTCCGTTGCCGATCTTGAGCTTCTTCGTCAGTTCGACTGCGGCTTCCGTGAAGTCGCCGGCGATCTTCTCGTGAATGTAAAACCGCGACGGTGCGATGCAGACCTGCCCGTTGTTCCGAAATTTGCCAATCACTGCCGCCTGGGCGACCTGGGCCACGTCGGCGTCGGGGAAGACGATCAACGGCGCATGTCCGCCCAGCTCGAGGCTCAGGCGCTTCACCCCATCGGCCGAGCGCCTGATCAGTTCCTTGCCGACCTCGGTCGAGCCAGTGAAACTGATCTTGCGCACCGCAGCGTGCTCAAACAGCGCATCCGCAAATGGCCGCGACGGGCCGATGACCAGATTGGCCACGCCCGGCGGCAGGCCGGCGTCGGCAAGGCACTCAAACATCTGGACGAGCGTCATCGGCGTCTGTTCGGCCGGGCGGCTGACGACCGTGCAACCCACGGCCAACGCTGGGGCGATTTTCCGGCTCGGCAACGCGGCCGGGAAGTTCCAGGGGGTGATGGTACCCACAACGCCAATCGGATGTTTGATCGCGTAATGCCGCTTGGCGATGTTGGAAGGGGGGATCATCCGGCCATAGGCTCGCTTCCCTTCCTCGGCAAACCATTCGAACGTGTCTGCCGAATGGAGCACCTCGGCCTTGGCTTCGGGGAGCGGTTTGCCCTGTTCCTGGGTGAGCGTCCGCGCGATTGTGTCGGCACGCTCGCGCAGCAACTCGGCCGTTCGCTTCAGAATCTTGGCCCGATCGTAGACGGAAAGTGATCGCCACGCGGGGAATGCGCGGGCGGCCGCGTCGATCGCCCGGTCGGCTTCGGCCCGACCCCCATAGGCCACATTGGCGAACGTCGATTCGTCGGCCGGATTGATCACCGCAAGCGTCTTGCCGCCGTCGGCATCGCACCACTGGCCAGCAATGTACATCTGAGCGATTGATCCGGTGGCTGTGGCCATGGGTTTCGTTCCTCGTGAGTTGCGTCGCGTGTTGCGCTTTGCGGGTGTGTTGACGTAACGACTCACGATAACGGTCGGATCCCGAACGTTCAACGGAGGCGCCGCGGTCGACGGACCGAACCGCCGCCCCTACGCGCCCAGTGACGCCCATTTGGTGCCCGAAATCGCTCCACGACAACCCCCTATCCCACCCAAACCACCTGATATCACGTGAATTGAGATGGACAAAAGCGGCAGAACCGGCATAATCCCCTCCAGCGCTGCAACCGGGAGAACCGATACATTCAACGATGCCCGCGCTGTGCAATTGCGCGCAGAGTGGGTGGGAGATAGCCCTTCGCCTAAGAGGTAGTGTTGGTGACCAATGAATGGACTCTCTCGACAAGCGCGACACTCCACGTGGGTTCGTTGGGAGCGGCGAGTTTTGGCGGCCGGATTGATCGGGCTGTGTCTGTCGCATCCTGTCGCGGCAAGTCCGATCAGACACCAATCGCAGGCTCAGAAGATTCAGACCGAGTGGAACAATTTCCTCGCCGGCGGTCCAACCCTGTGGGGCACGAGGCACGCGCCGCCGATCACGGCGCTCATCAAGCGTGAGTCGCACGCGGACCTGGCGACCGCGGATCCTCTCAGTTTGCCCATGGTCCAGTATCTGGAATGGCGACGCGACCTCAACCCGGCGCGCTTCGACCACTTCCATCCGTTCGTCGGACCGATTCTGCAAAGCCTGTTGCCTCCCCCCACAACCGTCAACCCTCAGCCCCAGGAGCTCCCCCCCCAATTCGCATCGGTGCCGGAGCCGGGGACGATCAGCATCGCGCTCGGTCTCCTCGCAGCCGGTGCATTCGGTCGGCGCCGCTCGCGTAGGCCAGATCCCCGTAACCGTACCTGAACCAGGGAACGAAGTCGTTCATGAACTCTGGAGACGCACGTCTTGCCCGCGTTGTGGGCAGGAGGTGCGTTACTTGTTGCGCTCGAAGCCTCGGGGCGACTCGTGTGCCCGGATCGAGCGTTTCTGGTAGACTAACGGACGAGCGAACACGCGCGCTCCGGGTCCTGTCAATGACGGTATGGGCCCAAGCGGCGCTTACGAGTCCCGGGCGTATCGGACGAGCGCCGGGCTGTGACGGCAGGCCAGGATCAGGACATTCGAAGCGATGACGGCAGACGCGAACCGCTTTTACATCACGACCGCGATCGACTACCCCAACAGTCGCCCTCATATCGGTACCGCCTTCGAGAAGATCGGCGCCGATGTCCAGGCTCGGTTCCGTCGCATGGAAGGCTTCGATGTTCACTTCCTGATGGGGAACGACGAGAACACGATCAAGGTCCTGCAACGCGCCGGGGAGCTGGGAGTCGAGCCAAAACCGTACGTCGACGACATGGCGCGTCAGTTTCGCTCCGTCTGGCAGTCGCTCGAGGTCTCGTTCGACGACTTCATCCAGACGAGCGAAGAGCGTCATCACACGGGTTGCCGCAAGTTCATCCAGGCCGTGTACGACGCGGGGGACATCTACAAGAAATTGTACACCGGTCTGTATTGCAACGGCTGTGAGATGTTCAAAACCGAAAAGGAGCTCGTCGACGGGCGGTGTCCGAACCACCCCAACGTTGCGCTCCACGTGGTCGAGGAGGAGAATTACTTTTTCCGGCTCTCCGCGTTCGGCGACCGGCTGCTCGCTCACTACCAGGCTCACCCGGAGTTCATCCAGCCCGTGAGCCGTCGGAATGAGATCACGAACCTCGTGGAGTCGGGCCTGCAAGACATCGCGATCAGTCGCCGAGGATTCACCTGGGGCATACCCGTCCCGTTCGATCCGGAGCAGACGATCTACGTTTGGTTCGATGCACTTTTGAACTACATCACGGCGATCGGTTATGGCACGGACGACGAGCGTTTCGCCCGTATCTGGCCGGCGAACGTGCACGTGATCGGCAAGGACATCACGCGGTTTCACTGCGCACTCTGGCCCGCGATGTTGATGTCGGCGGGTGTGCCACTTCCGAAGCACGTGTTCGGTCACGGCTTTGTTTATTACAAAGGCGCGAAGGCGAGCAAGTCGGGTGTGGCCATCGATCCGATGGACGTCATCAAAGCGCACGGCGCCGACGCGTTCCGCTACTACTTCATGAGGGAATGCCCGTTCGGCGGCGACGGCAACTTCAGCGAAGAACGCTTCGCCGAAGTGTACAACGCCGACCTGGCGAATAATCTCGGCAACCTCTACAGCCGGACGCTCGCGATGTGCCTGAAGTACTTCGAGGGAAACCTCGAAGGCTCCGCCGGCCTCGACGCCAGTCGTTGGCGTCCGGACGCATCGAGTTTTGACGGCGTTGTGGGCGAGATCCGCGAGCTTGTCAGCGCTTTCCACTACAATCTCGCACTCCAGAAGATCTGGCTGGAGGTGCTCGACCCGGCGAATCGTTACATCGACGCAACGGCCCCGTTCAAGCTCGCCAAGACCAATCGCGAGGCGTGCAAGGCGGTACTCGTATCGCTGGTCGAAGCGCTCCGGGTTGCGGCGATCCTGATCAAGCCGTTTCTTCCGAGGACTGCGGAGACGATCTACCAGACCTTCAACTTCGAGGACTCCGCGCCCTGGTCTGCTGTCCGGTACACGGACACGGTCACTCCGCCACAGGGAAGGGGCGACTGGCGGGTCGCCGCGGAATTCGCGGGAGGAAAACCCGCCCCGCTGTTTCCGAAAATCGAGCCCAAGGCCGACGAGGCCTGATTCTCAGACACCGTCCGCCCACCCCGAGATTCGTGCCGTGCCGTTGTGATTCTCGATCTGGAAGACGAGCGGACGCACGTCGAGGTGGGGACGAAGGTTCGACTTCGTCAGCGCGAGACGGCGCCGGCCATGACCGATGTTCGAAATCGCCAGGACCGACCGCGCCGAGTCGTAGCACTCGGCGGCGAACGGACTCATCGGCTTGGACAGATGCTGGAGGATGAGGACCGCTGCGCGAATGTCCCTGGCGAGGTCGGAAAGCTCCTTGAGCAAGAGCCGCTCGGGCACGCTGCAATTGTGGCAGACGTAGTCGGACAGTGGATCGATGACAATCAACGCGGGGCGAAACGTCGCGAAGTCCTGCAACGTGAGCACACGGTCGATCGTTTTGATCCGGGTGAGATCGGCGTTGTACGCTTCCAGACGTGGTCGGATTGTGTCGGAGAGGCTGTCGTCGTCATTGTAAAGGACGCAGTCGGCAGGCCCGCCGGGCTTCTCCTTTTCGAGCGGCATGGCATCGCCACGGCTCACTCGGGCGATGAGGTCAAGAGCCAGCAGCGACTTTCCCTGGCCCGGCTCGCCGTCGAGCAGTGTCAATTTGCCCCGAGGAATACGGTCCTCCCAAAGCCAGTGCACCGGCTCGGATTTGACCTCGGCGACTGTCTTCCAGGTGGTGCTCGTGGTTGTCACGTCTCGGACCCCTTGCGTTGGCTCATCGGCATGTCGGTCGTGGGCACCTCGTAGATTATACGGAGTTAACCCACCGCACCATCCCCTGGTATCGCCGAAATCCCACCCGAATCCTTCCGTGCCCCAACTCGGTCGGTCAGCTCGACTTCACGGAGGCCATGACATCGAAATGCTCGAACCACCACCGAAGTCCTGGTCCCACTCCGTTCACTCGTCGCGCAACGGACTCATGGGTATTTAGCCGCGGATGAAACACGGATGAACCTCGGATAAGGGACGCTTTAGATCTTAAATCCGTGTTTCATCCGTGTTTCATCAGTGGCTAAATCTCTTCTCCCCCCCAAAAAAGGGCTAGGAAACTTCTGTCTACCGGCGCAACGGTTTTCGATGGGCAATCATACGCCCAGCAAAGACGCGAACTGTGCTTGGGAATTGACGACTTCACGACCGCATGCTGCAATTCTCCGGGCCACCCGGCCCCGTTGAAGTCCACCAGGTCGGGCGAGATGCATTCCCAATTCTGTCCGCGTTCCTTTCCCGGAGCCCCAGTCCATGGCAACAACCGACGCGCGAATCAAAGACCTGGAAAAGTCGGTGGCGGCACTGACGAAGAAGTCCGACGAGGTTGGAAAGCTGTTGAGTGGGTCGGTCTACCAGACCCTGAACGACCTGAAGCAGTCCATCAACGCCTTGGAGAAGCGGCTCGACGACCTCAGTCGGGCCATTGACGGAAAGCAAGACAAGAAAACCAGCGAGCAAATCCTGCTGAAACAGCAACAGCTTCAGAAAAGTCAGTATGAGGATACAAACAAACGCATCAAGGAAGAGTCGGAGAAAATGGCAACCGCGAGCCAGTTGAAATTGTTGGAAGCCCGCTTGCAAACTCTCGAAGGCAAGATGAGCATCCTGGAGAAGAAGAACTGACGAGCAGAAACAATGCCGAAACTGGGCCGAATCGCCCAGGGGGGTTCACCCCAGGGCTCCCACGAATCCGTACGCCTCCGATTAAGGCATACGGCTCGTCACGTCGTCCGCTGTCCCTCGCACGATCCGCTTTCAGCGCCTGCACATTGATTTATGCTTTAATTAACTAACGTTATGAGGCGTAAAATAAACCGACACCAAGTTCGGCTCCAATTTCGGCGTCCCACGGAAAACGGATCAGCGGCGCGGACAACTGGACCGTGTCAACGAGCCAGGTGGGAGTCAGCGGATGATCGCTTCGGCGGTGTGCGTCTATCAGGTTGAAACGTCAGAGGGTCGCAAGGACTACGTGTCGATTTTGCCTCCGGAACGGCTATCGTCGCGCGGACTTCCCCCTGAGGCGATTGTCGGTGTGCTCTCCCGACCGCTGGACGAGGGTGACGTGATCACGCCGGAGAATTTCGCTCGCAATCGGATCTTCGTCGAGTTCCTGCACGCCGCAATTGCGCGCCGAGGGCCGCTGTTGCCCGGCCTCGTGGCCGAGGCAAAACGCCAGGGCGACGGCTCGGTTGTCGTCATCGATGGACGTACTCGTACGCCGGCGGGTGCCGTTCCTCCCGAAGACATCATCGGCGCCTTTGCGGTAAAGGACGGCCAGGTCGTTCCCAACTCTTACCTGGCGAACCCGCGTCATCGGATCGTGTCGACCGATGGCTTCTTCCGGCTGCCGGCGGAATTGCACGCGGCATTGCTCGAGGAGTTGGCGAATCTGCCGTAGCTCGCGGTTCCGACCAGTCCGCTGCTTGGGGGCGCAGATCACCGGCATGTCGCGCTCCGTCCAACCGACGTCTCCGGTTACCGCGAGACCGTCAAAGCGTGATACGTTCGCGCGACGGCCTCCCACTCCGGCCGGACCAGGCAGGTTTGTTCCCTCAGGTCCCGGCACTGCTCCAGTACCAGTGCGGTCTCCTCGTGGATGGCGCTGGAGTGCGGGATTGCCATTTGAGCACGTTCACAGAGCGTGATCGTCTCGGGACTAAGGTGGGAGGTCCGATGAGAAAGGGGGAACATGGATCGGTATTCCGTCAACCGGGTTGATCAGAAGGGCTGACTGATTCCGACAACGCACACGTCTCGGCTCAGTTGGGGTCGCGGAGGATGTGCTCCAATCTTATCGCCGCCAAACGAGCCTGTTCTCTCATTTCCCGACACTCAGCCAGCACCACAGCGAATTGCGAACGTAACGCCCGAGATTCGGCGATCACCCGTTGAACGCGTTCGCCGAGTTCGATCGTCGCTCGTGTGAGTCTACGCGTTTGCGGTAAGGGGGGGGGGAGATATAGGCATCGCTTGCACTCCTCCCTCCGCTCTGTCCGTACGGACCAGTTAAACGCGGTGGTCGGATGTCGTCAAGCGAGCGCAATCGGAACGATGAGCCGCTTCCGAAATGACCCCTCGTCACCGCAGCGGTGAACCCGACGAGGGCGATGAGCGTAAAGGAGGCGATCCACTTCCGGCGACGCCAAGCCGGTCTGAGTTTCTCAACTCACTGTACCGCCTCACGGCTGTCCTGAACCGCATACGCACGATCGTGGATTCCGTCATTACCGTCTGAGCGCGCTGACAGAGTTCCGCAGTCTCCTGGCTAAGCCCGTCCATTTGCCGCCACAAAAAAGGCATGCGTCGGCCCCCGTCGCGTTATGCCGTAACGGCTTATGCATAACGAGATACTATGGTCCGCGAATGGCGTGCCGTAGCCCGGACGATCAGGAAGGCCGTCCGCCGCGATGAACGTCACTCCGTCGACACCCTTGGCTGGCGCATGACAGGAGTCAACGGAATCCGGGACAGCACGCGCACGTCCATCAGTTGGACTCCGGCGTGAACCCCTTGAACCGCTCCCCGTTTGGCGTGTACAGGAACCGCAGCGCTCTCGACTGTAAGTTCGGGCTCGCCACCCAGCCTTTCTTCGCGAGTGGCCTCAGGTGGGCGGCTACCGAGTTCGGGCTCTTCATCCCGAAGTGCTCGCAAATACCGCGGATGCTGGGCTGGTAACCATGCTCGCAAGTGTACTCAAAAATGTATCGGTAAAGCTCGGCCTGACGCTCGGTCAGGGGAGCTGGACGTGTCTCGGTCAGCATTCCAAACCCCTTGGCGATTAGTGTACGGACAATCAAATCGTATGTGTCCGAACACTCAAAGGTCAAGGGGCGGACTGTGAGTTGCCTGGCCGAGGAGCGAACGCGATTTCCAAAGACGCGAGTGCGAGATGCCCGCGCCATTGGAACATAATTTTATGCTTGAAACCCGCATATTTTTGGGAGGGCGAGGCTCTGTCCGAGCCAGCCTTGTTCAGAGGACGAGTCTTCGAGTCCTCTGAATACTGCGTGTGATGACGCGATCCCTTGGGCGGGCCAAGCATCCCAAGATGGGCCCAAAATCGAAAAAAACGCCTGGCGCCCAACAGATCGTGCGCGCCCACGAGAGCGATGGGTGGCCGGCGCAAAGAGGAGCGCAGCTCCACGTGCCCCGGTGGGCCGCGAGACGCTTCCGGGGCACGTCGGCCTTCCGGCCTCCTCTGCCCCGGCCACCCCAGGTCTCCCACATTCACGCATGATCTGTTGGGCGCCAGGAAAAAACGTGACCGTCCTTGTGATACAATCGCTGGAAAGGAGGCCAGCATGCCGCTTCGCGATCATTTTCGCCCCCCGGTCAGCAAGAAAGCCTCATGGGAGGGTTTCCACGGCATGTGGCCGGCGAGCATCGTTCAGCAACTGCGGAAACAACTCCCACCGGGGTACGTTGCGGAGCCACGCGTCCATCTCGGTACGTTGATGGAAATCGACGTGGGCGCCCTCGAATCGCGCGCGGAAGCGCGTTCCGCGGACGCCAACGGCGCTGGCAGCGCGGTGGGATCCGCCTGGACGGCCCCGGCTCCAGTGGTCGCCGTCGACACCGACCCGCCCGACGAATACGCGTACGAAGTCCGCATCTTCGACCTCGACCGGGAGCGCACGCTGGTCGCGGCCATCGAACTCGTCAGCCCGGCCAACAAGGATCGTCCGGAGTCGCGCCTGGCATTGGTCGCCAAGTGTGCCGCCTTGCTCCGCAAAGGGGTAGGGGTGAGCCTCGTTGATCTGGTCACCATCCGCCGCTTCAATTTGTACGCCCAACTGATGGAATTCCTCGGCTATCCCGATCGAACCATGTCGAACGAGGAGCCGCCGATCTATGCGGCCTCCTGTCGGTGGGTGACGCGCGGGACGCGGGCGCGGCTGGAGGCTTGGTCGCACACCCTCACGGTCGGACAGCGGCTGCCGACGCTGCCCCTTTGGTTGCGAGACGACCTGGTGCTCGCGCTCGATCTGGAGCAAAGCTACGAGCAAGCGTGCAGTGATCTTTGGATTTCGTAGCACGCGGCGCTGGCGGGCGTGTGCTCGCTCATGCGAGGGCTTCACGCTGGGGAACGACGTGATGCTGGTCGAAGACACCAGCCGTCTGTTCCGTGAGCGGAAGGCGGCGATCTCCCAGGAACGGAACGCCGTCTGCTGGCGCGGTTCCTCGAGGCGACCCGTCTGTGGCGCTGAAAATTGGCCGGGTCGCCCGAGGGGATTACCCCTAGGGCGACCCGGCCCAGTATCTTTCCCGGGCACCGCCACCGCGATCATTCAACGCCGGGTTGTCATTCGGGGGAGGGGCATGAGATCGACCTCAGTCACTTGGACCTGGGTGGATCTGACGGGACGTCACAACGCATTGTGATCAAAGGGAAACGTGGCTTCTCCGTCCCTTTGCTCGAACCCCAGCCATCGACAGAAAATGAGGTGGACGACTGATGGACGTGGTCCACTTACAGCGGCGAGCGCTGTCGGCATCATGGTGACTAAAGCGGCGACGACCGCCACGGCGATCATCAGCGTTCGGATGCGGGCGCGGGGAAGAGGCATCGCCACAGGCTCCGAGACGTGTCAGGTGACCGTTAGCCACCGTACCCATGAATTTACCGATGTCGGCTGAGGCGGTCCACTCAGACGCCCGTTTTGAAGAAGAGACTGACCAGGCATTCCATGTGGGTAGCTCGTCCCCGGGGCAAACCTAGCCGCGGTGTTCGTACCCGAACCGGCAAAAATCCGTGCGTCCCCGGATTTTTCTCTCGAATAATTGGAGGCATCAGACGTATACCAAGTAACAGAATTCCAGTAACACCCGTTTCTCAGCGCTCGCGCGCGCCTCACGCGCCCGATGGTCGGTCGGAAAACGGCAAGGGAGGGTCGGCGCATGGTGTGGTCCACAAATCGCATCACAACCCGTTTGTCCGTGTGGGTTCAGCGTACGACACATTGTTCCTGCCGGCCAACGTCCGGCGCGGAAACCAGGAATCGCGCACTACGGAGAGCGCATGGCCTTTCGATCCCGGACGTGCTGAGAATCGCCGCTCGGACGATGGGCCTGCGGGCGGAAGTTGTCCCCGTCTCCACGAACTCGCCGCTGTCGTCGACATCGCTTATCGGAAATTCGGAAATTCGGAACCCCTTGGAAAATAAGGGCTCTTCATTTCCGAATTTCCGAATTTCGTATCAGGGGACAGGCCAACGGCAGCTCCAGACCGCCGATTTTCGACCGGCGGTTAACGCTCGATCGAGCACGCGCGCCGGCAGCCCAAAAAGGCGTAATCGCCCCGTGCGCGGAGCATATAATGGATATAATGTAAATACTGGAGATGTTTTCGCTGTTTTGCGGCGATAGATTTAGCGTGACATCGCTGTGTCCGCACGATCACAGATAAGGCGCACGGAGCGAGACTCGACGTAGAGGGCCTTGACCATGCTTGATCGCGGATCGGCCCCAGAGAACGGGCTCAACAACGGAGCAATCGCCGACAATCCCTCGGACCGGCGCGGCGAGTCGCAGGGGCAAGCGTCGCATTCGAGTTTCCAAGGGGAGAGTTATCTATGCTCGCTTGCGAAGGGGTGTGGGATTGTCCGTCACATGTGTCCCAACTCAATCGCGGGTGGGTGAACCGGCACCGGAGCGACCGTCTCGTCGCCTCCGTTGGCGATGATGGCCGTGCAGTCCCATCGTGATCCGTTTTCATGCACGCACTGCCACTCCAGCGAACGCAACTACGCCAGGATCGCTTTCACCACCTCACCGTGGACGTCGGTCAAGCGCATGTCACGGCCGCCGAAGCGAAAGGTGAGGCGCTTGTGGTCCATCCCGAGCAGGTGGAGCATCGTGGCGTGGAGGTCGTGGATCTCGACCTTGTCGGTGACGGCCTTGTAGCCCCACTCGTCGGTCTCACCGTACGCGATCCCGCCCTTCACGCCGCCGCCCGCCAGCCAGAGGGTGAAGCCGAACGGGTCGTGGTCGCGGCCGTCGCCGCCCTGGGCGAACGGAGTCCGGCCGAACTCGCCGGCCCAGACGAGGAGGGTGGTTTCGAGGAGTCCTCGGGCCTTGAGGTCCTGAATCAGCGCGGCGATCGGCTGGTCGACGGCCCTCGCGTTGCGTTCGTGACCGTCCTTGAGGCCGCCGTGCTGATCCCAGCGGTCGGTGCCGACGCTCGGGCAGGTCAGCTCGATGAAACGGGCGCCGCGCTCGACCAAGCGGCGGGCGATCAGACACTGGGTCCCGAAGATGCGCGTCGGCTCGTACGAGGCGTCGAGCCCGAACAGGCTCCTGGTCGCGCGCGATTCCCCGCGCAAATCCATCAGCTCGGGAACGGCCGCTTGCATGCGATACGCGGTCTCGTAGTTGGCGATCGCCGATTCGATCTCGTCGCTATGATTCAGCCGCTCGGCCTCCGCCTGATCGAGCTGGCGCAGCAGGTCGAGCTTGTTGCGCTGCTGGCGGTCGCTCGCCTCTCTGCGTTTGATGTTGGCGACCGGCGGGTCGGATGGGCGGAAGACCGACGCCTGGTAGGCCGCGGGCAGGAACCCGCTGTTGAAGTTGTCGAGGCCACCGACCGGGATCAGGCCGCCGTTCAACACGATGAATCCCGGCAAGTCCCGGTTTTCGCTTCCCAGGCCATAACCGGCCCAGGCCCCCATGCTCGGCCGCCCCTGCACACCCGACCCTGTGTGCAGAAAGTAGTTGGCGCTCGTGTGCTCGGGAAACTTGGAGACCATCGACCGCATGATGCACAGTTCGTCGATGCACTGGGCAACATACGGGAACAGCTCGCTGACCCACAGTCCGCTTTGTCCACGCTGCTGAAACTTCCAGGGCGAGGCCATCACCTTGCCGACGTTGTTGAACTGGGTGGGCTCAACCTTGAAGACCGTGTGCGGATCGCGTCCGTGATACTTCGCCAGCAGCGGCTTGTAGTCGAACGTGTCCACCTGCGAGGGGCCGCCGTCCATGTAGAGGAAAATCACGTTCGTCGCCCGCGCCGGGAAGTGCGGCGCTCGGGGGGCGAACGGATTCCGCGACGCTGCCGTCTCCGCCTTGCCATCCTCGGCCATGAGTGCTGCGAGCGCCAGTGCTCCGAAACCGTTCGCACAGCACGCGAGCATGTCTCGACGGGTCAACGGCCTCGGTTGGAATCGACCGCAATGCATGGAAGCGTCCTCGCTCGCGTCGCGCTAATTAACAAAAATGAATTCTTTCGCGTTGAACAACAAATGGGCCACATCGGCCCACGACGAGAGATCCTCAGGACTGGCCTGACTCAGCTCGGCCTGTCGCTTGACGAACTCGAGGCATGCGGCGGCCTCCGCATCGGTCGGCGGTCGGGTGAACGCGGATTGATACATCGAGGTGATTCGTTCGCGAGGCGAGGACCGCTGAGCGAGGACCCGTTTCGCCCAGAGTTCGGCCTGCTGATGCACGAACGGATCGTTCATCAGGATGAGCGCCTGGGCGGGGACGTTGGAGACGGTGCGCCGGCCCACGGTCGAAAAAGGAATGGGCGTATCGAAGGCGAGCATGAACGGGGAGAGGAAGTTCCGGCGGACGGACGTGTACACGCTGCGCCGGCCTTCGCCGTCGAGCGGGCCGCCCTGGGGACGGCCTCGCCCTTCCATGAACGGGGTCAGCGCCACGGGAACCGGCGGTCCGAATTGCCGGAGGTCGAGCCGTCCCGAGAGCGTCAGCATCGCGTCGCGGATCGCCTCCCCTTCGAGCCGTCGGATTCGCATCCGGTGCAGCCAGAGGTTTTGGGGGTCGGCCTTATCGCTCGCGGCATCGGACTGGGCGGCCATTTGATAGGCACGAGAGAGCACGAGCGAGCGGACGAGGCGTTTCAGGGACCACCCTTCGTCGATGAATTGAAACGCCAGGGCGTCGAGCAATTCAGGATGGGTGGGAGCCTCACCAAGCACCCCGAAATTGTCAACCGAGGCGACGATCCCGCGCCCGAAGAGGTGGTGCCAGATGCGATTGACAAACACGCGCGGCACAAACGGATCGAGCTTCGGATCGGTAATCTGACGAGCCCATTCCAGCCGTCCGCTACCGTGCGAAACCGAGAGCCCGTCCGGCCCGGCCAGGGCTTCAAGGAAGCGTCTGGGGACGACGGGACCGAGCACCTTGTGCGAACCCCGGACAAAGACGCGTTCGTCCTCACCCGAGCCGTCCAGCATCGCGGGTGCAACGCGCGACTCCGCCCGGATCTCGCCCAGCGGCTTCGATTGCTCGGCACAGAAGGCGGCCGTGGCTTGCTGGAATCCCGCCCCATCCTGAGGGAAGAGATCGGAATGCTGGAGAATCCAGTTCGCCAGTGCACCCAACTCACGCCCGTCGGCCGCGCTCGCAAGTCGGTCCTCGTTCAGCCGATCGAGCACACGCTGGAAGCATCGCCCGTATGCGCTCGCGAGCGATTCCAGCGTCGGCGCAGCCTCCGATTCCAGGCAGCGCAGCAACGCAGTGTTCGCGGTGGAAATCGGCCCCGGTGGGCGTTCCGACTGCACGACTGTCGCCACGGCGAAGTTGGTACCCGCCGCGGTGAACTCCACATGCGTCCGATGCCCCGCATAGGCGCTCAGGTCGTGTGCGACCCAACGATACCCTTCGCCCGCATCGACTGGGAGCACGAGCTGGCCGTGCAGCGGCCCGTTGATCAGCATGTGCGAATCAACGGCCGCGTAGGCCTGCCCCTTGCCCCGAATGAGATAGTAGATCTTGCCCGACTTCAATTCGAAGGTCGGTGTGCGGATCGTGCGACCCGCGCGCGAGAGGCCGCCGACTTTCCCTGGTTCATTCTCGCTGCCTGCTGCGAGCTTGAGCCGATCCCATGTGGCGTCGAATTCGGCACCGGCACGCTCAGCAAACCCAATGATCGACCGCACACCGTCGCTGCCAAACCGTGGTTCACCGGCGCGCACCGGCCCAAGTCCAAAAGCAACGTCATCCGGCATCCAGTCCGGTCCGGCCAGGCGGCCGAAATCGACCACGACGCGTCCGCCCTCCAGGGCATTCGACGCCACGGTCTCGGCCGCTTGCCAGCGCTTCAGAACGGGACGCAGTCGCGCGGACAGCCGCTGAGACTCCAACGCCTCCGGGGCACAGGCCGCCTCGAGCCAGGGACGCAAAATGTCGTCGGGTTGGTTCTGCGCCACTCCTTTCAGATAAGCGACCCAGCGCGCAACGTGCGCGCCGTCAACGCGGTGTGCGTCGGGGATCGCCCGCAGCTTGCTCTCGTCCGCACCGCCCGCGAGCAACGTCTCCCGAGCGGCCAGGAGCAGGTCGGGCAGCCGTTCGACGGTCGGGCGGACTGCCTGCACCAGCGCACGTTGAAGGGGAACGCGATGCCGCGAGCGGACGGCCGCCAGCTCCTCGGCGACCTGTCGGTTCTTCTCCTTGCTGTCGAACCGCACAAGCCGGTAGCTACTGCTTTGCAAGAACCCGTAGACCGCGTAATAGTCGCGCGTCGAGATCGCGTCGAACTTGTGATCGTGACAACGAGCGCAGGCCAGCGTAAGGCCCAAAAAGGTCTTGGACATCACGTCGACCATGTTGTCGAACCGGTCGGCCTCGTCCTGACGGACATCGACGGGCGAGTGGAGCTGTTCGCCGAGGAACCAGAAGCCCGTCCCGAGGATCGATTCGTTGAAGCCTTCCTGGGGATGCCTGCGCGGTGGGTCGACCAGATCGCCGGCGAGATGCTCCGTCACGAACTGATTGTAGGGCACGTCGGCATTCAGTGCGCGAATCACATAATCGCGATACTGATGAGCATTAGGCGACGGATAGTCGAACTCATGTCCCCGGCTCTCCGCGTACCGCACCAGATCGAGCCAGTGCCTGCCCCAGCGCTCCCCAAACTGAGGCGAGTCGAGCAGCCGGTCCACAACTCGGGAGAAGGCCTCCGCCGTTTCATCCTTGAGATATGCCGCGACTTCGTCGGGTGTCGGCGGCAGACCAACGAGGTCGAACGTGACGCGCCGCAACAGAGTTCTCTTGTCCGCGTCGCCGGCCGGATGAAGTCCCTCAGCCTCCAGCTTGGCGAGCAGAAACCGATCGGCTGTGGATCGCGGCCAGCCCGCATCTTTCACGGTTGGGATGGGAGTCCGCTTCAGCGGTTGGAAGCTCCAATGCTTCGCTCGCTCCTTCAGATTAAAGTCCGTGGTGACACCAGTCGTCTGCGGTGCGGTCTCGGCAGCCCAGGGCACGCCGCGCTCGACCCAACGGGTCAGCGTTGCAATCTCCGGAGCCGGGAGTTTCGACTTCGGCGGCATCTGGTAGGTGTCGCCGTAGTTGATCGCGTCGACCAGCAGGCTCTCCGAGGGCTTGTGCGGGACCACTGCGGGCCCCGTCGCTCCCCCGGCCACCACCGCGGCTCGCGAATCGAGCCGAAGTCCGCCTTTTTGCGTTTTTTCCCCGTGGCATTTCTGGCAGCGGTTCGCCAGGATCGGCCGGACTTCCTTTTCGAAGAACTCGACGTCTTCCGCCGGAGTTTTCGGCTCAGCGGCTGCGCTGGGGATTGGAGCGAGACTCCACGTGGCGACCCACGCAAACGCGAGCCCTCGCACGATCGCGAAACGCAACGGCACCGAGGGGATCGGGGACTGGAGCATCGCGAGATCTCCGGCGCTTCGGGGCGGGCGCCGATTCCCATCAAGGCGCGGAACCGGCGGCAGGCGTTCTCAAACGAGGAGGAACGGGCAGGGCAAGACTCCATGATAGCGCGGATGGAGCGTTCGTGCAATTCCTCAACCGGCCTCAGTGGGCAAGCTGGGTACAGAGACGACGATTTCGTTCGCGTGGGAGCGGCTAACGCCTGGGTTGCAGGCGGCAAAGCACTGCGTCACCCCCTCTCGCGGCGGGCAGATCATCTTAACTCCCCCCCTTGGGAAGTTTTGAAGTTGCGCGTGTTAATCGAACCGTACGAAAAACGAGGTCTGGCAGCGAAAGTCGACTCTGGCTGCCCGTAAGCTGGCAATGGTCCATTCTCCTCGAACGCTCATCCCCGTCGAAGAAGGCGACGGGGTACGCGCAACTTCAAAATTGGGAAGGGGGGGTTGGGGGGGTGGGCCTTGACCTCCGC
>DAIDJG010000171.1 GCA_027451445.1 Singulisphaera sp.
GTCGGCCAGGTGCTCTTCGGCGACACGACGAGCATGACGGCGGATAGCCCGGTCGGTCAGTACCTCCACCGAGTCACGGGCCGGAAGTGGATCTGTCACGATGTCGAGCTCGAAACGGGCTGCGGCGTCGTCCCGATCAAGTACGAAGACAAGAACTTCGTCCACGGCTTGCAGTGGGCCATTGGGCTCGAGTGGTACCTGCTCGTGAACGACCCCTGGCGCATCGCGCTGAGCACCGATCATCCCAATGGGGCGTCGTTCCTGGCGTATCCGAAGGTCATCGCGCTCTTGATGGATCGCGGGCTGCGGAATGACGTTCTCAAGGGCCTGCCGGCGCGCGTCAAAGAACGCTCGCGCCTGGCTGAACTCGACCGTGAGTACACGCTTTCCGAAATTGCCATCATCACCCGTGCGGGCCCGGCGCGGATGTTGGGATTGCGCGACAAAGGGCACCTTGGACCAGGCGCCGAGGCGGACGTGACCATCTACGCGCCCGACGATGACAAGGAGCGGATGTTCGCCCTGCCTCGTTACCTGATCAAAGGCGGCGAGGTCATTCTCGACGACGGCGACCTCCGCGACACCCCACCGGGACGCACATTACATGTCGCGCCCGAGTATGATTCCGACGCGGAATCCGAGATCGAGGCCTGGTTCGCGCGCGATTCCTCAATTCAGTTTGCGAACTTTGCCGTGACCGACAGCGATCTGACGGCAGAATACTAGGGCAACGCGGCCATGATGATCGAAGGCGTAACGATCGTTGATACGTTTGCCGAGGCGTTCCCGATGACCGCCGCACGCGCGATCATCACCGCTGATACGGGCGAGTGGGCCGAAATCGCCGGGCGGACGATGAGCGGTTACGCCACGAGCGTCATCGCCTGTGACGCCGAGGCAGCCATCGAACGCGTGCTCGACCCCACCGAGACACCCGACGAACGTCCCGGTGTGAGTGTCCTCGTGTTCGCCTTCAGCCGTGATGCCCTCGAAAAAGCGCTGACGAACCGAGTTGGCCAGTGCGTGATGACGTGCCCGACCACAGCGTGCTACAACGGCCTGGCTCTCGGTGAGAAAACGATCAACGTTGGCGGCAAATTGCGTTACTTCGGCGACGGCTGGCAGATTTCGAAGCGTCTCGAAGGCAGGCGCTACTGGCGCGTGCCCGTCATGGACGGCGAATTTACCTGCGAGGAGACGTTCGGCACCACCAAGGGCGTTGCCGGAGGGAATATCATCCTCCTCGGCACCGAGCCTGGGGCAACGCTCCGTGCGACGGAAGAGGCCGTGCGCGCAATGCGGGCGATTCCCGACGTGATCCTCCCATTCCCCGGCGGCATCGCGCGGTCCGGCTCCAAGGTCGGCAGCAAATACAAGGCCCTGCGTGCCAGCACCAATACCGCGTTTGCCCCCATGCTACGAGGGCTCGTCTCCACCGATTTGCCGCCCGGAGTACAGTGTGTGTACGAGATCGTGATCGATGGACTGACCCTCGCAGCCGTAGAGACTGCCACCGTTGTCGGGCTGCGCGCCGGCTGCAGGCCAGGCATTGTGGCGATTACGGCGGGGAATTACGGCGGGAAGCTCGGACCGTTCCATATCCGGCTGCATGACGTTTTGGGTGAGCAGCCGGGAATATGAGGCGGACGCGTGTCTTCAGCACTTTAGTCGTCGCCGGCAGCACACAATAAAATAAATGAAATCATTAATTCATGAAACGATGTGTTTTCGCAAACTGCAAGGCAAGTACCAATCCAATATTGTGATGGGTCGAATGAACGGCTATTCGATGAACGACTTTGTACAAGGGTTCCGAGCACCTGCGGCTTGGGATGCAATCGCGGTGTAAACGGGCATCGCCGTCGGCTCGATGCTTGCCGGCAGACTCCACTTCCGTTATCACCAAGTTCGCGTGCAGCCGGTGCTCAAACGACCCTGGAATCCAATGAAGCGCTGATGCTTAACAAGTATGAGCATTGCGAGGAAGCCCCCTAACCCTTGCGTGAGGTGACTTGCCGTGGAAGGTGCGCTGATTGCCTTCGGTGTGCTGATGTTAGTCATCATCCCCCTGTTCTTTGGCCCGGTGTTCACCGTCAACCAACAGTCGGCGGCGATTGTCCAACGGTTCGGACGGTTTATCCGCGTTGCACATCCGGGATTGAACTTCAAGCTTCCCTTCGTTGAAAGCATCGCCGGGCGCGTGAATTTGCGGGTCCAGCAGCTTGACGTGCAGGTCGAAACCAAGACCGAGGATAACGTCTTTGTCCACGTGATCGTGGCCGTACAGTACCACGTCCTTCCGGAGAAGGTGTACGACGCGTTTTACAAGCTGGCGAACGCCCACATGCAAATCACCGCCTTTGTCTTCGATGTCGTCCGGGCCAGAGTGCCGCGCATCAAGCTCGACGACGTGTTTGAAAAGAAGGACGAAGTCGCCGATGCCGTCAAGAACGAACTGTCACACGTGATGTACGACTTCGGTTACGCAATCGTGAAGGCCCTGGTCACGGATATCAATCCCGACCAGAAGGTCAAAGACGCAATGAACGAGATCAACGCCGCGCAACGCTTGAGGGTCGCGGCGACCGAGAAGGGCGAGGCGGAGCGGATCCTCAAGGTCAAAGCAGCGGAAGCCGAGGCGCAGAGTAAGGCTCTGCAAGGGAAGGGCATCGCCGACCAGCGGCGGGCGATCGTCGACGGCCTACGCGAGTCGGTCGACGACTTTCAGAAGAGTGTTCCGGGTGCGACGGCTCAGGATGTGATGAACCTCGTGCTGATGACCCAGTACTTCGACACGCTGAAGGAAATCGGTGCGTCGGCCCATAGCAACACGATCCTGATCCCCCATTCGCCAGGGAACCTTACCGAACTTTCGGACCAGATGCGCAACGCCATGATGACGGCTGACCTGGCAACGCATAGCCGCGTCCCGTTCGGAAATCACCCGCATCCCAAAGCGTAACCTGACACCCGAGGAGTGCCGGACCGATGCCGTTGACCCTGACCTGGCTGGGATCGACCAGCTTTCCCGTCGAGGCGGTGGGCCTTCGGCCCGACGATCTGAGCCAGGTCGAGTTCGCGAAACAAACGATTCCCGTGGGCAATGCGTCGGCCGAAGTTGGCGAGCTGTTTCGGGTTTCCGGCGAGGGTGGAGACGGTCGCCTTGTACTCGAGGGCGACCTGTCCCACTTGCGAGGACTGGGGCAGGCCCTGGCGTCGGGCTCGATCACCGTTCGAGGCCCGGTCGGTCCCCGCCTCGGTGCTGAGATGACCGGCGGCACAATCGACGTCGAAGGTAATGTCGGCGGCTGGGCCGGCGCCGAGATGCGTGGGGGCGTGATCCGGATCCGGGGGAACGCTGGTGAAGGGCTGGGCGCAGCTTTTCCCGGAAGTCGTGTCGGTATGCGCGACGGGGTCATCCTCGTCGACGGGAGCAGCGGCGACGACGCAGGGCTGGCCATGCGGCGGGGTTTGATTGCGGTTTCGGGCGCATCAGGAAAAGGTCTGGGAAGAGGGATGATCGCCGGTTCGATCTTCGCTTGCGGCCCGGTAGGCACGTTTCCAGGGGCCAGCATGAAGCGGGGGACGATCGTTCTCATGGAGGGTACAGAGGCGAGTCTGCTGCCGACATTCGCCCCGGTTGGACCGGTTCGGCCGCCATTCCTCGCGGTCTACCTGAAAACATTGCATCGTTGGGGGTTCCGTCTTCCTGAGACGGCTTTTTCCGTCCCCTGGGAGCGTTACAATGGGGACCTGGTGGAAACCGGCCAGGGTGAGATCCTGGTCCGGAATTCGAGAAACTGAGCCCCGTTGAGACTCGTTACATGTTGAGCTTGAATGGTCGGGCGCAGGCCGTTGTCGCCACACTCCTGGCGCGCACGGAGGAATTGAAGATCGCTTCCGAACCCGTTGAGGGAGGCGGTCGCGTCATCGACTGCGGCATCGGGGTTCGTGGCGGATTGTTGGCGGGAGTGGAACTCGCACGCGTTTGCCTGGCCGACCTGGCGGATGTGCGGATCGTACCCGGTGAGGTCAACGGCCAAACGTTTCCCCACGTGCAAGTCGTCACCGACCACCCCGCGCGTGCGTGCCTCGCCAGCCAGTACGCCGGCTGGGCGATCAGTGAGGGGAAGTACTTCGCGATGGGTTCAGGCCCCATGCGGGCCGCGAGCGGCGTTGAGACGCTGTTCGATACGATCGGCTACCGCGAGCAGGTCGATTCTGTGGTCGGCGTGCTCGAAGGGCGGAAAAAACCCAACCCGGCCGTTGTGGCGAAGATCGCGCAAGCGTGTAAGGTCAAACCGGATGCCGTCACGCTCCTGATTGCGCCCACGGCAAGTCTTGCCGGAGGCGTCCAGATCGTCGCCCGTTCTGTTGAGACGGCGCTGCATAAACTTGCCGAATTGGGTTTCGACGTTTCCCGAATCGAGTCGGCAAACGGCTCCGCCCCCCTGCCCCCCGTGGCGTCGAATGATCTCGCCGCCATCGGGCGCACGAACGACGCGATCCTTTACGGTGCACGCGTGACGCTGTTCGTCACGGGTGACGACGACTCCCTCGCCGCGATCGGCCCGAAGGTCCCCTCCAACGCTTCCCGCGACTACGGCGAGCCGTTCGCCGCCATATTCGCGCGTTACAAGAACGATTTTTACGCCGTCGATCCGCACCTGTTCAGTCCGGCGGAAGTCGTGCTGCAGAATATCGAGACCGGCCGGATCCACGCGTTCGGTAAGACGGCACCAGACATCCTGGTGCACTCTTTCACGATGCCGAACGCCGCGTCATGAAGAAGCTCATCGCCCTCGTTTCCGGCTTCGGCTGGCACGTCCAGGATCTCCAGCGCGCGGCGGATCGACTCCGGATCGGCTTCGAGCCCGTGCCGTTCCCTACCGTTACGAGCACCGTTGGCCTCGGCACGGCTCGCGTCGAGGCAAGCCAACGGGAACTTACGCTCGCGGACGGCGTGCTCGTGCGCATGATGCCGCCGGGTACGCTCGAACAGGTGGTCTTTCGGATGGACGCCTTACACCGCGTGGCAGCGCGCGGCGTACCGGTCATGAACCCCCCCCGCGCTATTGAAGCCGCCGTGGACAAGTACCTGGCTCTCGCCCTGCTCGACGGCGCAGGTCTGCCCGTCCCCCCGACCTGGAGCGGTGAGTCGGCCGAGGAAGCACTTGAGGCGTTCGACACGCTTGGCGGCGATGTCGTCGTCAAGCCACTCTTCGGCTCAGAGGGGCGGGGCCTGATCCGCGTGTCACAGCGCGAGCTCGCCCGGCGCGCCTTTAGCACGCTGGAACGGCTGGGGGCCGTACTCTACGTCCAGAAAGCCGTGCAACACCCAGGTCACGACGTGCGCGTTTTCGTACTTGGAGACCGCATCCTGGGCGCCTTCAGGCGCCATGCGGCTCCCGACGACTGGCGCACAAACGTCGCCCTCGGCGGCCGCGCGGAAGGATATAAGGCGGACGGGGCCTCCGAGCAGCTCGCGCTCCGAGCCGCGCACGCCGTCGGCGCGATTATGGCCGGGGTGGATCTAATGTATGATCTGGACCGCGAGGGATGGGTCGTTCTGGAGGTGAACGCCGTTCCCGGCTGGCGTGCACTCGCGCAGACTTCCGGCCAGGACGTCGCCGCGGAGATTCTGAAACATCTGGAACGCCTCGGCCAGTAAGAACAACCTCGGGGCGTAATCGGGAGAGAGTTCGCACGATGTCACAGGTGAATCCACCTCTTTCCCCCGGCCAACTCGCTCAAATCGCGTGCATCCTCGAGGTGACTGCCCGGAAGCCTGGGAACATCCATCGCTTTCGAGACTTCGAGGACAGCCATTACCTCGATTTCCTGCTAAGCGCATGCGCGATTGGCCCTGCGCTCGACCGTGCGCGAGAGTCCGGCGTGGGGACTGCGGTACTCCATGCCGTCGAAGCGACCCGGCGCGTCGTCACCACCAACACGAACCTCGGCATTGTGCTGTTACTCGGTCCCTTGGCGGCTGTGCCTCAGGACGTGTCGCTCGCCGACGGGCTCATGACGGTGATCTCGGCGCTGACCGTTCAAGACGCCCGACTCGCCTACGAGGCCATCCGACTGGCTGAGCCGGCCGGACTTGGCCAGGTGGCCGAACAAGACGTCGTGCACGAGCCGACGGTGACGTTGTACGAAGCGATGCGACTCGCGTCGCACCGAGACCTGATCGCCCGGCAGTACGTAAACGGTTACGCCGACGTGCTCAACAACGCCCTCCCCGCCCTGCGACGCTTCCTCGAACGTGGGGACTCGCTCGAGACCGCGATCATCGGCGCGTTTCTGACCCTCCTCGCCAGCCACACCGACACGCTCATCGAACGCAAACGCGGAGCGGCCGAAGCATTTGAAGGCCTGAGGCTCGCCCACCGAGTTCTTTCCGCCGGTTGGCCAGATGGCGCCGAAAGCCTTGCACGCTGCGATGAGCTGGACGCCTGGTTCCGTACCGACGGCCATAGCCGGAACCCCGGCGCCACGGCCGACCTGATCGTCGCCGCCTTGTTCGCCGGACTGCGGGATGGGACAATCCAGTTACCGAGACCCGCGGGCCCTGCGGGTTGGTCCACAGTCTCCGAAGTGCAACGTTCGCTGGAGTGAGTCGAAGTGCCTGATGCCCTGTACAAGGTCCGAGTCAGCAAGGATTACCTCGTCTTTTGCTCCGGCCATTTCATCACCTACGCCGGCGGCGAGTGCGAGCGTCTCCACGGCCACAACTACCGGGCCGCGGTTGAAGTCGAAGACGACCTGGACGAGAACCACTACGTCTTCGACTTCATCGCCCTCAAGGACCTGACACGCGCCATCACCGACGAGCTCGATCACCGGATGCTCCTGCCGACGCGCAGTCGGTTGATCACGCTCGAAGACGACGGGTCGAACTGCGTGGTCCGCTATCGCGACCGGCACTGGAGCTTCCCGCGCGACGAATGCGTTTTGCTGCCGATCGCCAACACCACAGCCGAGCTCCTCGCCGATTACATCGCGGGCCGGCTCTACGCGGCCTTCCAGGAGAAGGGGCTGCCGATCCCCCGTCTCCTCCGTGTTGAAGTCGAGGAGAGCTTCGGCCAGCTCGCCGTTTGCGAGTGGAAGCGATAGGTGATGGGAAGCTTGCGCCAACCCGCAGTGTCATTCGTCGGTTGGAAACTTATCGAGCAAAGCGCAAGACGCGAGCACGGCCCGGGCCGCCGCGGTCGCGGCGGAGTGCTTGCGCACCTCCGCTTGCTCGGCCGTCGCCCCCGGGCCAATGATTCCAAGCCCCATGGGCTTCCGATGTTTGAGCTGGAGCTGGACCAGGGCCGAATGCACAACGTGGCCCATGACCTCACCGTGCAACGTCTCTCCACGCTCGATGTAGCCGAGCACGACAAGTGCGTCGATTCCCCGCTGGGCCAACTGAACGTCGGAGATGAGAGGCAACTCGAACGCGCCCGGAACTCGCAGGACCCGCACGACCACGGCCCCCGCTGTTTGCAGCTCCCGCGTCGCCGCGTCGATCATCGCGTCCACCAGGTCTTTATTGAACTCCGCGGCCACGATCGCGATGCGTTTCTGGGAAGATGTGCTCATGCTCGGCTCGGTAAGGGGTGGATCACGCCCGCCGCAAACGATCGTGAATGGCGAGCAGTGCTCACCCTACGAGACACCCAAGTTTTTGGCAACCAGTCTCGGTACGGCTCGATTTCCTGCTATCATCGAACCCCTCAATCTGATGATTTGAAATTCGAAGGCATCCCCTCCACGAGGAGAGCGATTCGTGACCGCGCGGTTCTTGATGGCGATCTTTGACTCGGCGTTCGTTCTGGCCCTTGCCGCGTGGGTAGGAAGTCTGCTGTTCTTTATGGCCGCAGTGTCACCCGCAACGTTGAAAGTGCTGGAAACCGATCCAGGCGAGCGTTTCCGGCGTGCGCTTTCCCGGCGCCTGTACACATGGGGAACGGTGTGCGGGGCCATCGCGTTGCCATCGGCGATGGCCGTGCCCCTGAGTTTCCCGGAATACCGAGCACCCAGGGTTGGCGTTCAGGCTCTGGTGATCATCGCAGCAACCTTGATCATGCTGTACGCCGGTAACTCCTTAACCCCCGCCATCAAGGCGGCGCAGGATGCCGGACCTGGCGGTCGAGAACATTTCGTCCGTTTACAGCGGCGGTCGTTCTGGCTCAACGGAATGACACTTGCGTTGGGAATCGGGTTGCTGGTCGCCTTCGTGAATCGCCCCGCTCCCCAGACGGCCGGTATTGTGGAACCGAGCCCGGTTGAACGTGTACGCCTGGAGACAGAGCGCCAACGGGAACGAGCGAAACGGACGTCAGAACCCAAAAAGTCCCGACCCCAGTCGCCGTCTGCCCCATGAGGAACATGTGGCGTCCGCGGTGGCGGCTTTCGTAAACTAAAAACTGCTCGCCCCCCTTTAAGTACGGCAAGGACAACCGTGCGAGCGGGTGGCTGAACGCAGGTCGGCAACAGCGACTTGCTTGCCACGCCCTGACTTGGCTCGAAGGCCTGATCACGATGAATGCCGAAACTCAGTCGGAGCCGAGCCTGGCGCGGCAAACCCGTTCGGAACGCCTCCTGGCAACGATCGCGCCCTTCCGGCGTGTGGTGGTTGTCTCTCACGTCAATCCCGACCCCGACTCGCTCGCGAGCATGCTCGGGATCGAGGCGCTCATCCACAAAGCCGATCCCACAAAGCCGGTGATTCTGACGGTCGATGGGATGATCGCCCGCGCGGAAAACCGGGCGATGGCGGAGTTGCTGTCCATCACACTGGAGCCGGTCGCGAGCGTGTCGGTCGACTCAATGACTGCCGTCGTGATGGTTGATAGCCAGCCTTACACGGGCCGGCGCGCGAGCGAAGCAGCGATGCCCCACGTCGTCATCGACCACCACGAAACCGGAGGCGTCCTCGACGGAGTCTTGTTTCGCGACATTCGCGCCCATCTTGGCGCCACCAGCACGATGGTCACGGGATATTTGCTCGAGCAGAACGTCACCGTGACCCATCGGCTCGCCACGGCGCTGCTATATGGAATCGAATCCGAGACGACGGGCTATCCCCGGGAGGCAAGTTCACTGGACGATGGAGCGCTCGTGTGGCTTTTTCCTCGTGCCGACAAGGACCTCCTGGCGCGGATCCGCAATCCCAAGCTCCCTCAAAGCCACTTCGCGACGTTTCAGCATGCGCTGATCAACGCGTTCGGCTATCGCGACCTCGTGGTAAGCTGGTGCGGTACCGTAACGCAGCCGGACATCATCGCCGAAATTGCCGACTTCTTCATCCGCTTCGATAGCGTCAACTGGGTCCTGGTCGTCGGCCAGTTCGAAAACGTTCTCAAGTTTTCGCTCCGCGCCGGACTCCTTGGCGGTCACGCCGGTGAAGTCCTGCGTGAAGTTGTCGAGGGCCTCGGGAACGCCGGCGGCCACGACCGCCGCGCCGGAGGCACAATTCCTCTGCCCGATCTCAAACCCGAGACCGTGGATACCCTCCTGCACACCATTCGCCATCGCCTCCTCTCCGCCCTGAGCATCGACGAACAACAGGGACATCGGCTTCTCGCAGTGAGCCCCATCGTGCCCGCGCCCTGACGCACGGGTTGCTCGGCGCGTCCACCCTCGCCAGCGCGACGTGATTGAGGACGCCAGTGCTGCGGCGCATGCGGCCAAAAGGTTCGCTTCGCTTCAACTGAAAGGCCGCGAACAGCGCTCACCAGCCGCGGCACATTCCTTTCGTAGCACTCCGGATCCGGGGACAGAAGAGCCGCATGGATTGCGGAAAAGCGCACTTGGCTGAGTCCGGCCAGCATCGCCGACGCCCCCCAAAAGTGCAGTTTCCATGAAGAATTCGCGAGTAAAACTTTAATTATTTGAATACACATGTTGTTCTGGTTAATCTCCCCTTCCCGAGTGGGCGAAGTCGGCCTTTTCTCTACACTTTCCGGAGTGTCCCGCTGATGAGATCGAAACGACGGGATGGATTCACGCTGATCGAGTTATTGGTGGTGATCGCCATCATCGCCGTGTTAATCGCCCTCCTGCTGCCAGCAGTGCAAGCGGCGCGCGAGGCCGCCAGGCGCATTCAGTGCACGAACAATCTGAAACAAATCGGTCTCGCGTTTATGAACTACGAGAGTGCCAACAGCGTCTTTCCCATGACGACGATCCTGGTCCCCGCACCCACTGGGGGCGCAGGGACATGGGCGTTCGAGTCGTCGTGGAGCGCGTTCGCCCGAGCGATGCCGTTCCTGGAACAGGGCTCGTTCTATAACGCGGCCAACTTCAGCCTGACGTACAGCAAACCGCCCAACACGACCGTGGCAAACACACCCCTGAGCTTCCTGTTCTGCCCGAGCGATCCCGGCTCACACATCGACGACACCACGCTGGGCGATACGCTGGTTGCAACGACGAGCTATGGGACCTGTGACGGCGATTGGTACGTGTGGTCCGTCAATTGGGGTGCAACCAACACGGTCGGCCCCATGAATCGCTCGATTTTCGGGCCCAACTATTGCCGTACGATCGCCATGGTGACCGACGGCACAAGCAACACGCTGATGGCCTCCGAAGGCTACATCGGGCATGCCCAGATGAGGAGTTGTCTTAGCACGCCATCGGCCCCTTCGGACGCCAGCGTCGGCACGTTCACCCCCACCAACGTCCCGCCCCCGGGTCCAGCCTCAGCCAGCGCGCTCCTCAACCTGATCAACTCGTGCCCCACGCCAAGCAGCAAGATCAAGTCGGGAGGGCCGATCGGTCATACCCGTTGGTGTAACGGCGGCGTTTACTATTCGGGATTTACGACCGCAAACCCCCCGAATTCCCCCGTTTCCACCGTCAGCCGGGCGACCGGGACCCCCATTACTGGGCGCGTCATGCCGATGGATTGGGATTCGGTCGATGAGAACGACGGGGGACCGACATACATGTCGCTGGCGGCAAGCAGCATGCATTCGGGTGGGGTTAATACGTTGTTCGCCGACGGCAGTGTCAAGTTCATCAAGAACTCGGTCAGTCCAGTCACCTGGACAGCACTGGGCACGATCGCGGGCGGCGAGGTGGTCTCCGCCGACGGGTATTGATCCGACCGCATTCAGTCTCGTACTTTCAACTCACCCATTTGCTGATGTCCGAGGAGCCCGGTCTCTGAAGAGACCGGGTTTTCGCTTTCAAAGTAGGACACTCTCCATGCGCAGGGCCTCTTCGCTTTTACTGACTTTGGCCGCCCTGGCTCTCCCTTGTGCGGGTTGTGGCTCTTCAGCCGGCTCCAGCCCTCCGCCGACCCTTCCCGTAAAGGGGAAGGTAACGTATAACGGTCGACCCCTGATCCAGGGGACGGTGACCTTTGTGCCGGACCGGGGTCCAGAGGCCAATGGGAACATCCAGCCTGATGGGAGCTATTCGCTGACAACGAGGAAGGACGGAGATGGTGCAGTCGCCGGCGTCCATCAAGTCGCGGTCGACGGCGCGACGGGCAAAGGGGCGAGCTTTCGCGTTCCTCCGAAGTTCCGAAACGTGAGCTCCTCGAAGATCGAAATGGAGGTCAAGGACGGTACGACGGACTATGATATCAACTTAAAATGATTTACGCGTACGGAGCACGTTCATTCTGCGTCTTCCCTGCCGGGATGGAGCGCGATCGGATTGCGCCGTCACACCGAATGTGTCTCCGTAACCCCCTGCGTACACCCGCTCGGTCGTTCCCATCCGTGCATAGTCCCATCCAGTTCATCTCACTCAATTGACGCACCACGTACGCCAGCCCCGATCCGGCTTGCCCCACGGGCGATTCGGGTTGTAGACTGAGAGGGGAGTGAAACAGGGCAGCCGAAAGTCCGGGCAGGTCGATCGAATCGCGGAACGAAGAGGGGGAACGAGTCGCAATGATGCCGTCCCCCATCCCCCCGTCTCTCGAAGTGTATCTGCTGGGTCTCGAAGACTTCGACGAGATCCAGAATCTCCAGCGCAGGCTGGTTTACGAACGCGGTGAGCG
>DAIDJG010000172.1 GCA_027451445.1 Singulisphaera sp.
GGACCGACCTGACTCCGCGCTCTTCGTAGCGCGCCGAGTGGCGTGGGCGCTTGCGCAGAGCCCGACATGCCTCAGTCGGATAGCGCGAGTGGCTCCGTCATATCGATCGAAACTGGCTCCAACTTCGCGCTCGGTCCCAGCCGTACGGATTTCGCGAAGAAAGCGATCCGGGATCGTCCCCCGCCGCCCCAGCAGATCGGGGTTGAGGATCTTGAGGACTTCCGGACGATCCATGTCCTTGTTGTGAGCGAGATAGACGACTCCCATGCCGCCGCGGCCGAGTTCCCTGATGACCTCGTAGCGAAGATCCTCGGCCAGCTCCCTGGGAACTTCCAAGTCCGAAGCCCGTTCGGCGGTGCGAGGCGCTTCCGTCTCCCGCGACGCCTCGGAGGCTGCCCCGCCGGTTGAGGCGGCATCTGACCCCAGTCGGGCGCCACGAAGGCGTCCCACGAAGTTGTCGGACGATACCTTGGCAACCCTTTGACAGCAGGATGAGCACACCTCGAGATGGGAATTGATCACTTCGGCTGAGGAGTCGTCGAGTGTACCCAAACCATAAGCGTGAAGGGCCTGGTCGCTGGGATGCTGGATCATGGCGCCGCTCATCACGAATGCACTCCCGACCGCAGGGACAAGAAATCGGATGACTCCAATGAAAGTCCCCGAGCGCCGCAGAATCGCCGCGAAAATGGCCAAGGAACCAAATTCAATTCACGAGCCGCCCCGCCTCCTGCCGTAACCGCTTGAGGATTCGATGCTTATGTGAGAAAATTGGACAAGCCGAATTTCGATGGAAGACTTGCAATGTTTCGGATTGTTCTTATGATATTCATAACATTAAATAGTTAATATGTTATTATCTTTTTTCTAATTGAGGTTCGGAGGGAAACCGTGAGTGGTCATTGGTTATCCCCAGTTCCCGGACCGAGGCGCGCCGCGTCCGGTAGGCTCGACGGAAGACACGTTGCCGGCAAGCTTCTTGCACCTCAGCCGCAACAAAACAACGTGCGGGATCTTCATGGGTTACGGTCCCAGTCAGTGCTCCGGCTGAAAAGCATTGCTTGTCTGACCAATTTCTGGCGTGATACAATAAAATGGCCGAATGGTGCGAATGGCAACTCGCCAGCCTCCGTTACTCTTACGAAGGTCATCGACGCGGTAGCGCGAGAATTGAGTCTCAAGGTCGGTTGGCGGTAGGATGCGACGATGGGCCAATCCATTTTGAACCCGGACGGCAGTACGACGAACCCCGGGCTTCTGAAAGAGGTCGCCGACTGGCGGAATGACAGCGCCTGGGTCGAGTTTCACCGGAAATACGATCCCCTCGTGCGACGCTGGTGTCGCAGTTTTCAGCTCGACGCCGATGCCTATGAAGACATCATTCAGCGAATCTGGCTGGACCTGGCGCGTCGCGTGATCGACTTCCGCTACGACCCCAAACGGACGTTCCGAGGTTGGCTCAGAAAGTTGGTCCTCCACCGCACCCTCGACGTGCTGCGGAAGCGGAGCAAGACGCGATTGCCATCGCTCGACGACGAGGCAATCGCCGAGCAAGGCGTTTTGCTCGCGGGGGATATCGAGGAGGGCGAAGAACCCGATTCGGAGTCGGAACGGGTTCTTCTCCTTGAAGTCGCCGAGGAGGTCCAGGCGTACGTTCGGCCGCTCGTCGCGCCGGTGAACTGGCAGGCATTCTGGCTCATCGCGGTCGAGTTACACACCGTGCGTGAGGTCGCCGACATTCAGCAGAGAGAATACGGGACCGTGTTCGCGGGCTATGGCCGCGTGATTCAGAAGCTCAAGACCGAGGGCGAACGGCGGCTCGCCGTTCGTAGGAAGGCGGATCACCAGTCCGAAGGACCGCGGGAGACTGAAGCGGGGTCTTGAACGGAGGCGGACGGCCGTGTCAGCTTGCCCTTCCACCGCGATCCTGGCCCAGCTTGCCACCGACGAGTTGAGTGATTTGAGCAGGGCCGTCGTCATCGCGCATATCGATCGTTGTCCCTCGTGCCAGGCGGCCGTGGAACGTCTCGCGCGGAACCTTTCGGGGCCGGAAACGTCCGGACGGCCTGGTGCTTCAACGCCGGAGCTAGCCTCGTCGCCGTTCGGCTACGTCATTGTGGAGGAACTCGGGCGCGGCGAGATGGGGGTCGTCTATCACGCGCTGGAAGAAGGAACGGGCCGGTCGGTGGCGCTGAAGCGGTTTCCAAGCGCCGGCTCGACGAGCGCTGAGAGCCGTATTCTTCAAGAAGGTGTTATGCTCTCATGCGTAAGCCACCCTAACATAGTGCAGCTCTTTGCGGTGTTGCAGCGTGACGGCTGGGATTACCTTGTGATGGAGCTGGTTCGCGGGGGGAGCCTGAAGGCCCATATCGAGAAGGGTCCGCCGCCCAGGGGCGCGGCCTTGCTGGTAGAAACGGTGGCCCGCGCCGTCGACGCGATCCACCGGGCAGGATTTCTGCATTACGACGTGAAACCCTCCAACATCCTGCTCGTCGATCCTCCCGATCCGTCGTGGGAGCAGGTCGTCCCGAAGCTCGCCGATTTTGGGATCGCCCGGTTCCGCGACGATCCCGAAGCGACGATGACGGAGCTTGCGGGTCCGCGCGGAACACCGAGGTACATGGCGCCGGAGCAGGTTTCCGGGAGTCGTCGCGCGATCGGTCCCCCCGCGGACGTGCATGGGTTGGGAGCGACGTTGTATCAACTGCTGGCAGGCCAGGCCCCGTTCTCCGGCCTCACCATTGACGAGACGCTTGATCAGGTGCGAACCAAGGATCCCGTCCCGCCCCGGGCGATTCGCCCCGGGGTTCCTCGTGACCTGGAAACGATCTGCCTGAAATGCCTTCGCAAGGACCCAAGCCGTCGTTATCCGACCGCGCAGGCCCTGGCCGACGATCTTCGCCGTTGGCTCGATGGTCGTCCGATCGTGGCTCGACGCGTCTCATCGCTGGAACACGCCTGGCGCTTCTGCCTCCGGCGCCCGGCCGTCGCGGGCCTGCTGGCAGTGCTGGCGCTCACCCTGGCGACGGGGGTCGTCGGCCTGTTCGTGCTCCTGAAGCAGGCCGAAGCCGAACGTACGAGGCTTGCCGAGGCGCGTCGCCATGCGTTGGCTTATGAACAGTTTTCCGCAAGCGCCGCGGATGAGCTCGGGACCTTTCTCCGGACGACCATTCGCCTGCGCCGGGACGCCACACCGGAACAGATGGTCGCGTCGCTGCTGAAGCTTCGAAGCTCGACCAGCGACTTGAGGAATCGCGGAATCGTCCCGTCCTCTACCCTGGGCATCCTCGAAGAGGAGATCGGCTCCGCGCTGATGTCGTTCGACAGGAGAGACGAATCCGGGGAGCTCATGGATCACGCGATCGCCGACCTCAAACGGAGTGTCGCGGTAAACCCCGATCGTAAGGAGGTTCGGCTTTACCTCGGCGAGGCCCTGGTCACTTCCGGCCTCTTGGCTGACGAGGCGGGTCGATTCGAGGCCGCCTTGAATTGCTTCGAGCAGGCCGGCGCTGTTTTCATGGACCTGGACCCGAGCCCTCTGATCAGCAGTTTACTCACAAATCTCTACAAGGCGCTGCAACCGCTCGCCGATCGACATGATCAGAGCGGCCGAACGGGTCTGGAAAAACGTGCACGACGGTTGAGCCATCGGATTCTGCAACACCTCCTCGGTCCGGACCTCGCAAGATCGCGCGATATATATATTTTAGATATTTATAACTTAAATACTTTATTTTCAAATAACGATTTTCACAAAGTTTCTTCGGACGACGACTTGGAGATTCGACGTTCCCACGAGAGGTTCGTCTGCGACTGGCTCGCCCTCTCGGTTCGACCGCTTTCTCCATTTCGCCCATCAATGTCCGCTGCGGATTTCGATCGCGACCCTGCACGAGCTGCCGGCGCGCTCGTCGTTGCCCTCCGAATGCGGTGCTCGAAGCTCGGACTTGCGGATTCGATGGTCTCGGCGACGATCGGAATCGTTTGCGAAGACGCGGTCCGTATCGCCGCCGCGCAACGGAAGCTGCACAAACTCGACGACGCGCACGCAACGGTCGCGCGGTTGATGACGATCGCCCGACGACTGGTCCAGGAATACCCTGACGGTTCGCATTCCTACCAAATACTGAGTGAAGCCTATAATCAAGTTAAGAAAAATGCATTTCAAAATAACGACGATAAGCTCGTCGATGAGTCCCTCGTTCAGGCGATCGAAGCCGCGCAACGGGCCGTCGCCCTGGAACCGACCCGGAACGAGACGCGCCGCCAGTTGGAGAAGCTCACCGAACAACTCGCGAGTATCCGAGCTGATCGGTCGGCTAGGGGTCTGCCACGGTTCGCGGAGGATGAAGGCCAGACACTGAGACCGGCTGACGTGAAAGCACGGCGTTAGCGCATTTTTCCATTCCGATCCTCACAATCCCACCCCGGCGCAGGACAGTACGCTGCTGATCGGTGCGATGGTCCGCGTGCGAGGGAAGCGCGATCGATCGAATCCGTAAACCACCCCACGCGATTCAGCGAGTGCGAACCTCGGGATCACCCGTTCCCGAATCAAACGCACGACCGCACATCCACGCTCAACCCAGCGTGATTCGATCATCGAGGTTCAGCGGACGCTGAAGCCTTGCGGCCTGATTTACGACGCCAAATCTACCGCTGAAGAGCTCGGCCGAGTCGGCGATGACGGCCGTCACTTCATCCCTCTGCACGGTCTTCAACTTGCCCGGAATCTCCGTGTCGAGCCTGACCACCGGCGCATTGCTCGGCATCAACTTCGCAAGCCGCTCCGTCGTGACCGGGACGGCCTGCCCCTCTTGATCATTGAATCTGAGCAGGTTGTCTTCGGAGTTGGAGTGCCGCGATTCCGCAGTTCCCGAACAAACCGACTGTACCTGGCTCATTGCAAAGGATCGAGCTCTTTGGTTAACCCCATGGTGGCCGCATAGTGGACGAAGTCGGCGGTCGTCTTGAGGCCAAGTTTCTCGGCGATCCGGGCGCGGTAGGTCGCTACTGTCTTGGGGCTGAGCTCGAGGCGTTCGGCCACCGATTGATTGGCATGGCCCTGTCCCAGGAGTCGTAGAACTTCGAGTTCTCGATCACTGAGCTTGGCCCCAGTTCCACCCGCGGGTCCCGGCCGGCTCGAAGGTCCCAGGAACACCGAACGTGTGAGTTCGTCGTTGTCCAGGTCGACAAACAGTCGGCCTCGGCAGACAGTGCGAATGGCAGCCAGCAAGTCCTGCTCGCTGATCGTCTTCACCACATATCCACGGGCTCCGGCGGCGAGTGCTGCCCGCGCGTATGGCGGGTCGTCGTGCATGCTGAGGATCAACACCTTCGGGGGGCTCGACAGAGCCTGGAGCTTTTCGATCAGGGCCAGGCTTCCACCCCCCGGGAGGCTCAGGTCGAGGACGATCAGCTCCGGTTGTTCCGCTTCAGCAAGCCGATACGCGTCCGTCGCATTCGCGGCGTCAGCCACGACGGTGAGGTCGGGCTGTCCATCGAGCAACGCGCGAAGACCGGCGCGGAGGACCGTGTGGTCGTCAACGAGCATGACCCGAGTCTTGTTTGTCACGTCTGGCTCCCGTGGGGATCGTGGCCACGACCCAGGTCCCTCGCCCCGGTTCGCTTTGAATGGAAAGGTCGCCTCCAAGCAAGACGGCACGCTCGCGCATTCCCAGGAGCCCCAGGTGGCCCGTGTTGACTTTCCAGAGCCCCCGCAACGAAAGAGGAAGCCCGCATCCATCATCCTCGATGCCGATCACGAGCCGCTCAGTTCGCAGGGCCAGTTTGACACGTGCTGCATGCGCCCCGGAGTGTTTGACGACGTTATTGAGTGCCTCCTGCACAATACGGAACGCCGCGGTCTCGACGGCCATCGGAAGACGTCCCAGCTCGGTCTCCGCCTCAACCGTGAGCGCGATGCCGTGATGGCGGCTCAGGTCGTCCGCCAGACGCGTCACCGCCGGGGTCAAGCCCAGGTCGTCGAGCATGCTGGGACGGAGACCGAGCGTGATCCGCCGGACCTCGGTGAGCGCGTCTTGCGAGGCTTGCTGGAGCTCGTGGCAGCGCCGGCGAACATCCGCCACGTCGTCGCTCCGACCTATCGTCCGCAGGCCGGATACCAGCATCGTCAGGTACTGGCCGACACCGTCGTGGAGCTCAAGCGCGACGCGTTGGCGTTCCTCCTCGATCGAGCCAAACAGCTCTCCCAGGTGCTGCGTGCGCAGGTCCAAAAGCGCCTTGAGCGGCCGGACAATGAACCACCAAAGGATCGGCGCCACAATGAGCGTCAGAAGCGCCGCGTCGACGAATGGAATGAGCAGGCCCTTGTGGTTGGTTGTCGGGACGAACGAAAGGACGACCATGATCACGGACTCGATCGCGAAGACCGAGATGAGCACGCCCAGCCACGCACGCGCAGGGTAGAGCCGAGAGCCGATGCTCCGCAGTCGCCGCAGAGCCCCGCCCCGATCCCCGGACGATTCGTGAGAAGCGTTATCCATTGTAAATCCCGAGGCTGACGGCTCGGTTCACACCCATCACTCGTGTCAGCGCTGCGCTGACAGCGCCCGTTCGGATTGCCATTACGCCCGATACAGGTCTCGAACGCCCATTTCTACCATGTGAGTAACGACACGCATTACTCATCGTGACTCGGAACAATCCGAGATTCAAGTTCTCACAAGATTTCCTGAGGATACTTCACATGTCAGCTTCAGCGTCTTCTGCGCCATCAATCCGGACGACCGAGAGCGCCTTCAGTCGGATCCGCGGCAAGCGAACCGATCCGAAGTCGGCGCGACGGCAATTCCGTCCCCTGATCGCGGCGCTGGAAGAACGGGCCGTACCAGCCGTTGTGATCCAAAGTCTGACGCCGCTGGTCGGCGCCCTGGAAGGCACGGCGGCCAGCGGCCCCTTGGCGCAATTTACCGGCTCCTCGACCAACGTCAATGATTACACGGCCAACGTCTCCTGGGGCGACGGTACTTCGACCGTTCTCACCGCGGCCAATGGCGGCATCGTGGACAACGGCAACGGCACGTTCACGGTCTCCGCAAGCAACACCTTCGCTGAGGAAGGCAATCCAACTCTTTCGGTCACGATCACCGATGCCACCGGCGCCAGCGCCACTCAGAGTGCCACGCAGAGCGTGGGAGACGCCGCGCTCACCGGGAATTATCCGGCCATGATCAATGGCGTTCCGAACACGCCGCTGAGCACCGGCTCGATGGTGGTCGCCACCTTCACGGACAATAATCCCAATGCCCCGGCGAGCGACTTCACTGCGACGATCGCGTGGGGCGACGGCACGATCGACACGGTCTCGGCGGCGAACGGCGGCATTGTCCCCGTCGCGGGTGCGCCTGGCCAGTGGAATGTCCTTGGCAACCACACCTACACCTCGGCCACGTCGTACAACCTTGTCGTCACCCTCCAGGACGTCGGCGGCGCTTCCGCGACCGCGTCAGTGCCGACAATCGTGGCCAATCCCAGCCCGTTGAGCGTTACGCCCTACGATCCGTCCACGCCGCTGTCGACGTTGACCAACGCGCTCTTGACGCCGGGGACCGGTTTAAACCTGGTGGGTTCCAGCTACGTCGGTCAGAATGGCCAGGCAGGCACGTACAACGGGTTCAGCTTCCACGATCAGAATTCATCGCTCTCGCTCGCCAATGGCGTGCTGCTGACGTCCGGCTCCGCCGTGAACGCGCTCGGGCCGAACAACACACCCTCTGCAACGACCGCCTACGGAACGCCGACGAATCCGATGGGCGACCCGGCCCTCGATGCCCTGGTGAGCCCGGATATCACTTACGACGCAAACTCGCTCACGCTCCAATTCACGGCCAATCCGGGCGTTAGCTCGATCCAGTTTCAGTTCGTCTTCGGTTCGGAAGAGTTCCCCGAGTGGGTCGGCCTGTACAACGACGTCTTCGCCGCGTTTCTGGACGGCAAGCAGATTAGCTTTGATCCGGCCGGCAATCCGATCTCGGTCAACAACAACTTCTTCCAGTTGAACAACTCGGGCGACTTCGCGAACCCGAACACCGCCGGCAAGACCGTGGTGGGCTATGACATCCAGTACGACGGCTTGACCCCAGCCCTGACGACCAAAGCTGCGCTCGACCCGACCATCACAACACACACCCTCACGTTCTCCATCGCCGACACGAGGGACCAGGTCCTGGACAGCGGGGTGTTCCTCACGTCGTTGTCCGGCAACGGGACCAGCAGCGGAACGGTGACCGCCAAGGCCCCACAAGCCAACGCCGGTGGTACTTATACGGTAGAGGCCGGCAAGTCGGTGCAATTGAACGGTTCGGGGACCACCGACACGAGCCAGGCGCCGGGGACCTTGACCTACCAGTGGGACCTCAACGGCAACGGCACGTTCGGCGAAACGGGGACTGCGGCGACCAATGGTAACGAGGTCGGCATGACACCGACGTTCGTGGCCGCCGGCCTGACTCCAGGGACCAGCGTAACGGTCCCCTTGCAGGTCATCGACAGTAACGGCTTGGTCAGTACCGACCAGGCAGTCATCAACGTGATCGCCCCCGTGTTGACCGTTAACTCGGTGGCTCCGCCGACCGCGACCGAAGGACAGCCCACGGGCACGCAAACGCTCGCGACCTTTACCGACGCCAACGCCAGTGCGAACGCCCTGTCTGCCGTCGTGAGTTGGGGCGACGGGCAGAGCAGCACCCTCACAGCCGCCAACGGCGGGATCGCCACCAACACCGACGGCTCCTTCAGCGTCGTCGGCGGCCATACGTTTGCCGAGGAAGCCTCAGGGCTCACATTCACGGTACAAGTCACAGATGCCAACGGTTCCACCACCGCCGCAAGTGCGCTGCTCAACGTGGCCGACGCCGCCGTGACTGCAAGTGGAGGCTTGACGATCGTCGCCAAACAGGGTGCGGCATTGTCCGGTGTGACCGTGGCCAACTTTACCGACCCAGGGGGAGCCGAGCCGAACACCGCGGATACGACCGGCACACACTATTCGGCCGACATCGCCTGGGGCGACGGTAGCACGTCGGCCGGTACGATCACCTTCGATCCCAACACCAACAGCTTCAAAGTCCTCGGCAGCCACACGTATGCGGCGACGGGCAACTACGTCATTACAGTCAGCGTCCACCACGAGTCCGCCCCAACCGCAACGACGACCAGCACGGCCGCGATCTCTTCCGTTGGTGTGACGCCCGTATCCATCGGTCAAGGTCCAGGCGGCCCCAACACGCTGCTCATCAACGGAACGCCCGGCAACGACGTGATTCGCGTGGTGCCGCAAGGTGACAAGGGCGCCGTCCGTGTGCTCATCAACGGCATTTCGCAGGGGGTCTACGCAAAGAACAGTTTCACGGCGATCGCCCTTTACGGTCAGGCGGGCAACGACAACATGAAGGTCGATCAGGACATCAAAGCTCCGGCCTACCTGTTTGGAGGCGCAGGGAATGACGTGCTGATCGCGGGCGGCGGTCCGACCCTTCTGGATGGCGGGACCGGCAACGACACCTTGATCGGCGGGGAAGGTCCGAGCGTTCTCATCGGTGGCGGCGGGGCCGACGTGCTGACCGCAGGCGATGGCAACGCGGTTCTCATCGGCGGTCGCACGGACTTCCAGGATCCGACCACGCTCGCCAACAACCAAACGCTCAACAACTTGCTCAGCGCCTGGAGCGATCAGACCAAGACGTCCGCCGCCCGTGTTGCCGCCGTCGACGCCGTGCTTGCCGGCCATGTGTCCAGCGACGGACAGACGGACGTGCTTAACGGCGGCGATGGCCTGGATCTCTGCTTCATGAGTCCCAGCAGCGTGCTGCACGGCAAAAAGAAAGGCGACATCGTCATGACGATCTAGACCGCTTAACGGTTGGGTTGCACACGTTCAACCACCGACGGTCCCGGCTCTACATCATCCCAAGCTTCTGGACGCGCCTTAACGTTACGGGTGTGGGTAAAGCATCCTCCCTCCCCCACATGGGGGGAGGGAGTTCTGATGCTTCTGTGTTTTGATTGGTTGTCGCCGTGCGCAATCCAACCGTTCGGCGCTCTATGGAAACTGCGGAAGAGCCATTTTCTGACCGCCCCTCCCGGCAGGACCGGATGATCGAGGACCGGGCTCTACGCCGCCGGCTTGTTCCCCGCAGTCTCCCGGTCTGAGCGCAGGAGGCTTTCCACGCTGCGACGGTACGGCTTGAGCCCCGACCAGAGCAAGACGATGGCGGCCGCATCCGCCGTGAGGCCGACCAGGAGCAACGACCGGTCCACCGCGCGGGGGTCCTGAAACACCTGTTCGGTCACGAGCGCCACGGCCGTTGGGCCGAGACCCATGCCGATCAGGTTGATCACGAACAGGTACAACGCCGTGGCCTGCGCCCGCATGGGGTTGGGCGTCATCCGCTGGATCGCCGCGGGGGCAAGACCGTACGGGACGCTACTGAAGAACACCGCTGGGGCCAGGAGCACCGCCGCGGCGGTCGCGTCCCGCATCAGCGGGTAAAGGGTTCCGAAGGGGAGCCACGCGACCGCGGCGAGCCAGGCGACCCACAACTCGGCGTCGGCCCGGCCGCGGTCGCGGAGCCAGTCGGCCAGGCGGCCCCCGGTCGTGATCCCCAGCGTTCCTGCGATGGCCACGATCGAGCCGAAGACCATGCCGACCTGGCCGGGCGCCCAGCCGAACTTCCTGGCGAAAAACGTGGGGACCCAACTGCTCATGCCGTACGACGAGACGGTCAGGCAGGCAACCCCCACGTTGAGACACCCGAGGGTCATGCGGTTCGCTTTCAGGAAGTCCCAGACCTCGCCCAGCGCCGCCGGCGCGGCAGTGCCCCCGGAGCGCACCGACTGCCGCGCACCCCGCCGCGCCGGCTCGCGAACGGTGGCGACGACGAGGAGCGACACGAGCAGACCGGGGAGCCCCACCACGATGAAGATCAACTGCCAGGCTCGCGTGAGCCCGAAAAGTGGGAGGTCGAACTGCTCCCGGCCGGACGCGAACTTGACCACCAGCCCGCCGAGGAGGAACGCCAGGCCGGAGCCGACGTAGATCCCCATGGAGTAAACGCTGATCGCCGTGGCGCGGTGCTTCGGCTGGAACGAGTCGGCGATCAGGGAATAGGCTGCGGGCGAGAGGCTCGCCTCGCCCACGCCCACGCCCATCCGCAACAGGGCGAGTTCCCCGTAGCGCCGAGCCAGGCCGCACCCGGCGGTCAGGAGGCTCCACGCGGCGACCCCGATCGCGATGATCGCGCGGCGGCTGCGCGAATCCGCCAGGCGCCCCAGCGGGATGCCGAAGAGGGTGTAAAAGACCGCGAAGCTGAAACCCATGAGCAGACTCATCTGCGTGTCGTTGATGCCGAGGTCGCGCTCGATCGGACCCACAAGCAGGTTCAGGATCTGACGGTCGATGAACGAAAATACATAAGCCAGCGTGAGCACGCCGACGACATACCAGGCGTAGAGGGGGCGCGGGTAGGCGGCCTCGTTTGACGGTCCGCCGGTTTGTTCGAGTCCGTTTTCCATCGGCATCCCCGCGCGGATTCTCCGAACGTCATTACGTGCGGGCGCTCACAGTAACCCGCGGGTCGCGGCCAGTCGACCGCCTACCCGACAGCGCCGCGCGATTGCGTCCGGGCGGGCAGTAGAACGCACGCTCCCGCACTCCCTGGGGTCACACTGAGCCTCAAGATCGTTGCACGAACCTGGGACGCGGTTGAAGGCATGCTGGCGTCAGGTCTTCTCGACCCCAGCCACCTTGTGTGGCTGGTGAAGGAGGTCACAGGCTAGCCCCGCCCGCATCAGGAATGTTATTGTCTCGCCCGACCCCAGCCACCTTGTGTGGCTGGTGAAGGAGGTCTCTGGCTAAGCAGGTCCGCAGAAATGTTTTTACAGCGACCGGATCGGTACAAGCGGGTGGCTGGGGTTCCGTCTTCGGAACCCCGGCGTCCGGGAGGCCGGCCTGCCGGGGTTCCGAAGACGGAACCCCAG
>DAIDJG010000173.1 GCA_027451445.1 Singulisphaera sp.
CTGACGCCCACCAGCCCTGTTTTTTCAGCGGCGTGCGGGTGAAACCCTTCATGTCACGCTCCAAAAGCAGCAGCGAGATGCCGCCAGCCCCTTCCCCACCTGTGCGCACCGCTACAGTGTAGTAATCGGCACGCACGCCAGCGGTGATGAACATCTTCGAGCCGTTCACCACGTAATGATTGCCCTTTCGCACCGCACGCGTGTGGATATTGGCGACATCGGAACCGCCGGAGGGTTCGGTGATCGCGAGGGCGTGGATCTTCTCGCCGGAGAGCACCGGCGGCGCGATGCGGCGCTTCATCTCCTCCGAGCCGATGGGGGGGCATCGCCCTGCGGGCTCGACCCCAGCCACCCGCCCTCGGCAGTTGCCTCCGGATTGAGCGACGCGCACGAACTGTTGTCCGCCTACAAAAAAGGCCCGCCCGCGAGCGGACCTGCGTGCTGCACCCAGATGGTGCGTCGTGATGCGCGTGTTCCGACAACGAGGCGGGTTGGGAGGCCCTGCCAGTCGCGAATTCTGAGTCGACGTTATCGTCAAGGATCCGTCGGCTGGACCCGTTTCCGCGGCGTTAAGGACGGCGCGGCGGGGCATGAATGAGGCGCCTCCGCGCAAGCCGACGGCGCCCCGCTCAGTTCAGCGCGTGATTGTTCAGAGCTGTGGCGCCGCTTTATTCGCAGGTGTCGACCCAACGTGCGATGTCCGAAGCCTCGACCTGACCTTCGTCGAGCCGCAGCAGCGACGATGCGTCGGCAAGTGCGAAGGCTCGTTCCGGCCACGATCGTTCGAGGGCCTTGCCGCAACGGTGAATCCACAACGGCGCGGGCGCGCAGAGCGCTGCCGCGGTTTTCAAACCTCCGAACTGAAGGACGCCGGGGAAATCCATCGTGTCGGTTGGCAGATTTGAACCGTCTCCATCCTGGGCTTCGTGGAGGTTGATGACCGTCCGGGCCAGACCCTCGAGGACCGGGCGAGCCAGGAGTGCCTGGGGACCGGAGCGCCCTTCGGCCACGAGGCTCACCTCGCGGATTTCGGGCTGCGAGCGAGCCCAGGCGAGGACGGTGGCCAGGTCCTGCATCTGGTCACAGGCGAGGACTGGATTGTATGTGTTGAAGTGGACCGTGTCGGGCCGCCGCGCGGCTGGCGACGACGCGTCTTGCGCCTCTCCGACGAGGAACGGGTCGAACCCAACCACGTTTTGTCCCCGTTCCAGGAGTGCCTGGACGAGCGGAATGGGGCGACCTTCGGCGTTCACCAGATGAGCCTTGCCGCGAGGACTGGCGACCACGGTCAAGCGGCCGGACGGATGCGCAGGAATCAGCCGAACAACGGGAACCTGGTCGCCCGTCGCCTTGCGGCCGACTGTCATGTGCACGATGGTCAAGTTTTCACGCGAGGCCCTACGCACTTCGGCGACCAACAGATCTGTGGGCGACGGATTCACCGCCCCGACCCGCTCCTTGAGAATGGCGTACAAATGGGCCCGTGCGGCTTGCCATGTCGCCGCAGATTGCGCGGGAGCCAGCGAGTTGAGCTGAGCCTGCCGGGCGTGGATCAGCGCGGCTTCGAGCCGCTCGGGAGTCTGGTACTCCCAGGGGGCCGGGTGCTCCGAATCGAACGTATAGATCGCCTCGGCCGGTTCTGGCATCTGGGGACCTTCTTTGGTCAGAGCAGCGTCATCGATTCCCAGGAGCCACTTGCCCATGAACGCGTAAACCGCGTTACGACTGGTCTGGTTGTAGTTGTGCGGGAAGTCGAAGACGTCGGCGCTGACGCGGTCCTTCACGCCCAGGAGGGCGTAAACGCCCTGGATGGCCGGGTATGCCTTAGTCATCGTCTTGGCGGTCCAGTCACCCGAGGCACCGACAAGCTTCAAAGGGCGAGGAGCGCAGAGCGCGGCGAACTCCACGTTGTCGGTTCCGTGGCGCAATCCGGCGGCGTTCTCGCAGGTGCAGCCTCCCTGGAAGGTGTCAGAAACCATCACGACGGGGGCGGAGACCTTCACGCGGTCGTCGAGTGCCGTGAGGAGGAACGTTTGCGTGCCGCCTCCCGACTCGCCGGTGCAGCCAATTCGGGCGGGGTCGACGTCAGGGAGGCTCGACAACCAGTCGAGTGCCCGGATGCTGTCCCAGGTCTGCAGGGTGACGAGGCTCAGGCCCCAGCGGGTGAGTCGGTCGTTCAGAAAGGCGTGGCCGAAGGGCGTGCCGTCGGCGCGGCCGACCATGTCGTAGAGGAAGACGACGCATCCCAGCTTCGCCCAGCGAATACAGCGCTGCTGGAGCTCGGGCTGAACGCGGCCCTCGGCCCAGTGACCGTGCGGGCAAAGGATCGCCGGCAGCTTGCCCTTCTTGCCGATCGGGCGATAGAGATTCCCGCTCAAGGTGAAACCGGGGAACGTCTCGAGCACGACCTTTTCGATCGTGTAGTCGTCGCGTTCGAGCTTGCCGTAGATCTGGGGTTTGAGCGGAGTGCGCTGATACTCGGGCCAGAGTCCGGTCGTGATGTTCAGGTGGTCCCGGACGGCACGTGCGCGCTCGTTCCAGGCTTCCGCGGTGGCGGGTGCCTTGAAATCGGCGCCTTGCTGATTCGTGCGGATCATCTTGCGGCGCAGGTCGGTGGGGGCGTCGGCCGAATCGAGCCGTCCGCGCACGAACTCGACGGCGGGGGACGGATCGTATGCGGGGTCGGTGGAAAGAGCCAGCAGCCCAGGCACGGGAGGAGCGCTGGACGCGGCCTTCTTGGCACCAGCGGTCTCTGCCGTGGGGCGAGCCACCACGATTTTGAGCGGGGTGTTGTCGGCGACCTTCACGGTTCCGACCGTCTGCCACGCCACGGTTGCGTCGTCACCCTCGACCTTCGCATTCAGTGTCGCGGTGGCTCCTTCCGAGGCCAGTGACCACTGTTGCCGGGCGGGCGACCAGACTTTCAAGGTATAGACCCCAGCGCGGGGGAGCGAGACACCTTGTGCCAGGCGGGGAAATTCACTGGCCGTGAACAGCCGCGCGACAGGCTGATCTTGCGCGCGCACGGTTGCGTTGAGGAACACCACGAGCAGACCGAACGTTGCGAAGAAAGGGCTCGGGCGATGTGAACTCGTTAGCAGGCGCATCGGTCGGTGACTCCCACGGGTGACTCGGGCCCGCTCCTCGCGCGAAGCGGGCATGGTGGCCCATGGTACTCGTCCCCCCGCCATTAACAAGGTGCCGGAGGATCGGACCTGCCCAACGCGCGCAGGATGGGCAACGGTGCGGCCCCGGTTCACATCCATCGGAACTCCGAGGCCGTTTTTGGTGCACACATTCAATTCTGTGGTTCGTGAACCACGCTACTTTTCCTGGCGCCTCACAGTTCGTGCGCCCCGACGAGCGGGATGGGTGGCCGGGGCAAAGGGCAGCGCAGCTCCACGTGCCCCGGTGGGCCGCGAGACGCTTCCGGGGCACGTCGGCCTTCCGGCCTCCTCTGCCCCGGCCACCCCAGGTCTCCCACATCACGCACAATCTGTTGGGCGCCAGGCTACTTTTTCTCCCGGCGCGCTCCCAGGATGAGAGCGTCGGCCTCGCGGCGCAAGACCTCGGCGATTTGCCAGTCCGTATTGACGGACTCGACCGGGACGGGGAGCAGCCCGCGAAAGCGGTTGGTACCGAGCCCGGAGAGTTCCGCGGGAATCGCCGCGTCGACCGTCGCGAGGTCTCGCAACGCTTCGTCGCGCAGGCCCAGTTGATGTTCGGACATCGCCCTGACCGCGAGCGAGAGCGTCCCGGCGTAGCTTCGTGTCGTCCCTGTCTTGTTGGTCCAGTCGAGGGCTTCCTTGAAGTGTCCCTCGCGATATGAGAACAAGGCGCAGCACGCAGTGAACCAGGGTCTCAAGCTTCGCAATTGCGGGTCCTCCGCGGCCTCGCGCAGCCGCTGAATGGGAAGGGCCGACAGCTCGACGGTACCTGGTCGAAGGAGACAGACCTTGCAGACCGCATCCACAACGAACGGTTGATCGTTGCCCCTGAATTGTTCGAGCATGCTGCGGCTGTGACGCAAATACTCGTCGTCGTCGCCGTTCAGGAGCAACGGCGCAGCGACACAGAGCCAGGCCGATGGGTAATCCTCATCCAACTTGATAATATGCCGAAAGCTTTCGGCACACTCGCGCCAGGCACCAATCCGCGCCAGGGCGATGGCGTGCTGTTGGTATTTCGCGACCGACTCGGGTTTTGTCCCGTTCTCCGAATTCACGTGCGCTCGCGCGTGATCAAAAACCGGCTTGAAGAACAGGGCACGAACCTCGTCCGTCGACAGTCCGCCGACCTCCGTGAGAACCGCGGCCGCTTCAGGTTTCAGAACAGGTGCGAGCGATTCGAGTTTGAGCATTTCGGCGAGTTTCCGGCACGGTTCCCGTGCCCCATCCGCCTGGCCGAGCTCCTGACGCGCGCGGGCCTCGAGAATCAGCCGCGCAGCCGACCCGGACGCTCCCGAGAGAATCTCGAGGGCTCGCTCCGGCTTGTTGTCGATCAGGTACGCGACGGCCAGCGCGCAATCTCTATCGACTGCGTGATGTACGACCGCGCGTTGCAACTCGTAGTTCTCCACGGCGCGGACGTCGTCGCTGACGAAAAGGCGAAAGCAACCCAGCAGTCGGCGAGCCCACAGGGGATCGCGGAATTCCAGCCTGATCACGAGCCGATCATCCGGCGCGAGCTCCGCCGGTGCATCAAGCCGGAGTGCCAGCCAGTGCGGTTTGCCGGCCTCGGGGTAGATATCCCAGCGCGTGGCGTCGTCGCCGTCGATCACAGCCCAGGGACCGTCGCGCGGCGTCACGGGAGGCGCCACCATCGGACGCTCATAGTCCGACGCGGTCGAGACGAACGTCAAAGGCACCGTCTCACCACCGGCGCGTTGGAGGCGAGCCTTCACTTCGGTGAGGTGGAAGTTGAACTCGGACAGACCGGGTCCATTGTCGGGCAGATGCGAATCCGTCAGCACATCCAGGCGAATCGCCGCGATGCGCGGGCGCTCCGTGCGGCCCGTTACGACGTAAGTGTCCGAGGCCGGAGGGATCTGGTTCGCAAGGATCGCGCCGTCAGGCCGCACGATGAACGTGGTGCCTCCCTCCGACTTGATCTCCATCGGCTTCAACGGCGACCATGCGGTGATGTTGGCGTCGAGGATGAGCCCTGTGAGCTGTCGAACGAGGAACGAGTCATCCGGCTGTTCGGCGAGCCGCCGCTCGCAAAGCGTCACGGCGCGTCGGCGATGTTCGACGGCCGCGGCGACGTCGCCCCGCTCGGCGAGCAGGCGGGCCGCCACGCCGTGGAGTGCAAACACATCGGGCCGCTCGCGCAGGAGCTCCTCCAGAAGTCCCGACTTCGCGGCGCGCTCCGCGACCCACAACTGCGAGGCCGAGCTGCGGTCCTCATCGAGCTCGCGCGCGAGTGACTCAACGGCACTCGTGGTCGAGTACGGCTTGGTCTCGAGTGCCGCCCACCGCTCGCGCCATTCATCGGCCGAAAACTGGTTCAATTCCCCGAGCTCGAGCCGTCCCCCCGACGCCAGTTCGGCGATGGCCTGCAACGATTTGGTCGTTTGCTCCGGTTCGGCGAGCAGTTGGGACACGTCGAGGATTGGGTATTCGTGGGCCCCGGCGATGACCCGGTCGCCGATGACCGTGAGCGTTTCGGTGGATGTTTGCGGCGGGCACGGGTAGTTGATCGGCGCTGCGACAAGCTTCCCCGTGGTGACATCCCAGAGCCTGGTCGTGCCATTGCGGATCGCGGTCAAGACGTGTCGGCCGTCCGCGGTGAACGCGACATCCAGAACTTCGTCAGAATGCTGGAGCGGAGGACAGACCAGCTTGCCGGTGCGCCAGTCCCAGAGCCGGGCTCGGCCGTCCTTGTCGCCGGAGAGCACCCAGCGGCCGTCGGGGCTGAAGACGACCGAAAAGATCCCGAACAGATCCCCCGGGTGGGGCAGCGGCGGACTGACCGCCGTGCCGGTGGCGAGGTCCCAAACCTGGACCGCGTTTTGACCGTTCACGCCCGTTGCCAGCCAGCGGCTATCCGTGGACACCGCGAGCGCGCGGCAGGGACCGTCTCTCAGAATGGGCCGGATTGGGGGGAATCGCAACTGGCCGTTCTCGGCGTCGCGGACGACGACGTTGCTGTCAAACGTGACGGTGATCAGGGCCTGTCCATCCGGCGTATACGTGACGCGAGGGTGGCGACTTTCCGTCGACAAGGCTTCGTGCAAATGCTCCTGCAAACGCGTCCCGGTGCGCTGGTCGACGACCAGGACCGTCCCGTTCTTGCAGAGGACCGCGAGTTGCGAATGCCCTGGCCGCGCGGCGATCGAATGGGGATTCGCCGGCAAATCGTGGATTGAAATGCGCTCCCGCCCCGTGGCAATCTCGTGAATGAGAACCTTGCCGGACGACGGCCCGGAGTTTGCCGCAAGGGCGACGGAAACGTTGTCGGAACCGATGCAGGAGTCGACAATGTCGTGAACGTGAATCGGCGGTCCTGCCTCTTTGCCTGTCCTGGTCTCGATGACGGAGACGGTCCTGATCGACTGCAAGCCCGCCTGCCCTTCGTGCCACGCGCCAGGCGTCGCGAAACGGCCGTCAGATCCGACACGTGGGCGCCAGAATCGGAAATCCCATCCCTCGGCGCGGCCGACCACCACCTCGCGTTTCGTTCGCTTCCAGACCCGAACCTCGCTCGGGCCGCAGGCGGCGACGGTGGTGCCGTCCGGAGCGAACGTGCAATCCTCGACGACCTCCATCTGGGGCATGGTCGTGGGGGGCGCATCGCCGTCGATCGGCGACCAGACCCGCACGTTCCAGTCCCACGAGGCGGTCACCAGGCTGGAGCCGTCAGGACTGAAGGCCGAGGCGTTCACGTGATTGACGTGCGGGAGTGCGCGCTTATGCCCATCGGCCCGCCAGAATTCGGCCGACTTTGACGTCGACACGACGACTGTGCGGCCATCGGGACTTGCTGCCATGTTGCGAATGTCCGGCGGAAAGGCATCGGCTCCAGGCGGCGTGACATCCTTACCCGAGGCGGCGTCGAACCACGCCAACTGGCCCGGTCGCGGGAGCACCATCAACTTGCGATCGCCATCCAGAAACACGGGGCTGATCCTGTTGATGCCCGGCTCATGCGGCACGGTATACAGCGGCGCCGTGGTCGCCGGCCCTTCCCCGACCGCGAACACACGCGCCTCCTTCTCGACCGACGCTGTGACCAGTCGATTCCCGGCCCGATCGAACCTTAGCGCGGCGACGACATTCGGATGCGGCCACTCGTTCTCAACGACGGGGTTCCCCGAGAGTCTCCACACCTGGACCACCGTGCCGGCAATCGCCAGACGCTCGCCGTTCGGCGAGAATTCGACAGTCTCGACGCTCCCCGAGTGTTTGATCCGGTGCACGACGTTTCCATCCGGCACGCTCCGAACCTGTACATCGCCGTCCCTGGTCCCAATCGCAATCGACTGGCCATCGGGCGACCAGCAGACGTCACCCACATCTTGTAGGTCTTTCGGCCAGGGCAGGGACGCCTGGGACTGCCAGTCCCAGATCAGGAAGCTGGTCCCCTTGAAGACGAGGAGAAATCGCCCGAACGGTTGGAACGCCAGGCGCCTGTGGGGTCCATGGCTCGGGAAGTGCAGGGAGGCAACCGGCAACATCGCCTCGCCCATCCAGTTGCGCGCGCGCAGTCGATTGGCGTCCTGGCGCCTCGGGTCGTGTGGTGTCTGCTCGGCCGCGTTCGCGAACCAGAGCATCGCCGCGGCCGCGTCCCCCTGCGCCGCGGCCGACAGCCCGCGCTCGGTCTGGATGTCCGCCAGGGTCGTCTGCGACGCGCGCCGAGCCGCCTCGGCCTCATTCGCGAGCCGGAGGTTCTCGGTGGCCTCGCGCTCCGCCTCGGACTTGGCCTTGTCTTTGTCGGCGTTTGCAACGGTCAACGCGAGAGTCGTATTTTTGAGATCCTCGACCTTTTCACCAAGCTGGCGATTCAGGCTTTGGAAATAGCCGGCGGCGATGGTCGACCCGATCGCAAGCACGGTGATCAACAGACTGACCGTCGCCAGCGACGCCGCCAACCCGCGATTGTGCCGGCTCCAACGCAGCAACCGCTCGACCGGCGCGATCCGGCGAGCCTTGATCGGTTCGTCATCGATGAAGCGCCGCAAGTCGTCCGCAAATTCCTGGGCCGTCTGGTAACGGTCCGCCGGATCGCGAGCGATGGCCTTGTGCACAATCGTTTGCAGGTCGGTCGGAATCGCCGGGTTTCGCTTACCTAACCGCTCAACCTGGGCGCTCATCACCTGGTCGACGAGCGTGCTGCGCTGGGTCTGATCGAACGCAGGACGGAACGCAAGTAGCTCGTAGAGCGTCAAGCCAAGACTGTAGACCTCGCTGCGCGCATCGGCTTGCCCCTTGAACGTCTCCGGCGCCATGTAGCGCAGCGTGCCGAGGATGTCGCCCGTCTGGGTGATCTCCCCCTCGTCGGCGATCTTGGCCAGGCCGAAGTCGGTGACCCACACCGTGCCGTGCAGGTCCAGGAGGAGGTTCGACGCCTTGATGTCGCGGTGCAAGACCCCTTGCCCGTGCGCATACTCCAGGGCCTGCGCAACCTGCACGCCGATCTGCGCAACGCTTTGCCAGTACGTCGCCTTGCGCGCCCTCTCGGGCCGCCCGGAACCGGTCCCCGGCAGGATCACGGACGAATTGGAGATGGAAAACGTATCGGAGCGCCGGCGCACGACCTTCGCGCTATTTGACGGGGCAACTAGCGTCGCCTCTGTCCCCATCTCATCATGCACCGGCTCAACCCGCGCCAGCCCCGACTCCGCTCCGGCCTCAACCTCTTCCGGCGACTGGTGGAGCGAGCCTGCCATCAGCGACCGGGCCACATCGGCCGCCGAGACCTCCCGGCGCACCACGCGGAGCTCGCCGCTGAGCGGTGCGGCGTGGGTGGAGTCGAGCGGAGCGTTCAACCGCTTCAGTTCGAGCAGCACTTCATCGAGCGCTAACCCCTGGATGAACTGCATCACATAGTAGACTGTCCCCCCCTCTTCGCCGACGCCGAAGACGGGAACGATGTTCGTATGATGGAGTTTGGCTGCGGCCTTGGCCTCGCGCTCGAAGCGGAGGCGTCGCTTGGGGTTGTCGAGGAGTTCCTTGGGCAACACCTTGAGCGCCACGTGGCGTCCCAAGGACACCTGTTCGGCCTCGTAGACGATCCCCATCCCCCCTCGGCCGACCTCGCGGATGATGCGATAGTCACCGAGGTGATTGAGGCTCGGTGCGCCAAAACCGAAGTGGTTCGCCGCGGCGTCGTCGTCCTCGGCGGGCTTGAGGTTCTCCATGAGCAGGAGCGCGGGGAACAGGTCCTTGATTTCCTCGGCATGCTCCGGGAAGCGCTGAATGTACTCGCTGAGTGGCGGCCGATCCCCGTTCCGGTAGCGCTCGACGAACTCTTCGGCGAGGATTTCGACGGCGTTACGATCAGCGTTGGAGTCGCACATCGTCAGTTATCCTGACCAGGGTTCCCGCCGCGTCGCGTCCCTGATCGGTGAAGGGTTTCAGTCGAAGAAACCGGGGATTCGGGCCAGATCGGTTTTCAGCCGCTTGAGGGCGCGGATGTACCGGTTGCTGGCGGCCGCTTTCGAGAGTTGGAGGACCGTCGCGATATCATTATTGCTCAGTTCTTCGAAGTGCCGCAGCGCCAGCACTTCGCGATCGATGGGATCCATGGCGTTGAGGACTTGCTGAAGCTGGATCTGAAGCTCGGCCCGCATGGCCGCGGCGCTGGCCGTGGTCAATCGTCCCAAAAGCTGGGCCGCCAGGGACATCGAGTCGGCCTGAGGCAGTGCCCCTTCGTAGAGTGACACTTCCTGGTTGGCAGCGCGCATCTTGGTTTGCAGGTGCCGCCGATGGATCTCGAGCAGCCGCTGACCGGTAATCATGCGCAACCAGAGGAAGAACGGCATCTCCGGCTTGTCGGCATACTCGGCCGCCCTCGCGGCGACGTCGAGATAGGCTTCCTGCAGCACGTCGGACGGATCGACGCGTCCTTGCAACCGCCGATCGAGCCGCAAGCGCACCATCCGCCGAAGACGTGCGCGGTAGAGCGCAAACACTTCCGCCACGGCCGCCGCATCGTGATTGCGGACGCGTGTCAGGAGTGCTTCAAGCGGTGTCGCGTCATCTTCGCTCATCATCGAGTCCACACCACGATAACTGCGCAACAAGTTCGATTGTACACAACCGCCCACCCGATTACGCGGGCGATCTGTCATGCTCGACGAAGGAAGAGAGTTCGGCCATGCATAAAACCGGTTTCCAAGCGCCCACGCATCATCCACGGTCGGCGAAGAAACCAGCTCGGCGGAACCTCTTCGGTGCGCGAATTCGAGCCAGTCGATTCGGTTTCACGCGACGCGCGGAAAGGGGAAACGGGTCGGGCGTCGCGTGAGACCGTGTGTGCCTCGCATGCCGTTTTCGCGGGAGAATCGTCCGCGAGTCCCAGGCGACGATCAGGGGTTGAGGTCCCTCGGCGCCTGGCACCGCCACGCGGCCTTGATGAGCGGTTCGAGCTCGTGAACCTTGATGCCGGGAAGGTTCACGAGTATTGCGGGATACCCGTCGTAATGCGGCTCGGTGAAGTACTTAGAGTCTGTCCCGGAAGTGGAGCGGAGCCGGAAAACGGGGACTGGCTCCGAGTCTTCGAGGTGCCTGTCCCCGTTTTCCGGCGGAGCGGGAAGCGAGAAATGGGGACAGGCACCGTCCGAAGACGTCCGGAGCCAGTCCCCATTTCTCGCTT
>DAIDJG010000174.1 GCA_027451445.1 Singulisphaera sp.
GCCTTCATCGTGCTTCAGCGGTCGATCGCCGAGAAGGGGATTTACCCCGCGGTCGACCCGCTCGGCTCGACCTCGCGTATTCTCGATGCTCAGTACATCGGGCAGGAACACTACGACGTTGCCCGCCGGGTGCAAGGCATCCTTCAACGCTACAAGGAACTGCGCGACATCATCGCGATCCTCGGCGTCGACGAGCTGTCGGAAGACGACAAGATCGTCGTCCACCGCGCCCGTCGGATCGAGCGGTTCCTGTCGCAGCCGTTCTTCGTCGCCGAGGTCTTCACCGGTAAAGCCGGTCAGTACACCCCCTTGGCCGACACGATCCGCAGCTTCAAGGAGCTGTGCGACGGCAAGTGGGACCACCTGCCCGAGAGCGCATTCCTCTACGTGGGTTCGATCGAACAGGCTGAGGAACAGGCGAAGAAGGCGGCTCGCTAACGCCAATACCGTTCAAATAGTCGTAAGCCTACAGAACGCAGGAACATAAATACTCCCTCCCCCCTTTGTGGGGGAGGGCCGGGGTGGGGGGTTCGCGTCGCCAGTGGCCGTTCGAACTCCCCACCCCAACCCTCCCCCACAAGGGGGGAGGGAGTTAAATCGTCCGTGCGCTTCGGCTTAGGGTTAGTTGAACGGAATTATCGCTAACGCCCCTTGGGACGCCTGCAGCGACCACTTGAATTGAGCGAGGAGCCTGAATCGCAATGTCCACTCACGACACGGGCGACGCCAAGAAGCCGGGCGATCGGCTGCAATGCGTGGTCGTCACCCCTGAGCGCACGCTGTTTGACGAGGTTGTCGAGTTCGTCGCCCTGCCCCTGTTCGACGGCGAGCTGGGCATCCTTCCCGGCCGTGCTCCGTTGATCGGGCGGCTGGGATACGGCGAGCTGCGGACCAAGGTCCATGGTGCCACCAAGCGTTACTTCGTCGACGGCGGCTTCGCTCAGGTGCGCGACGACGTCGTCACCGTCTTGACCAATCGTGCTGTCCCCGCGGCTCAGGTCGACGCCAACGCGGCGTCGAAGGAGCTGGAGCTGGCACAAGCCCGCCGCGCCACGACCGACTTTGAGCTGGCGGAAAAGAATAAAGCCGTGGCTCGCGCCCGCGCTCAGTTGCGGATCGGCTCCGCGCGATAATGATTTCGGCATGCTCTCAAGTCGCGAAATGGACTTGGGAGGGCTTGGGCAGACGTCCTGAGGAAAGAGGCGACGGTCGCTACGGGACCTCCCGACTTTTCGCTGGACTCACGAGGGGCTTGCGGCCGGGACGGGAGCACTCGCTGATTCGCCGTCGTAGGGAAGCCACTTCTTCATGCTGAGCAGGGGCCGTTCGATCGTCAGCCACGAGACGGTCGCCACCAGGATCGCTAGCCCCAGCATGCCGAACGGTAGCAACGCCGGGTATCCCAGCCCCATCGCCTGTGCGAAGTCGTACGTGAGGATCAAGATCGGGCCGTGGTAGAAATAGAGCCCATAACTGATCGTCCCGAATGCCCGGAGCCGAGAGTCGCGAAGCGGAGCGCACAGCCGGCCCCCCGCGTGGCAAAGCACGAGCCCAATCGCGACGAAGAACGTGAGGTTGAACGCCGTGATCAGCAAGGCGTCCCGATACGAGCCGGTCGAGCCTCGCCCTCGGAGAAGGACGACGCCGGCCAGGAGGCTCAGCACGAGCGGTGCCATCCCCAGGAACGCCCGGCGCAGGGCCTCGAGCCGCACTGGCGAGTCTTCCCTCTCCGTCATCAGCGCAGCGAGCATCCCTCCGAGGGCCAGTCCGTCGCAACGCGCCAGTAACGTGCAAGGGACAAACCCCGCGAGTCTTGCCCCCAGCGAGCCGGAGACCAGGACCAGGGTGAACGGGATCAAGCGCTTGCGGCCCAGGAGGAACACCAACAACGGCCAGATCAGATAAAACTGCTCTTCGAGCGCCAGGGTCCAGGTGTGATCCAGGCAGCGGTGAGACTTGATCTTCATGCTGCTCGTGTAGAACTCGCTCCCCTGCGTAAAGGAGAGGTAATTGAGCAGTCGGTCGAGCGGCTGGGGCAGCGGCAGGTAAGGATTGGCGACGACCAGCGCCGCGATCACAAGATAGTAGATGGGCCAGATGCGCAAAGCGCGCCGGGCATAAAACGCGGCGAAGAAATCCAGCGTCGGGCGATGTTGCAGCAGAATCCGCGTGATCAGATAGCCCGAGAGCACGAAGAACAGATCAACCATCGCCCAGCCGAAGGAGATGGTGAATCGTCGCTCGAGGAGGCCGATGTGGTACACCACCACGACGAGCGCGGCCAGGCCCCGCAGACCGTCCAGTTCGCCGACCCGCTGCATCCGAGCACCTCAGTCACTTCCGTGTGGTCGCCGGTTGATGAGTGATCCCTTTTGTAGACGAATGCGTCGGTGCTTGCAAGCCGAAATACGCGATCAAGTAACTATCGCAGTATTGAAAGTCGCTTACGATTCGGGAGTCCTTATGGAGCTTCGAAGCGGGCGATGTTTCCATTCGATACGCTCCCATCACCATGCTTGATTCAAATTCACCTCTCACGCCTTGTCGACCGCCATCGGCCGAGGAGTTTGCGGACACCACGAGCCCGTCCCCCAAGGTCGCCAATTCCCAAGGCGCGACCAGAACGCCTCGGCCAACCGCCGTTGCAACTCACGCTCAAACTCTGGCAGACCAAGGTCGCGATCAACGTGGTTGAAAACACCGTCGGTGCCCACCTCCAACACCAACCACTCGCCCGTCGGCCGCTGGATCAGGTCGACACATCCGAAGGATTCGAGGAGATCCACCGACTCGAGTGCGGCCCGCGCCGCTGTGGTCGCTGCTGGCGGTGCATTGCCGGCGAGTCGATACTGGGCCCCTCGGGCGTGGGCCACCCAGGGCGACGCGCGTGCGCCGTCGGGGAAGTACCGAGCCACCCAACCGAATAACTCGCCTCCCGCGGCGTAAACGCGATACACCTCAGGCCGGTCCATGCGAACGAATTCCTGAACGAGGAGCGGATGAGGCCAGTTGCTAGGGAGGCTTATTCCCGGTATCAGCACGCGATGTCCGGACGCCCCGCACCCTGTCGGGAACTTGAGGCACCACTCGCGTGAACGGTCCTCGGCCGCCACGAGTTCGGCCGTCCCCAACGAGTCGACCACCAAGGTTTTTGGTGTCGGCACTCCGCTCGCGGCGAACGCCGAGGCGAGGTGTCGCTTATCGGCCGCGAGTTCCATGGACCGTAATGGGATGAACATCTCCTCGCCGGCGAGGAAGCCGAGATGATCCGCGGAGAGAAGGTAATTGAAGGCACGCGGAGTGTCCGCCACGTCAACCCACAACGCCCTGCTCAGTTGACTTGCGAGCGCGTCAAACGCCCAGGCGTCGCGGCCACCGTTCAGAATACAGCGCGAAGGGTGTTCCATCGTCTCTCACGAGGTTTTGCCACTCCCGGCAACGCGCTTGAGGAGCATGTCGCCTGCTTCGTCTTCCGACAGTAGATAGTTCCCGCTCCAATTGTCCCAGCCCGTCATCAAGCGTGCACCTGCACCGACGAGATCTGGCAGGATGATATCGTCTGGCGAGAATACGATACGCCCCTCTCGGCGTAGTCCGTAACAGATGCGTAGACGCCACAGGAGGATGGTGTAGAAAAGGTGTCCCGCGTCTGGCCAGCTCAGCATCTGGCGGCCGTTCCACGTCGTTGTTCGGGACATCGTCGGGTATAGCCTGCGGAGCCTAAAGATCCGATGCTACGGGTCCGTGCTAGTGCACACTCACCCGTCTTGTCTCACGATCCGGTTTGTCTGCCAGTAATCTCGAGCAGAAAGCAGGCGATCGCTGATCGCGGGGTCCGTCATCGCCGCGACCTGCGGCACGAAGTCCAATTCGTGCCGCGAATGCCAGCCCTCGATCTTCACGCCCGCCGCGGTTGCGGGAACGACGTAGCCATCGAAGTAGACGTAGGTCTCGCCCGGTCGAATTCCCTTGAGCAGGATCTTCATGAATTGGACCCATTCGTCGATTTCGCCTGCCTCCGGATCTCTCTCGTAGAGGGAGCGGACATTCCGAGTGCCTGTGTCTTCCCACGACTCGTCGATTGCGGCCGCCTCCGCGAACGTGAACGCCTTGCTGCACCGTCCGCAGATGAACAGCCAGCCGCAGCCGCACCAGGGGCAGTCCATCTGCCCCGGGGATGTGATCCAGGCATCGGCCTTGTCACACTTGCAATGGCTCACGAAATCATCGTTCGCCTTCCTCAAATAGAGGTGCCTCGCCACCACGCGCCTCCGCCGGTTAACGATTCGATTTCGCGGCCTAAAGCGCAGGTCCGCGGGAATCTAAAATTGCGTCGGACATAACCAATAATAACGCGACGCATTCAATCTTTCCAGGAGCGGCTCGCTCGATGTCCGTTGGAGCTCGATATTAAGCCCCGGCTCCCGTTGGCCGGAGTTGGTGAGCGTCGTGAATGAGATCGGAATCTCGATACGACAACTCGAACCGACGCCGGATTTCCAGCCCCGTCAACGCATCCGAGACGCGAGACACGCCCTGATCGAAGAGTAGACGGCGACCCGCTGTCGGTGCCGATCGAAGCGGGACATTAGAGCGCCACGTTGCCATGAGGTTCAGCGAGCCGAGTCGTCGTTCTGCTGGAAACGAGGATCAGGCACTGTCCCCGTGATCCCCACCGCTGTCGTTCGGCGCGTGACAGAGAGTCTGTCCCGGAAGTGAAGCGGAGCTGGAAAAGGGGGACTGGCTCCGAGTCTTCGAGGTGCCTGTCCCCCTTTTCTGGCGGAGCGGGAGCGTGGAAATGGGGACAGGCACCGTCCGAAGACGTCCGGAGCCAGTCCCC
>DAIDJG010000175.1 GCA_027451445.1 Singulisphaera sp.
AGGTCCTTCCACGTACCCGCGGCACCCGGCACCTTGGCCTGGCCGCCGAGCTGACCTTCGACACCCACCTCGCGGGCCACCGTGGTGACCTGCTCGGCGAAAGTTGCCAGGGTGTCGGTCATCTCGTTGATCGTATCGGCGAGCGACGCGATCTCACCCTTCGCTTCCACAACGAGCTTGCGCTTCAGGTCGCCGTTGGCGACCGCTGTCACGACCTTCGCGATCCCGCGCACCTGGCTGGTGAGGTTGCCTGCCATGCTGTTCACGCTATCGGTCAGGTCCTTCCAGACGCCTGCAACGCCGCGCACCTGGGCCTGGCCGCCGAGCTGGCCTTCCGTGCCTACTTCGCGGGCCACGCGGGTCACTTCACTGGCGAACGAATTGAGCTGGTCGACCATCGCGTTGATCGTGTTCTTGAGCTGAAGAATTTCACCTTTGACATCGACGGTGATCTTCTTCGAGAGGTCGCCGTTCGCGACCGCCGTGGTGACTTCCGCAATGTTGCGCACCTGGTCGGTCAGGTTGCCGCCCATGGAGTTCACGTTGTCCGTGAGGTCGCGCCAGACACCGGCGACCCCGCGCACCTGGGCCTGGCCACCAAGGCGTCCTTCCGTACCCACTTCGCGGGCCACACGAGTCACTTCGCTCGCGAACGAGTTGAGCTGGTCGACCATCGCGTTGATCGTGTTCTTCAGCTCCAAGATTTCCCCGCGGACGTCTACCGTCACCTTCTTGGTCAAGTCGCCGTTGGCGACCGCCGTCGTCACTTCGGCGATGTTACGCACCTGACCGGTGAGGTTACCGGCCATGCTGTTCACATTGTCGGTGAGGTCCTTCCAGACGCCTGCAACACCTTGAATCTGGGCCTGGCCGCCGAGTCGTCCTTCCGTACCCACCTCGCGGGCCACGCGGGTTACTTCGCTCGCGAACGCGTTGAGCTGGTCGACCATCGTATTGATGGTGTTCTTGAGCTGCGAGATCTCGCCCTTGACGTCTACGGTGACCTTCTTGCGGAGGTCACCGTTCGCCACGGCCGTGGTCACTTCCGCGATGTTGCGCACCTGGGCCGTCAGGTTGCTTCCCATGGAGTTCACGGAGTCGGTGAGATCCTTCCACACACCGGCGACCCCGCGCACGACCGCTTGCCCACCGAGCTTCCCTTCCGTACCCACTTCGAGCGCGACGCGGGTCACTTCGGAGGCGAAGCTGTTGAGCTGGTCGATCATGGTGTTCATCGTGTCCTTCAGCTCGAGAATTTCGCCGCGGACGTCCACCGTGATCTTCTTCGAGAGGTCGCCATTCGCGATCGCCGTCGAGACCTCCGCGATGTTACGCACCTGGCCGGTCAGGTTGCTGGCCATCAGGTTCACGTTGTCGGTGAGGTCCTTCCAGGTACCCGCCACCCCTTGCACCTGGGCCTGACCGCCGAGCTTCCCTTCCGTACCCACTTCGCGTGCCACGCGGGTCACTTCGGAGGCGAAGCTGTTGAGCTGGTCGACCATCGTGTTGATGGTGTCCTTCAGCTCCAGGATTTCACCCTTAACCGCCACGGTGATTTTCTTGGAGAGGTCGCCGTTCGCGATGGCCGTCGAGACCTCGGCGATGTTTCGCACCTGGCCGGTCAGGTTACCGGCCATGCTGTTCACGCTGTCGGTCAGGTCTTTCCACACGCCGGCAACGTCGCGCACCATCGCTTGCCCGCCGAGCTTCCCTTCCGAGCCCACTTCGCGTGCCACGCGGGTCACTTCGCTGGCGAACGAGTTGAGCTGGTCCACCATCGTATTCATGGTGTCTTTCAGCTCCAGGATTTCACCCTTGACGTCCACCGTGATCTTCTTGGAGAGGTCGCCGTTTGCGACCGCCGTCGTCACTTCGGCGATGTTTCGCACCTGGCCGGTGAGGTTACCGGCCATGCTATTCACGCTGTCGGTGAGGTCCTTCCACACACCGGCAACGTCGCGCACGACCGCTTGCCCGCCGAGCTTCCCTTCCGAACCCACTTCGCGAGCGACGCGGGTCACTTCGGAGGCGAAGCTGTTGAGCTGGTCGACCATCGTATTGATGGTGTTCTTGAGCTGGAGGATTTCCCCCTTCACGTCGACGGTGATCTTCTTGGAGAGGTCGCCGTTGGCCACGGAGGTGGTCACTTCAGCGATGTTACGCACCTGGCCGGTGAGGTTGCCTGCCATGCTGTTCACGCTCTCGGTCAGGTCCCTCCAGACACCGCCAACGCCTTGCACCTGGGCCTGACCGCCGAGCTTCCCTTCCGTACCCACTTCGCGAGCGACGCGGGTCACTTCGGAGGCGAAGCTGTTGAGCTGGTCGACCATCGTATTGATGGTGTTCTTGAGCTGGAGGATTTCTCCCTTCACGTCGACGGTGATCTTCTTGGAGAGGTCGCCGTTGGCGACGGAGGTGGTCACTTCGGCGATATTACGCACCTGGCCGGTGAGGTTACCGGCCATGCTGTTCACGCTGTCGGTGAGGTCCTTCCACACGCCGGCGACCCCGCGCACGACCGCTTGACCGCCAAGGCGGCCTTCGGATCCCACTTCGCGAGCGACGCGGGTCACTTCGGAGGCGAACGACCCGAGCTGGTCCACCATGGTATTCATGGTGTCTTTCAGCTCCAAGATTTCACCTTTGACGTCCACGGTGATTTTCTTGGAGAGGTCGCCGTTGGCCACGGCCGTGGTCACCTGTGCAATGTTACGCACCTGGGCCGTGAGGTTGCCTGCCATGCTGTTCACACTGTCGGTGAGGTCCTTCCAGGTACCCGCGACGCCCTGGACCTGGGCCTGGCCGCCAAGCTTTCCTTCCGTACCCACTTCGCGAGCGACGCGGGTCACTTCGGAGGCGAACGACCCGAGCTGGTCGACCATCGTATTGACGGTCTGGCCGATCCGGAGGAACTCCCCCTTGAGGGGTGAGCCGTCGTGCTCGAGCGGAATGCGCGGAGAGAGGTCGCCCTTCGCCACGGCACCGATCACGCGGGCGACTTCCTCGGTCGGCTGCACGAGGTCGCCGATCAGCGTGTTGATCGAATCGATCCGATCGGCCCACGCTCCGGTACCGGCGGCCGGCTTGGCGCGCTGGGTGATTCGGCCTTCCTTACCGACGACGCGCGCCACGCGCGCAGTTTCCTTGGTGCTGTACTCGAGCAGCTCGGCCACATCGTTGAAAGCCTCGGCGATGGCGGATCCGACAACGCTCTCATCAATCGGCAGCCGAACGGCGAAGTCGCCCTTTTTCAGGGTTTTCAACGCCGCGAGAAGTCCCTTCGCGTCGAAATGTCCATTCGCTGATCCAAGATCGGGCGCGCTCCCGTCAGCGACACTCGCCAGGGGCTTCTTGGCCATGGGTCTCTCCCGACTCTCGAGGTGTTGTCTCAAGGAAGTTTGCCGTCCACGCCGGAGTTCCGGATCCGGAATGGGAGTCGTGCAAGCTTGAGCGATTCAAGTGTAGCAGATGGGCGGGTTACGAAGAACAGAATGTACAAGAAGGACGCGCCCCGATCTCCAGACATGTCGCCCCGAAGGAATTAGCGCCTGGGTGCATCAGCAAAAGTACAGGTACGGATCGAGGTTTGGGACGATTCTTAACGAAGTCGTTGAACTGGACAACCCAAGGATTGGCGCGCATGGGGGGCCTTCATTTCGAAAGCACGATACGCGATTAAGCGAATCCCGCCCAGTACTCGTTGCCGCGTCGTGCCGGGAAGGGCCTCAGCGCAATCCGGGCGACCATCGCCCAAGCCCAGAACACTGTAGCAAATGGAATGCCGATTCTCGCGGTTCAGCTTGGCTTTTTCGCCGATGCTCGGAGTGCGGCGTTGGCAGTGCGGGTGGTCTGGGCGTCGTCGTTGTGGTAGAGCTCATGGATCGCCTGATCGAACCGGCGATTGGCCATGCTGAGGTAGAGCTCGGCGGCATTGCGGTCGAGCTCGCTCGCGGAGTTTGTCGCTAGCTCGTGGTCGAGCCGGGCGAGGACGCACGAGGCGGTTGTGAGGGCGATGGCGGCGTCGGCGATGCGTTCCTGAATGTATTGGAGCTCGAGGATGGACTCACGATGCTTCATCAAGACATGCTCGACGGCGCGGGCGAACCGCGAAATGCGCCGGGTGAGCCGCTCGGCGGAGGGGCGGAGCAGGGGGGTGACGACGGGGATGGTCGGGACGTGGGCGAGCCGGGTGATGCGCTCGCGGCCGAAGCGCCAGAGCGTCGGCACGAACCGGGAGGGCCTCTTCAGTCCCTCCAGGGTCGATTTGAATCCTTCGCCGATGTCGCGCATTCCGACGAGAGCGATGAATGCCTTGAGGACCTCGTTGGCTCCTTCGCCGATGGTGTTGATGCGGGCGTCGCGCATCATCCGTTCGTAGGGTTCGTCGCAGAAGTAGCCCTGTCCGCCGTGGACCTGGAGGGTCTCGTAGGAGCCTTGCCACAAGGCCTCGGTGGAGAAGACCTTGAGGATGGCCGTTTCGAGCATGTAGTCCTCAGCGCCGGAGTCGATCAGGGCAGCGGTCTCGTAGGTGAGGGCCTCCATGGCGTAGGCGGTGGCCGCGAGGTAGGCGAGCTTCTTCTTGATGAGCTCCAGGTCGGCGAGCGGCCGGCCGAACTGCCGGCGACGGGCCGCATGGCGGGTTGCGGCCGCCAGGTACGTCTTGGCCGCACCGGTGCAGCTTGCGCCGAAGGTGGTGCGGCCGAAGTCGAGGACCGTCAAGGCGACCTTCAGGCCTTTGCCGAGCGGCCCGAGGATGTTCGAGGCCGGGACGGGCATGTCGTGGAAGGCCAGTTTTGCCGTCGCGGTCCCGCGGATCCCGCACTTTTCCATCCGGGCCTCGACGACCTCGAAGCCGGGCATGTCGGGCGTGACGAGGAAGGCGGTGACCTTCGACTCGCCTCCTTTCGGGTCGGGCGTGCGGGCCATCACGGTCAGGACGCCGGCGATGGCGCCATTGGTGATGTAACGTTTTGAGCCGTTGAGGATATAGGTCTGCCCGTCTGCGCTCGGCGTGGCCGTCGTCTGCACGTTGCTGGCATCGGAGCCGGCTTCGGTTTCCGTCAGGGCGAAGGCCGCGAGGGTTTCGCCACGAACGAGCGGGGGGAGCCATTTCGCTTTCTGCTCGGGGGTGCCGAAGAGCACGAGCGCGCGGATGCCGATCGAGTGGTGGGCGTTGACGAACACGGCCGTCGAGGAGCAATGCCCGCCGATCACTTCCATGATTTGACAGTAGCCTGACTGCGAGAACCCCTGGCCGCCGAACTCGACGGGGGCAGCCATGCCGAGGACGCCGAGCCGTCCCAGGCCGTCGATGACCGATTGCGGAATATCGGCCGCGCGGTCGATGGCGGCAGCATCAATATTCGTGTCGGCGAATTCCCTGACCTGCGCAACGGCTTGCTCAACCCGGGTCTTCTCGTCGCCGGAGAGGGTGGGGTACGGGAAGATCGCCTGGGCCCGGAACTCGCCCTTGAAGAGTGCCTTGGCGAACCCCGCCCGCGAGGGTTCGGAGAACAGGAGTTCCTCCGCCTGGCGCATCTGCCGCTCTCGGGCACTGGTCGCGTCCTGCTGGGCTCGGTCGGCAGAGGGGAGGGTGGAGGACATGGCGGTCTCCTTCGACAGGGGTCCGATCGTCGCACCGATCAGGCCCCATGGGTATTGGGGCGGGGGACTATCGGAATTCTAGCGGCAAACGGTGTCGAAGAAAGGTGCGGGGGAGCCGCCGTTACTCGGGTGAGTCGGCATCACTGGTGGGCTGGGTTGGCTTCGAGCGCGGACCGCCCCGGCCGACACCGGCGTCCTTGCCGAGCCAGAATGCGAGGATCACGCCGCCAACCAGCATAAGGATCTTGATCTGGGCCTTTTCGTGGAAGTGGGTGACCATGAAGGTGAAACTTTCGTCAGCGACGAAGGGGAATGCCTTCCACTCGGCGTAAAGTTCCAGAAGCAGGGCGGCGACAGCACAGAGAATGCCCCGTACGAATGACCGTTCCCGGGCCACCAATCCGCAGCCGAAGCCGAGCAAACCGCCGGGGATCATGAGGCCGTAAAAGCCCTGCCTTACGAGCCACAGAAATACGATGTATCCTAGGAATCCGCCCACCGCCGCGCCGATCACCTCGAGGAATATGCCGATGACACGCTCTCGCATCCGCCCTCCCCTTTCACCGCGCGTACCCCGAACACGCTAGGACCCGCCACCAACCTTACAGCGGAAGTCGGCGCAGCGGCAAGCCGTGCGGGAATGGTGTATTGGACTCCCGTAGTGACACTTCGTTCGGGCGAACGAAAGATTTCGAAGTTGTTGGTCGGCGCTACCGAAGCCTCACTTCTTGAGGGGATCACAACTGAGTCGCGCGTGACCGGGCGGCACAATCCTTCCCTCCCTCATCAACGCAAGGAAGATATATAACTCACTGCCTTGGAAAGGGGGGTAGGGGCAATACCGTTCAAATAGTCGTAAAGCTTACGAGCACAGGAAGATAAATACTCCCTCCACCCTTGTGGGGGAGGGCCGGGGTGGGGGGTATCGCATTACCTGGGGCCGTTCGAACCCCCCGACCCCAACCCTGGCATGTTTAAAAGTCCGCCGCGTGTAACGTTTTTCTCGCCCACTTCCCCGCGAAAAACGTTGCGCATCAGTGCATTTTCTTGGCCCTGAAAGGGCCGGACAGGAAAGCCCAGGGCATCGCCCTGGGGAACCGGTGCCTACCTGATATCTCTCCCGCCCTGAAGGGGCCGCGTCTGCCTGGCCCGCCCCTTCAGGGCGGAATCATGTTTTTGTGTCATGCATGCCCAGGGCGTTGCCCTGGGCTTTCCTGTCTGGCCCTTTCAGGGCCATGCGCGCAACAGAAATGACGGAACGTGCAACGCCATCCACCGGGACTTTTCAACTTCCCACCCTGACCCCCCCCTTCCCAAGGGGGGGAGTTATATGTTGCTCGCGTGCGGACGAGGGAATGGCGTACGGGGTCGTCGTGCGCCATATATATCGGTGGCCGCTCGAACGTCACTCTTCCCCGTCGTGGTCCATCGCCCCGTTGGCACTCCCAGCGCTGTGCGTACCGCGGGTGCTCATGACCCGGGTGGTGATCTCCTGGGCGAGCTCCGGGTTGTCACGCAGATACTGCTTGGCGTTCTCGCGACCCTGGCCAAGGCGGGTGTCACCGTAGTTGAACCAGGAGCCCGACTTCTCGATGATCTTGTCGGCAAGGGCCAGGTCCATCAGGTCGCCTTCGTGGGAAATTCCCCCGGCGTACATCATGTCGAACTCGCACACACGGAACGGAGGCGCAACCTTGTTCTTGACGACCTTCACCTTCACGCGAGAACCGACGACCTCCTCGCCCTCCTTCACCGGCCCGATCCGGCGCACGTCAATCCGGCACGAGCTGTAGAACTTCAACGCCCGGCCCCCCGGCGTCGTCTCCGGACTGCCGAACATGACGCCGATCTTTTCGCGGATCTGGTTGATGAAGACCAGCACGGCCTTCGACCGCGCGACACCCCCCGTCAGCTTGCGCAGGGCCTGGCTCATGAGCCTCGCCTGAATACCGACGAAACTATCGCCGATCTCGCCTTCGACTTCCGCCTTGGGCACGAGCGCGGCTACGGAGTCGACCACGATGATGTCGACCGCGTTCGACATGATGAGCATCTCGGCGATCTGGAGCGCTTCTTCAGCACTCCCCGGCTGGCTTACGAGGAGCGATTCGATATTCACCCCCAGCCGCTTGCACCAGGAAGGATCGAGCGCATGCTCCGCGTCGATGAACGCGGCGACGCCCCCCATCTTCTGCGCATTGGCCACCGCGTGCAGCGCGATCGTCGTCTTGCCGCTCGACTCCGGCCCGAACAACTCAATGATGCGGCCCCGAGGTAGTCCCTTACCGCCCAGCGCCAGGTCGAGCGACAGGGCCCCCGTGGAGATCCCCTCCACTTCGAGATGACTCCCTTCACCCAGCTTCATGATCGCGCCGGCGCCGAACGTCTTCTCGATCTGCCCGATCGCATTGTTCAGCGCTTTCTCCTCCGCCGACATCGCCGCCGGCTTGACCTCCGCCCCACCCTGTCGCTTGGCCACGGCGCTCCCTCCCAAAAAGTCCCCGAAAAACTGTACGTAAGGACAGTATAGTATCACCTCTTTTCGCGGCGAGTCAAGGGGACGTTTCTGGTTTTTCCCCTTCGAGTCGAGCGGTGCTCAACGGGGCGTAAATTGGCCCCTCGGGCGCGAGGGTTGAGGCGAAAACGACCGCTTCGGACACGCGGAACGACCCCGCGGACCACGTCTGATGATGTCGCAAAATCGGCGAGAGGTCTCGCGCCGGTCCGCGTCCGACCTTGATCCTACCGAGAGTGATGTGCGGATGAAACCGGTTGTCCTCCGGCGGGCAACCCGCCTGCGTCGCGGCTGCCGCCACTTCTTTCTGAAGGCGCGCGAGCGGCTCGAGACCCGGGCCCGTCATCCCAACCCAGAGGACACGAGCCTTTCTTGGGTCCGGAAAGCAGCCCAGACCCTCCAGCCGCAGCTCGAACGGCGCGTGTGGCTTTGCCGCATCATTGACCGCACGACAGAGCCTCACCAGGTCAACGTCCGCGACATCCCCGAGGAACGCCAGCGTGAGGTGGAACGCCGTCGCCGTCGCCGACGCCCAGCGCACGTCCGGCACGTCCGGAGCGAGCTGCGCTTGCAGCCGCGTCAGCTTCTCGCCGATCTTATCAGGCACAGGAATTGCTAGAAATGTGCGCGTTTTGTCTGGCATGCTCACTACGTCCCAATGCCGATTGTTTGGATGAGTGGTGCGCGTCTTCTCGACGACGAATTTTTCTTAGGCGGACCGGCGACTCGTATGACCCTTATATAAGGGAAAACGGGGGCAGAAGAGAAGAACATGCCCTCCGCGACCAGGGTGCGCCCTCACGTCACATACGACGCGCAGGTCGCGTCAACGTACTGTTTGCGCAATTGATCTCCGTATATGGTATTTTTAAATAAACCGGCACGGAATCAGAGCGAATTGGTGAATGAGAGATGAATTCTAGGAATTTGCAAAACACGCTCTTGCCTACGCAAATATGGTCGGTAAAATGTCGATTGCCTGGTGGGTTAGTCGTGTTCTTTCTCCTCGCAAGCGATGTGTCGTGGATAATGATGTCCGCGACCAGTGAGCGATTTTCCTAGTTAGACTCACGTCTGAGACGCCGATCTCCGGGAGAAAGAGGGAGCGGAACGCCGAGGTTCCGGACACGATCCGCCAGGCCGCCGCCGAGGGGAGACCAGCTCCTCGGAAGGCGCCCGTGAGGGGTCATTGTCTGGGGTTCGCGCTGCGGGCGGGGCGACAACGCAGGTTGGTGGGGAGGGACCAAGCCACACGCTTTCCGGCAGACTCGCGCGAAACCTCAAGTCGATGCGACACACAGGGATGTTCTGGTGAGATTCGGGTAACTCGGAAACTCTATCTCACTTCAAGGACTCTCCGCGATGAGCTCAGTTCAGCGGACACGCATCTTCCGCGCGCACAGTTTCTCTGCTCGCCCCGCGCGGATGCTGTTGACGACAGGGCGACGCCTTCCTCGCAGGCAGGCACCTCGAATCGAAGCTCTGGAAGACCGCGTCGTTCTCTCCGTGACTGCGGTCGCCGATCCCTACAGCGTCCTCGCTGGGATGCCCCTTCAAGTCGCCGCGCCCGGCGTTTTGGGGAACGATTCGGACACGACGGGAACCCCTCTCACCGTCTCGGCGTCCACCCAGCCATCCCATGGCACGCTGGTGCTCAATACCGACGGCTCCTTCAGCTACACGCCCTCTGCAGGCTATTCAGGGGTCGATTCGTTTTACTACACCGCAAAAGACGGCGCGGGGGGAACCGCGACCGCCAACGTCAATCTCTCAGTCGTCGCGTGCACGCCCGTCGCCTCGATCTTTGCCGGCCCGAGGTTGGTCAGCGTCAACTCGACGCAGGGTCCTCTGCTAAACGCAGTCCTCGGCGGACTGCTCGGCACGAGCCTCAACCTCACCGCCGTCGACTGGACCGGCCTGGCCAACGCATCGGTTAACGGCTCGAAGCTGATCGACCAGTTGCAGACCAACCTTGGCCTCGCCAGCCCGAGCCAGGTGCTCACGACGAACGTGACGCTCACCCAGCTCCTGACCGCCGCCGCGCAGGTGGCGCAGACCGACAGCAACACGGCCGAGGTGACCGCGCTCCACGACCTGATTGCCCAGATCAGCCCGTTGACCGGGACGATCCAGCTCGGCGACCTGCTCCAGGGCGAGTTCAACAACGGCACGCTCGCTACCACCAACCTCAACGCCCTCGACCTGGTCACAGGCGCGATCCAGCTCTTCAACTTCAAGAACGTGGCGACGACGCCCTCCCCGATCACGATCTCGGGGAGCGAGCTGAGCGCCCTTGGATTGCCGGCGTCCGTCGGCAGTCTGAACCTCTACGCCCAGGTCGTCGAGCCCCCCATCTTCGAGACCGGGCCAGTCGGCACGCAGTTCCACACGGCGGCCATCCGCATCAAGCTCGATCTCAATAACCTGACCGGCGTGAACCTGAACACCTCGTCGTTGCTAGGCACCATCGCGGGCGCACTCGGCATCCCCGCCGGGCTCCTCACGGTGAAGGCCAGCCTCAACGACATGGCGGTCTATCTCGAGGTCGCCAGCGCATCGGGCACGATCACGATGATCAACGACGTCACCGACGCGGTCACGGTCCAGGCTGTGCCCAGCATCGCCAACGTCTACATCGGCAATATCGCCGACAGCGTGTTCTTTAACCGAACTCATATCATCAACCCGGCCACGGATCTCACCTATGGCAACGTGGGGACGCTCTCGGTCTCGGCCCTGGGAATCATCAACGATTCGGCGACGATCCAGGTCCGCGACTTTGCGCTCGGCCAGGCGCCGGCGTCGTCCACGTCGCTGACGTTCAACCCGCCGTACCCTGCGCCGGCGCAGACCGTGGGGTCGAGCGCGACGGCGGTCACCAACCTCGTCAATCAGTTGTCGAGCAACCTCCAGGTGCAGGTGAGCGGCAATCTCGGGCCGGTGCTCAATCCGCTCGAGGGGACGCTTGCAGGCGACCTGGTCCAGCCGCTGGTTTCGGACGTGATCACGCCGATCGTGGCGCCGCTCTTGAGCGGCGTGGCCGACCCGCTGCTCGCGTCGCTCGGGATCGGGATTGGTGAGGCGATTGTCGACGCCGATGCCGTCGGCATGGACTGCCCGGTGATTGCGAACAACGACTACGCCACGACGCCGGAAAACTCGCCGGTGACCATCCCGGTCCTCTCCAATGACGCCATCATGCCCGGCGACACGGTGACGATCACGTCAACGACGCAGCCGAGCAACGGGACCGACGTGATCAACCCGAATGGGACGATCACGTACACGCCGGACAACAACTTCGTCGGCACGGACACGTTCACATACACGATCACCGATGGCACTGGAACGCCGTCGACGGGGACGGTCACCGTCCTCGTGACACCGCTTCCGCCCGTGGCGAACAACGACGCGTACAGCACGCCGGAGGGGGCAACGCTGACGGTTGCTGCACCTGGCGTTCAGGCGAATGACACGAACCCCGGCGGTGGTACGCTAAGCTCGACAGTTGTGGCCCAGCCGGCGGACGGGACGCTGACGTTCCATCCCAACGGCTCGTTCACCTACGTTCCCAACCCCGGTTTCGTGGGCACGGACAGCTTCGCGTACGACGACTCGAACGGACTTGCGACAAGCAACGTGGCGACCGTGACATTGAATGTCACACCCACTCCTCCCCCCGTGGCCAACGACGACACGTACAGCACGCCCGAGGGCACGACGCTGATCGTCTCTGCCCCCGGCGTGCTGACCAACGACAGCAGCCCGAGTGGCCGGCCCTTGACCGCGAGCGACGTGACGCAACCGGCGGACGGCACGCTGACGTTCCATGCTGATGGCTCAATAACGTACGTGCCCAACGCCGGCTTCGTCGGTACCGATACCTTTACGTATCATGACTCCGACGGCAACAACACGAGCAACACCGCGACGGTCACGCTGCACGTCACCGCGACGCCCCCACCGATCGCGAACAACGACGCGTACAGCACGCCCGAGGACACGACCTTGACGGTCTCCGCTCCCGGCGTGCTGGGCAACGACAGCAGCCCCAGCGGCCAGGCGCTGACCGCGAGCGACGTAACGATGCCGGCCGACGGCACCTTGACGCTCAACGCCAACGGGTCGTTGACCTACGTGCCCAACGCCGGTTTCGTGGGGACGGACAGCTTCACGTACCACGACTCGGACGGTAACAACACGAGCAACACCGCCACGGTGACGATCAACGTGACGGCGCCGGCGAACCAGGCGCCTGTGGCGAACAACGACACGTACAGCACGCCTGAAGGGGCCACGCTGACCGTGAGTGCTCCCGGCGTGCAGGCGAACGACACGAATCCCGGCGGCGGGACGCTTTCGTCGACAGTCGTAACCCCGCCCGCGGATGGTACGATGGTGTTCCATCCCAACGGCTCGTTCACGTACGTCCCGACCGCCGGGTTCGTGGGCACCGACACGTTCACGTACGAGGACTCGAACGGGTCGGCCACGAGCAACACGGCCACGGTGACGATCAACGTGACGCCGACCGCGCCCCCGATCGCGAACGACGACGCCTACAGCACGCTCGAGGGGACAACCATCATCGTCGGTGCGCCCGGGGTGCAGTCGAATGACCTCAGTCCCAGCGGCCGACCGCTGACGTCGTCGGTTGTCGCCAATCCCGCCCATGGGACACTGAGCTTCAATGCCAACGGCTCGTTCTCCTACGCGCCCAACGCGGGGTTCGTGGGGGTCGACTCGTTCACGTATCACGACTCGGACGGTAACAACACGAGCAACCCGGCGACCGTGACGATCAACGTCACGCCGACGGCCCCACCGGTCGCGAACAATGACGCGTACAGCTTGGTCGAGAACACCACGCTGACCGTCGCTGCGCCCGGCGTGCTGGCCAACGACGTTAGCCCGACGGGTCGTCCGCTGGCCGCGACGGTGGTAACCAACCCGGCCGACGGCTCGCTGACGTTCAATTCCAACGGGTCGTTTACCTACGTGCCTGCCTCGGGCTTCGTCGGTACGGACAGCTTTACGTACCATGACTCGGACGGGAACAACACGAGCAACACAACCACCGTCACCATCAACGTCACGCCGGCAGCGAACCAGGCCCCGGTCGCGAACAACGACACGTACAACACGCCCGAAGGCACGACCCTGACGGTCTCTTCGCCCGGCGTGCAGTCCAACGACACCAACCCCGGCGGTGGGACGCTCACTTCGACCGTGGTCACCGCGCCCTCGCAGGGGACGCTGACGTTCAACAGCAACGGTTCGTTCACCTACGTCCCCAACCCAGGCTTCACGGGGAGCGACAGTTTCACCTACGACGACACGAACGGGACCACGACCAGCAATACGGCGACCGTCACGCTCAACGTCAGGCCGCCCACGAACCAGGGGCCCGTGGCCAACCCCGACACCTACACGACGCCCGAAGGGACGACGCTCACCGTCACTGCGCCGGGCGTGCAGTCGAACGACACGAACCCCGGCGGTGGGACGCTCACCTCGACCGTGGTGACGGAGCCGACCCAGGGGACGTTGACGCTCAATGGCAATGGCTCGATCACCTACGTTCCCAATCCGGGCTTCGTGGGGACCGACACGTTCACCTATGAGGACACGAACGGAACGACCACGAGCAACACGGCAACGGTCACCTTCGACGTGACCCCGACCGCGCCACCGGTGGCGAACAACGACACCTACAGCACGCCCGAGGGGACAACTCTGACAGTGAGCGCCCCCGGCGTCCTGGCCAACGACACCAGTCCGAGCGGCCGGCCGCTGACCGCCAGCGACGTGACGATGCCCGCTGACGGCACCTTGACGTTCAATGCCAACGGCTCGTTGACGTACGTCCCCAACCCCGGTTTCGTGGGCTCGGACAGTTTCACGTACCACGACTCGGACGGGAACAACACCAGCAACACGGCGACCGTCACGCTCAGTGTGACGCCGACCGCTCCGCCAGTGGCGAACAACGACGCCTACAGCACGCCGGAGAACACCACGCTGACCGTCTCCGCGCCCGGCGTGCTGGACAACGACGTGAGCCCCACGGGCCGCACGTTGACGCCGGCTGTGGTCTCCAACCCGCTGGACGGGACCTTGACGTTCAACGCCAACGGCTCGTTCACCTACGTCCCCAACTCCGGCTTCGTGGGGACCGACAGCTTCACATACCACGACTCGGACGGCAATAACACGAGCAACATCGCCACCGTCACCTTGACCGTGACGCCCGCGGCGAACCAGGCTCCCGTCGCGAACAACGACGCCTATAGCACGCCCGAGGACACCACACTCAACGTGGCCACGCCCGGCGTCCTGTCGAACGACACCAGTCCCAGCGGCAACCCGCTGACGCCCACCGTGCTCACCAACCCCGCGCACGGGTCGCTGACCTTCAACACGAACGGGTCGTTGACCTACGTCCCCGTCAACGGCTTCGTCGGGTCGGATAGCTTCACCTACCATGACTTCGACGGCATCAACTCCAGCAACATCGCGACCGTCACTCTCAATGTGACCCCCACGGCGCCCCCCATCGCGAACAACGACGCGTACAGTACGCCCGAGGACACGACCTTGACCGTCAGTGTCCCCGGCGTTCTGGTCAACGATGTCAGTCCCTCGGGCAATCCGTTGACGCCGACCGTCGTGGCCAATCCCGCGCACGGTACACTGACGTTCAACCCCGACGGCTCGTTTACGTACGCGCCGGATAACGGGTTCGTCGGGTCGGATAGCTTCACCTATCACGACTTCGACGGCAACAACCTCAGCAACATCGCGACCGTGACGTTGAACGTGACCCCCACGGCTCCTCCCGTGGCGCATGACGACCTCTACACGACGGTCGAGAATACAACTCTGACCCTGAGCGCTCCGGCCGTGCTCAGCAACGACGTCAGTCCCTCGGGCAAGGCGCTCTCGGGGACCGTCGTCACCAATCCCTCGCACGGAACCTTGCAGTTCCACGCGGACGGTTCGTTCACCTACGTCCCGAACGCGGACTTCGTCGGGTCGGATAGCTACACCTATCACGACTCGGACGGGAACAACACGAGCAACACCGCGACGGTCACCATCAACGTCACCCCGCTGCCTCCGGTCGCGGTCAACGACAATTACACCACGCCCGAGGACACGACCCTGACCGGGCCTGCGCCAGGCGTTCAGGTCAACGATTCGAATATCGGCGGCGGGACGTTGACGTCGACGGCCCTGACGCAGCCTGCGCACGGCGTGTTGACGTTCCACGCCGACGGTTCGTTGACCTACGTGCCCAACACCGGGTTCGTCGGCTCGGACAGCTTCACGTACCAGGACTTCAACGGCACGTCCGACAGCAACACGGCGACGGTCACCATCGACGTCACCCCGGCGGCTCCTGTGGCGAACAACGATGCGTACACGACGCCCGAAGGCGCCACGCTGAACATCGCCGCACCCGGCGTGCAGGCGAACGACGTCAATGTCGGCGGAGGCACACTGACCGCCACCGTTGTTACGCAACCTGTGCACGGCGTGCTCACGTTCCATGGCAATGGCTCGTTCACCTACGTGCCGAACGCCGGTTTCGTCGGGGTCGATACTTACACCTATTTCGACTCGAACGGAACGGCCACCAGCAACTCGGCGACGGTCACGATCAACGTGACCCCCACATTGCCGCCGATCGCGAACCCCGACGCGTTCCACACGCCGGAGAATACGACGCTGACGATCAACCCGTCGGGCGTCCTGTTCAACGACGTGAGCCTCTCGGGCCGGACGCTGACCGCTGCGCTCGTGTCGATGCCCGCGCACGGGGCCTTGACGTTCAACGCCAACGGTTCGTTCACCTACGTGCCGGCCACGAATTTCGTCGGTATGGACAGTTTCATGTACCACAATTCCGACGGTAACAACGCGAGCAACAACACAACCGTCACCATTACGGTCACGCCAAACGGCGGCGTTGGCGGCGAGCAGATCACGTCCGGCCCGACGGTCCTGAACCTGGCGCGGTTGGGGTACCACAATCAGCCGACCCTGATCGTGTTGACGTTCAGCGAGCACCTGGATCCCACCCGGGCCCAGAACCCTGCCAATTACGTCTTGCTGGGGCTCCAGGGCCGAAAGACTCACTTCTACACATTTAACTCTGCGGTCTACAACGACGCGAATTTGACCGTCACCCTCAGACCCAACGCTCGCTTGCCGCTGACGATCACGTACCAGCTCACGGTCCACGGGCTGCCGCCCGGCGGTCTGACCGACACCAACGGCGTGTTCCTCGACGGCAAGGCCAACGGCCAGCCCGGCAGTAACTACGTCGCGACGTTCAACCGGACCGCACTGGTCGGTCCTTCGGTTGACCCGCCGCCCAAGCGACCTCATCGCGCCGTGAAGCACGCGGTCGTGGCGGCTCATCCACGATTGTCGCCCGCGGCCGTCGATGCTGTACTGGCCTCGGCATCGGCACGCTCGCTACGTGCGTCGAAGTCGCGGCATTGATGGCAATGAACGCGCGGGCAGGGAGGCCCGCGCCGGTTTGTGCGCTCCTGAGATCAATAGTGCGCCGATCCGGGCGAAGCTCAGAGCGACCACGTCGGTCCGAACTTGAGCGCACGTGTTTTCCACGGTACGCTCTTTCTTTCGGCCTCAGCACCAAGACTCCGGTGAGCCTTGACGTTGGGGCGAGTGAGAAGGAGTCCGTCATGGGGGCCTTGCCCCGAAATCGAGAGGCCTTGCCTCAGGTCGGGGTCGTGGGCGCCGGCATGATCATGGAGGATCAGAACGGTCCCGCCCTCGCGCAGATGGTTTGCCGGGGAGAAATCGGGCAGATCCACATCGCTGCGCAAGGCAGCGGGAGCCTCCGCAAGCTCGTCGGTCTCTCCTGGTGGAGAGATCGTTTCCCGGACTTGCCGGCGGGTTGGCTCAAGACGTATCCGTCGCTCGACACCGACCCCGCCCTGCGACGGCCGGACTACTACCGCGACATGTACGCGGTGCTTCCGCCCGGCAGCATCGTCATGATCGCTGTCCCGGACACCGCGCATGAAACTCTGATCCTCGAAGCGCTCGAGGCTGGGTTTCATGTCGTGACGGTGAAGTCGTTGTGCACGAGCTACGCGGGGACCATCGCCATCCGCGACCTCGCCCGGCAGAAGGGTCTGTTCGTGGGCATCGATTTTCACAAGCGGTGGGACTACCGGGCCTTGCTCGCGCGCGACCACTGGCGCCAGGGTTACTACGGCATCCCTCGCGCCGCACGTGCGACGATGATCGAGTCCGACCCCTACATCCGGGCGGGCAGCCCGTTCGATCGGCACTTTGTGCCCGCGACCTCTGACCCGGCGAGCTACGTGGGGTGCCATTACGTCGATCAGTTCGGATGGTTTACCGGCTTCCGTCCCCATCAGGTCGCGGCTAATGGCGTGCTGGGCCGGTTCGAATCGGGAACGCCCTGCTACTCGTGGGCGGCGACTCAGATAACCTATGATCACTGCGTGCTCCAGCTCATCAACGGCCTGCAGCACGCAAGCGATCATCGCGGCCGCAACCATCAAGGCCTGGAGATCTGGGGCTACAACCCGACCGACCTGCGCGGGACGTATTTCCGGCACGAGGATAACCTCCGAGGCATGGATTACGTCTTCTGCCGCGACCGCAACCCGGGGCGAGTCGCCGACGGCGGCAGTGATTATGTCAGTTTCATCCCGCGGAGCGATGGCAGGCCTGGAAAGGAAATGGTGGGCTACGGTTGGCGCGCGATCGAAGCACTGGTAAAGGGGGCGCTGCGGGTCCAGGAACGATCCGACCTTGCCGAGCGCCAGGCAATGCTCGCTGAGATCGACGCCGCCGACCTCATCCCCACACCGGCGAATACCGCCTACCTCGGGCTGGTGTACGAAGCGATCCGGAGCTCGATTCAGGAACAGGGGTTCCCTGTCGTGATCGATTACGAGCGCGGTCTCACGCGCTACCTCACCCTCAGCGGGGCTTAGGGCTCGCGCAGAAATAGCCTTTACAACTTGGCTATTAGCTATCTCTCGAATCATCTTAGTATGCTCTTCGTTTCCTTTGTTTCCTTCTGTTCAAGGCTTTTCCTGCCCGCCGCAATCAACGTTGAACAGAAGGAAACGAAGAGAGTCATAACAAAACACTCTTGATTCTGTAGTTCGGCCAAGTTGTAACGGTTATTTTTGCGCAAGCCCCTGAGTGCGTTCATTGAGTTACCGAACTTTATTTGCACGTGTGCATACGGAGCTTTTCCATGGGTCGCGAGTTTCCCCTGACACCGAGAGACGTTCCCCACATCACCACGACCCACCGGCGGATCGTGACGCCGATCCCCGTGCCGGCGTCGGTTGCGCGGTTCGAGCAACTGCGCAAGTATGAGCCGACCTCGATGGGCGGGCAGCCGCCGATCATTTGGCACGAGGGGGACGGGTTCCACCTCCGCGATCCTTACGGGAACCAGTGGATCGATTTCTCCGCGGGTGTCCTGGTCGCGTCGATGGGATACGGCCATCCTCGGGTGCTCGAGGCCATGCGAACCCAGCTCGACACGGGGCTGTATCACACGTACTGCTTCGCGAACGAGCCGCGCGTCGAGCTCGTGGGAAAGCTCGCCGCCATGGCGCCAGCCCCCTTGGAGAAGGTGTTCCTGCTGTCGACGGGTTCCGAGGCCACGGAGTGCGCGATGAAGCTCGCGCGCACCTATGCGGTGCGCCGGGATATGCCAGGCAAGACGCGCCTCATCACCTTCGAGAACGGCTTCCATGGGCGCACCCTCGGCGCCCAGCTCGCGGGCGGCTCTCCCGGTCTCAAGTCGTGGATCCCGGGGACGCATCCCGAATTCGTCCAGGTGCCGTTTCCCGACGGATTCCGGACGAAGGATACGTCGTTCGCGTTCTTCGAAAAGAAGCTCGCCGAGCTCGGCGTGACGCCCGACACCGTGTACGGGGTCATGACCGAAACCTACCAGGGCTGCAACGCCCAGATGTTTCCGCCCGAGTACGCCCGGCAGATGCGCGCGTGGTGCGACAAGCACTCGGTACTCCTGATCTTCGACGAGATCCAGGCCGCGTTCGGCCGGACCGGGAAGATGTTTGGATTTGAACATCTCGGCGTTTCGCCCGATCTCATCACCTGCGGCAAGGGGATTTCCGGCGGTATGCCGTTGTCGGCCGTGATCGGGCGTCGCGATGTTATGGACCTGTACGGCCCCGGCGAGATGACCAGTACCCATACCGCGAATCCGGTCTGCTGCGCCGCAACGCTGGCGAATCTCCAGGCGCTCGAGGACGAGGGGGCCGTGGAAAACGCAGCGCGGCTGGGCGTGATCCTCGCCGAGGCGGCGGCCACGATTCAGCGTGCCTCGAACGGCAAGATTGGGCATGTCGCGACGGTCGGACTGGTCTCCGCTCTCCAGTTCGTCACGCCGGGGACGACGACCCCGGATCACGACACGGCCTGGGAAGTGGTGCGCTGCTGCGTGGAGTCGGGCGTGATGCTGTTTGCACCAGTAGGAGTCGGCGGCGGGGCGATCAAGATCAACCCGCCGTTGATCATCACCGAGGAGGGCCTGCGCGAGGGGCTCGACGTTGTGCTGGAAGCGGTGAAAGCGTTCGTTTAAACGCCCGCAGGCCATCGGGATCGATGGCGTCGGACAACGCTGGGGCAATGATGAAGATAATAACACTAACCCGAAGCGCGAGCGAGGGATACATATTATCATTCCTCGCTTGCGCATCGGGTTAGTGTATGGCATTCGATCCTTGGAACGACGGTGGGCGCTGTCCGCCGGACATGAGGTTTTATGATGGGGCGTACATCCATGAAACGCTTGAGCCTCGCCCTGTTTGCCCTCATTCCGCTCGCTTGTGCGCCGAGGATTCAAGGCGCACCACTACCGAAAGCGATCGTCTCGTCTCCGTGCTCCAAGGCTCCGACCATCGATGGCGTGCTCGGCGCCGACGAGTGGAAGGAGGCGCCCGCACTCAAGTTTGACATGCCGCTGATCCGGTTCAGTCCGAACGGCATCGAAACGCGCCCGTGTGAGCTGCGCGTGATGAATTCGGCGAATGCCCTTTACGTCGCCCTGAGGGTGCCGGACAAGACGGTCGACAACAGTGTCTCGCCCCTCGTCGCCGACGGGGCCATGTTGGCGTTTGGCTCGGGACCTCAGATCGCTCCGGGTGACGATCGCAAGGCGATCGCTGGGCCCGTTTACCGTGATAAGCACGTCAAACCCGCGGGCAAAGGCGAAGACGACGACGCGAAGCAAGACGGCCAGGGCATGCTGGGTCGCGAGTCGGGGATGTGTGTATTCGAGTGGGCCGTGCCGCTTAATTCGGGCGACAAGCAAGACCTCCAGGCGAAGCCAGGCGACACGATCCGCTTCAATCTGGCCTACTTCGATGCGTTCCAGATTCCGATAACCAAGACCGTCATCGGCAGCATCCATGGCGCACCCCTCGACCGGGGAGATGCCTGGGGGACACTGCAACTCGCGTCGAACGTGAAGGACGACGGTGGCTCAGCGTTCCAAGGGCCGAGCTGGGTCAAACCGCTGTTTGAAGGGCTCAAGAGCAGTCCGGCCTCGCGCCTGCATTTTGTCGACGCACCGTTGACGCCGGGCTCGACGTCGTCCAAGGCGCTGCTGTCATTTACCTACCGTGACGAGCACGGCGCCGAGAAGGAAGGCAAGGCCAAGCTCTACCTGCCGGAGTCCGTCCGCACCGACCCGAAGGCGAAGCGTCCCCTGTTTTTCGCCAGCGGGTACGAGATGGCCGATGGCATGGACCAAATCTATTCGCGACTCGGATGGATCGTCTCGTCGCCCCGAGAGCTGCCAACCAATCCCTTACTCCGCACCATCAACCCCGACAGCGCCCTGCTGCACATGGTGCGTGCGCTCCCGTTCGTCGACGACACGCGCGTGATCATCGGCGGTGGCAGTGCCGGCGGATACATGACCTTGATGCAGGCGGCCGAGACCTTCCCACTCGCGGGGGCGATCCCGGACGTTCCGCCCGTGAACTGGGGCTACAACGCAGCCTATTTCTACAAACAGTTCGACAAGGCTGGTCCCCAGCAGGGGAGCAAGGATGCGAAACTTCCCTTCCTTTTCGCCGTGGCTACTCTCCTCAAGGGTTGCCAGAACGTCTACGGCGCCGATTACGATGAGGCGACCTGGTTCGCCCATTCGCCCCTCGCCCATGTTCCCACGATCACGTGTCCCGTCTCCATCTACTGGTCGACCGCCGACATGCTCGTCCCCATCAACCAGGTCGGTGCGCGTTGGGTCCAACCGTTCGACGCCACGAAATTCCCCGAGGGGTTCACTATGGATCCGAAGTCCCTCATGACGAGTCGGGACGGGCGGTTGACGCTGCTGGATGTTTTACCGTCGAGTGATTATGAGGTGTTCACACACAAGGTTCCCGCAGGTACGTCGCTGGTGGGCGCAGCGGGGCCGCACGCCGTGTTTGAGCTGCCAATGAGCGCTGACAAGCTTTGGTCGATCGGGATCGTTGACGAGGGAGCTCCGGAGCCCAATCTCGGACACCGGAAATACAACCTCAACCTGAATCGCGCGGGTTTCATCGAGCGAGCCGCCGCCGGCAAGGTCCCCGCCCGCCAGCTCACGCTCGTCAAGCTGGAGCGGCTGATGGATCGCTACGCTGGTAAGGAGTGGCTCCCGACTCGACTGAAGCACCTCGATTTCCCCGACAGCGAGCGCGCCGACGTGCTGCGCGGACTGCGGACATACACCGCCGCCGGCGCGGAGAACGCAGGCACGTTCAGTGCACTTTATGGGCAGCTTCCGGCTGTCAAGCGCGTGTTGGAACCCGAGGTGGTCAAGGAGTTGGAGTCGGGTAAGTCCCGCTAACGGGGGATCGCGACCGCGTTGTGCGCGACCGGTCGGCCCACGCGCTCAATTCATTCGTCTCAATGAGACGAACATATTAACTCCCCCCCTTGGGAAGGGGGGGTAGGGGGGGGGTGGGGAGTAACCGCGGCCGACGGCTCATCGCCGTCAACCGTCTGGTGGATGACCGCCATTCTTTGGGAAATGACGAGATCGCGGGCGCCCAACGCCACAGGCCGTGGGCGGAGGCAAAGGCCCACCCCCCCTAACCCCCCCTTCCCAAGGGGGGGAGTTATATGTTCTCGCCGTCGCGAAGACGAAAATGGCGCACAGGGGTACCGTGAGCCATTCAAACGCGACAACGCGACCCACTCTCAGAGTTGCTCTTGGCCGATTTGGGGCTTCCGACTAAGATGCACCGCGCCTCGGGAGACCCGCACGCTCGTCATTTCGAAAATCCGTCGCGGGAAAGGCCAAAACGGTCATGGATGACACGTTCTCGATACGTCGGGCCTACGCATGTTGGGTCGCCCTTGCGGGACTCGCCCTGGGTGGGTGTGCGCACTTTTACCCGGTGGGCACCACCGCGACGAATATCCTCCGACACGCCCAGGAGGATCCCGATCCGAATGTGCGGTTCGTCGCCTACAACAAGCTCGCGTCGCCAAACGTGTACGACAACCAGGAACAAAAGGAAAATGTCGTTCGCGTCCTCATCAAGCGGCTCGAACTGGCCAACGAACCCGCCGCCAGCCGCGCTGCAATCTGCCGGACGCTCGGCGAAATTGGCCTCCCCGAAGCCCGCGACGCCATGCGTCGGGCCGTCGACGACCCGGAAGGGCTCATTCGGGTCGAAGCCTGCCGTGCCCTGGGCAAGGTTGGACGTGAAGAGGACGCCGTGATCCTCAGCCGGATCATGGCCGCCGACGCCTTGCTCGATGCCAATGTCGCCGCGATCGAGGGTCTGGCCAGCCTCAAACCGAAAGATCCGCGCATTCTGCAGGTCCTCGTGCAGGGAATGGACAACGATCGGCCGGCCATCCGGTATGCGTCGTTGAAAGCACTCCGGTCCATGACCGGCAAGGACTTTGGGATCCAACCCCAGCCCTGGCGCGAATACGTCCAGCCCATGCTCCAGTCGAACACCACCGCCACAGCCATCGCGCCACCGGCGACAGAGAAGAAGTAGGCGTCGGTGCCGGAAGTGGAGCGGAGCCGAAAAAGGGGGATGGGCTCCGAGTCTTCGAGGTGCCTGTCCCCCTTTTCCGGCGGAGCGGGCGTGTGTCGTTGTGCGGCCGCATTGCAGATCGCATACGCCGACGCAATGCAGCGACGTGGCCCGATTGGCCCGCGACGTGCGATAATAGACCCAGAGCGAACCTGTCCCCTTTGGGTCGTGTCGCTGTGGGGTCGATGGTCGAGTGCGCCGCGAGGTTTCATGGACACGCATACGCTGGGTCTCCTGGAGTTCGACAAGATTCGCGCCTTGGTCGCCGCGCGCGCGGCGTGCTCGCTGGGCAAGGACGAAGCCCGGCGCATGGAGCCGAGCCGCGACCTGGGGGAGATCCGCTCGCGCCAGGCCCTCACGACCGAGATGGCCGACGCCCTTGTCGCGGGCCTCTCGCCGCCGTTCGGCGGCCTGCACGACATCCGGCCCCAGGTGCGCCGGGCACAGGTCGGGTCGATGCTCGATCCGGAAGAGCTGGCGCAGGTGGTTGAAACGTTACGGGCCGTGGGCAATCTCGACCGCTGGCTGGGCCGGATCGGCGATGAGTTTCCGCGACTCGGGGCGATCAAACGGGAGATCGGCGAATTCTCGGGCGTGGTCAACGCGATCGAGGGGTGCCTCGACAGCCGGGGGACGATCCTCGATACGGCCAGCCGCAAGCTCTCGGAGATCCGCCGGGAGATCGGCCAGGCCGAGGAGCGGATCCAGGAAACGCTGCGCAGGATGCTCCGCTCCAACGAGATCAAACGCATCCTCCGCTATCCCAACTTCACGATGGTCGGCCACCATTACGTCTTGCCGATCGCAAAGGAGCACCGGGGCGAGATTCAGGGGTCGGTCCATCGCACGAGCTCCAGCAACGAGACCGTCTTCATCGAGCCCCAGGCCATTGCCGAACAATCGGCGCAGCTCTCGTTTCTGCGTGCCCGAGAGGCCAAGGAGATCCGCCGCATCCTCCGCTGGCTCAGTGCCCAGGTCGGGCATGTGGCCGAGTCGCTGCTCGGCTCGCTCGAGACTCTGAGCGAGCTCGACCTGGTCTTCGCCCGAGGACGCCTCAGCCTCGATTACCGCATGTCCCCTCCCGACTTCAACACGGAGGGGAAACTTGTTTTGCGAGGCGCCCGCCACCCGCTGCTCGAAGCGCTCTTCCGAGGCGAGCTGAGGCCCCCCGCTCCCGAGGCCCCGGAAGGGGAAGCCCCACCGGCCGTTGAGGCCCCCGCGCCGGCCGAGACGAGGACCGTCGTGCCGATCGACGTTCACCTTGGCCTTCAATTTCACATCCTGATCGTGACCGGCCCCAACACCGGCGGCAAAACCGTGGCGCTCAAGACGGTGGGACTCCTCGCGGTCATGGCGCAATCGGGCCTACATATCCCCGCACATCAAGGCTCGCAGCTCCCTGTGTTCGACGCCGTGCTCGCCGACATCGGCGACGAGCAGAGCCTGGAGCAGTCGCTCTCCACCTTTTCGTCGCACATCCGGCGCGTCGCTGAGATTTTTGCCCACGCGACAGAACATTCTCTAATACTCCTCGACGAGATGGGCGCGGGGACCGACCCGGCCGAAGGGGCCGCGCTCGGGCGTGCGATCCTCGACGAGCTGGACAGTGTGGGTTGCCGGGCGATCGTCACCACGCACCTCGGCGACCTGAAGACCTACGCGTTCACGAACCCGAGGGCCGAGAACGCCGCGGTTGAGTTCGACCTGGAAACCCTGCGACCGTTGTACCGCCTGCATACCGGCGACATCGGTCAGTCAAATGCACTCCAGATCGCGCGCCGGTTGAACCTGCCCGAACATCTGGTCGAGCGTGCCGGCCGCTACCTCGAACAGAGCCGGGGCGATCGCGTGCCGGAGATGGAGATCGTCCAGAAGCTGCGCCAGGACGCCGAGGCCGCCCGTCAAGCCGCGCTCGAGGCACAGGCCGAGGCCGAGCGCAGTCGCGAGGCGCTGGCCCAGCGCATGACCGACCTTCAGCGCCAGGCCGAGAACGACGCCCGCCTCGTCGAGGCCCGGGCCCGCCTTCAGCCGGGCGACCGCGTGGTCGTCCCTCGCTTTGGTTACGATAGGCCCGGGCGCATCGTGAAGCTCGACCCTCGCAAGAAGACCGCCATCGTCGCCATCGGCATGATGCAGTGGGACGTCGCGATCGACGAGCTGATTCCCCAGGTGGCCCGCACACCTGAGGTCCCGGCGACGTCGGGGGCGGGGAAGGGAAAGGGGGGAGCGGGACGCGGTGCAGGGAGGTTGGAGGATTTTGAAGATAAGGCTTGAGGCGTACGTTCAATTCTCACGCGAGAATGCCTTGACGCTCCATGATCGCAGCCTGGTGTATGGGGATTAGCCCTTTCCGGCCCACCCATCGACCGATACAATGACTTGTGTAGTTGTTAAACCAAGAGTGCGGTTCGGGCGGTGGACACCGGGTCAGACCGCTGAGCTATCCCTACCCCGGACCCGAGAAGGCAAATGACGACCGATTTGATCCATGATCGAGGCCGCGGGCCGGAGATTCAAGGCACCCGGATCACAATATACGATTTAATCCCCCACTTTCTGGATTCAGACGTGACAGAGGCATCAATCTGTCAGCGTTATGATCTGACGTCCGAACAGGTGGCCGCCGCGAGAGCGTACGTCCTGAACCAACCAGATGTCTTGGGGAGATTCTTGCGAATCGAAGCCAAGATGGCTGCGGGAAATCCCCCCGAGGTGATCGAAAGAGCGGAGCAGACACGCGCTGCACTTTTGAGTTTCAAGGAATGGCTCGCCCAACGTCGGCGGGACGAGACTCAAGGTCAAAGCACCGAAGGGCAAGAGGAATGCAACGGATCCGCCTCGCGACAACTCCCAACCTTTAAGGAATGGCTGGCCGAAACCGAACTGCGGTCAGGAAGCGCGTTGTGACATGGCGGGCCTCCTGGCGGATGTCAACGTTCAAGGTCACTTGCCCTATCTCGTCCGCTTGCTCCAAGCGATGGGCTTAACCGAGGTTTTCGAATCGCTCAATCTTCGATTTGTCACGTTCCGAGACCTCGGGCTTGATCGAGGCATGGATGACCGCCCGCTGTGGAATTACTGTCAGAGCGAACGGTGGGTCTTGTTCACCGACAACCGCAACGACGACGGTCCAAATTCCTTGAAACGTACGCTCGACGATTCCTGGATACTGGGTCACCTCCCGATCCTCACACTCTCGAACAAGGGTCGGTTCGAAAACAACAGGGTCTACGCAGATAAGACCGCCGCAGACATTGCGAACGTTTTGTTTGACGTCTACACGACGGGCTCGTCTTGTGATCAACCGCGGATCTACGTTCCGTTTCAGTGGCCTTGATGACTGCCGGTACGTTAACCACCCGATCAGCCTCGATGACGCGACGAGAGCCTGCTACGTCCAAGTCACCTGTGGGCGGTCTGTTCCGAACACTGCTCGTCGGAACGCTGTTCGTCGTATGGATCGGTTTGTCCGCGCTGCTGTTATTCGGTCGCCCCGATCTCGAAGGCTTCCTTCAAATGACGTTTCGGCACGTCAGCCGCCCTGATGCTTTCGAGCAGATCAATGGCGTCGCTCTTCAGCTATGGGTGGTGCATTCCTCGCTCGTTCTGATCGCGCTTGCTGCGGCTTGGTTTCGTCGGCCTGACGTGATCGTCGTATTCGAGGTCGGGCTGGTTCTTGCCCTGGTCTTTGCACTCATATCGCAGGAGTGGAAGGACCCGAATTGGTTTGAGATCGTTGCTGTGACGACGATCTGCGAATTGGTCAGTGCTATAGTTGCGGTCGTTTGTTGGCACGTTGTGCGAGTTGGTAATCCGCGATGCTGCTGCTGCGGCAGTCCAGATTCGCCACTTGAATGCCATCCGCCTATTTCTTCGGACCGCCCTTCAGAAGTGCATTTGTGAAGGATTGCACCTGGGTCGAGAGCCTCGATTGGATTCCCTTCGCGACCGCCTCGGACGGCGACACTGCGAGGATCGCCTCCGCCTCCGCCCGAAACCGATTGAGCTCGTCCTGGACGACTGCCAGGGAGAAGACGTGTCGCGCGTGCCATTCCTGTGCACGTTTGAGAAACTCCTTTGCCGTCTCCACGTGCCCCAGACGGTGGTGGGCGATCGCCAGGAAGTACAGATCCTGGGCGTCCGTTTGGCCGGTGCCGGTATCAAGGCTCTTCTGGAGATGAGGCAAGGCCTCGGCGTCGCGGCCCGCGCGGCAGAGGGCGATGCCGAGCGTGTTGAGATAGTCGCGCGCGTTGGGGGCGATCTCGACGGCGAGTTTCGCGAGCTCAACGGTTTCTTGAGGGGCAGGGTCGGCCGGCTTGAGATTGAGGCGGCGGCGGGCGTGGCGATTCAGAATGAGCGCGAGCCCTTGATCCGGCCCTTCCTTGTGCGTGATCAGTTCGCGACGTCGCACGAGGTCGCGAATCGCTTCGCCGTCCTGCGCCCGGGCCGCCAACACGTTTCCTCGCATCATCAGGGCATCCGTGTCATCAGGATTGAGCAGGAGCCGGACCGAAGCCTCGGCAAAGTCGTCCTGGTGTTTCGCGTCGGGCGCGAGCACCTGTCCAATGACCTCGACTTCGAGCGGTGGGGCGACCGGCTCCGCCCCGGCCGGATAGGGGGAACTGTCCCAGTCGAGCTTCATGGTGCGCAACCACTCGCGCACCCGCCTGAGGTTCCAGAGCAGCGCAGTTTTGGTACTGGTGCCCGCCAGGAGCTGCGTGCCGTCAGGGCTGAACGCGATCGGCGTGGAGTTGAGTGATAAGGAGTTCGACAGATTCGCCAGCGTCCGTTCCGTCGCCATGTCGATGAGGCGAATCTGAGAATCCGCGGTCAACAGACTCAAGATCGACCCGTCGCGGTTGAATACAGGGGCGCGCTGGGAGGCAAAGCCGCGCTCGGACAGCAAGGGCTTGCGCGTCCAGGAGTCCACGTCCCAGACGAAATAATCATAAACCGCAGCGAATGAGCTGGAAACCATCTTCTTGCCGTCGGGGCTGAAGGCGACAAAGCAGATGCTGCTCCCGCTGGGCGCATCGCTCGCGGCGAGGATTCGAACGAGCCTACGCGCTGGCAGGTCCCAGAGCATGATCCCCCACTCTTTCCAGCCGCCGGAGGCCGCCCACCGGCCGTCGGGACTGATCGCAACCGTGGTGAGGCGGTGATTCTGTGCGCTGAAAAGTGCGTCGTACGGCCTGAGCGCCGGGTGCGACTGCGACATGTCGATCAACCGGATCTGCGCGGCGGGATTGTCGATCACGGCCAGCGTTTTCTGGTCGGGGAGCCATGCGGCCTTGGACACGTCCGGGCGTTGGGTCAATGGTGTGATCAACTCCGGCGGACCGATCCGGAGCGCCTCAGTGCGCACGCTCTCCGCGGCCGAGTTCCGAATCGATCGCCGTATGGGCCAACGGTAGTAACCCCAGACTCCTCCTGAAATCACGGCAGTTCCCGAGGAATCGTAATGAACCGAATCACAAGGACCCGAGTTGAGCAGACCCAGATAGGCGCCGGTCTTGGCCTGATAGAGGTGGAGGCCTTCCTGCAAGCCGATTCCCAGCAACTGTCCGTCCGGGCTGAACTGCGCACAGCGAACCCCGTCCTGCTCGGTCTGTTCGTAGGAGCGGTTGCCGATCATCTCCGGATTGAGCGCCTGGTAGCTCTCGGGATAAGCCACGTCGCCCACGGCAAACTCTTTGTCGGCAAGCAGCAGCGCCACCCTCGTCTCGTCGGGCGCGAACGCCACGAAGCTCGCCTGTTTGACATCCAACAGGGGGCGGCCCAACGAGGCATCCCAGAACCGGAGCGTGTAGTCCCAGCTACTCGTCGCCAGCACGTGCGATCGGGGCGCGAACCGGCATTGTCCGACGAACTGGGTGTGCCCCAGCAGCGATGATGCGAGAGTTTGCCGCTTCATGTCCCAGATAAAGATCGACCCATTCGTGTCGGCCGACGCGAGCAACCGGCCGTCCGCGCTGATCGACATCGCGTTGCGGCCCGACGACTCGGTCCAGCGCTCCAGCTCGCGCCCCGTCTCCAGGTCGACGATGCGAATGGCGCGCTCGACAATATCGTTGACCATGAACCGGGAATGCTCGAGATCGAGCAGGAGCACCAGCGGGTTGCGGCCGCTGAAGGGAAGACGCTTCACCTCCCGCCGCGCTTCGAGGTCCCAGACCGCCAGGCCCGTCTGGCCCGGCGCGTAATAGAAGTCCCGGCCGTTGGGGTGAAATGCATAAGCATCCGCACGCGTTTGCGTGCTGAGCACGCACTGCCGGTCCTCTAGGCGCCAGACCTCCGTGATTCCTAGCTCCCCGCGGACCGCGTATCGGATGCGCAGGTATCGACCGTCCGGGCTGAAATTCGCCTTGCCGTACCAGAACGGTATCTTCGGAGCGGGGATCCGCATGAACGTCTCACCGTCGCGAACGCGCCGGATGAACGTCTCTCGCCTCCTGGCGTCTACGTAAGTGAGCAACTCAAAGTTTCGGTCGACTTCGATCATGAGATCGGTGTCGACATTGAATTTGTTGCGGATCCGAATGTCGGTCAGCCCGAGCGCAGCGATCACGTGGTCGCGAATGACGGGGATCTTGCTCTGGCCGTCGGGATCGTCGCGCAAGATCTGCGCGGCCCGGCCGAGCCTATCGAGGCTGAAGTGTCGCTGACCGATCGCGCCGCTACGCTGAAGTGCCGCGCCTTCGTTGAGCAACGATTCCCCGAGTGCGAGGCTGGCACGATGGCGTGCGGCGACGGCCTTGCGCTCCGCATCCCGGGTCAGTCCGAGTTGTCGTCGCAGGTCGCCCTCGGCCGACTCCGCGCGCGTAAGGCTGCTATGGGTTTTCTTCTGGGCGGCTTCGAGCGCATTGCGTTGCGTGCGGAAGACGTACGCCGCCGCCGTCGCCGCCACCGCCAGAGTGACGATCAGCCCCGCCGCCAGGGCCGTCAGCGAGGCCAGGCCTGGGTTCCGCTTGCACCACCGCCAGACCCGCTCGTAGCCCGGGAACGCGCGCGACTGAATCGGACGGCCCTCGACGAACCGGCGCAGCTCTTCCGACATCTGCTGGGCCGTTGTGAAGCGGTCTCGAGGGTCTTTCGCCAGCGCCTTCAAGACGAGGATTTCCAGGTCCCCGGCGATCTTCCGGTCATGCTGTCGCAGAGAAACTGGCGGCTCGTGGACGATCTGATGCATCAGCGCGTGCTGATCGGTGCCTCCGAACGGCGGACGCAGGGTCAACATCTCGTAGAGGGTCGCACCGAGTGCGTAGATATCGCAACACCGGTTTGACACCCCGCGCAGCCGTTCGGGGGCCATGTAGCGGAGGGTGCCGATCAGGTCGCGCGAGAGGGAAACGTTCTCGCCCTCCTCGAATTTCGCGAGGCCGAAGTCGGTGACCCAAACATTGCCGAGCTCGTCGATCAGGAGGTTCGACGGCTTGATGTCCCGGTGCAAGATGCCGCGCTGATGGGCGTACGACAGCGCATCAGCCACCTGCGCGCCGATCCGGGCGACTTCGCGGTAGTAACGGTCTTCCGTCTGCTCGCTCAGGGCCGACGAGGTGTTCTGCCGCGTCGAAGACGAGCGGGACGCCGACTCGACGGGCGTGTCCTGTGGATCTGCCCGCGGTTTCTCCTCTGCGGAGGGTTGGTTCGGTTCCGCCGGTTCGGCCGGACCGCCGAAGCATCCCGTGAGCAACCCCGTCACGACCGCGTTGGAGGCCGTCGCGCCCCTGGAAGAGGCGGGCGAATCGGCGTTGTCGCAGAGCGTCAGGTCCGATTCGAGACGATCGGAAGCTTTGTGGGCGACACGCGCGAAGTACTCATCGGAGAGCTTGCCCCGGATCCGTTTGATGTCGCGGAGGATTGTTTCGAGGCTCTGCCCGGTGATGTAGGGCATCGTATAATAGACGACGCCGTCGATCTCGCCGTAGTCGAAGACGCTGACGATATTGGTATGGTGGAGACATGCCGCTGCGCACGCCTCGACGTGAAATCGGCGGAGATACCGCGCGTTCTCCCGGAACCTCGGGTGCATGATCTTGAGCGCAACCCGGCTGCGGAGCGACGTACGCAACGCGTCGTAAACGATGCCCATGCCCCCTTCGCCGACGACGCCGAGAATCTGATAGTCGCCCAGTTTGGAGAGCACGGGGCGCTTGGTGGCGACGAAGGAGTCGGTCGCGCCCTCGGATTTGAGTTGTTCGACTTCGACGAGGGCGGGGAAGAGCTCTTCGATGTCGGTCGCGAGCTCAGGATTTGCCTTGACGTATTCGCTGATGGATGGACGTTCACCCCGACGGAAGCGATCGAGGAATGACTCGGCCAGACGATCGAACGGGTCGCGTGTCGGCTGGCTGTCCGCAGTGTTCACGGTCGGAACTCCACGCTGCCCCCCGGCATGGCGCTCAGGGCCACTTTGAGCCGGCGCAGGGCGCGGACGTAACGCTTGCTCGCAGCGGCCTCCTGGATCTCGAGAGTCTGCGCGACCTCGATGTTGGTCAGCTCCTCGAAATGGCGCAGGATGAGGACTTCGCGGTCCAGGGGCTCGAGGGCATCGATCGCCTGTTGCACGCGCGCCTTCCGTTCGAGCCTCATGGCGATGGCGCTGGCGCTGGACTCTCGGCCGAGCAGGTGAGCCGCGAGCGCGGCGGAGCTTGCCCCGGGCAAACCGGCACGTTCGAGGGAGACCTCGCGCCCGGCGTCGCGAATCTGGTACCTGAGGTGTTTCCGGTGCAACGTGGTCAGCCGGAGCCCTGTCAGCCAGCGCAGCCAGAGAAAGAACGGCATCTCCTGCCGGGCCGCAAAGGCGGGCAGACCGGCCGTGGCGTCAAGGAACGCCTCCTGAAGCACGTCGGACGGATCGAGCCGCCCCTGAAGCCGCCGGTCCAGGCGAACGGCGACCATCTTCCGCAAGCGCGCACGATGCTCGTTGAGCAGGCCTTCCCAGGCCTCCTTATCACCCGCGGCGGCGCGGCGGACCTGTTCGGTCACCGACGGTTTGTCGATCGGTGCATGAGCCATAGAGAAATAATCGCGCGCGCCGTAACGGTAAGGACAGGTCTTTTTTCCAAATTCGTGAGCGATTACCGGTTTAAAGTTCGGGTCAGAACTTGCCGCGAAGTGTGCGTTTCGGTGCCGCGGTAACACTTGGATGCGTTCGTCGTTGGGTGCTTGACGACGAGCAAGTTCGAGCCACAATAGATCCGCGCCAATCTTCCCCGGGGTACCTACAGCATGTCCGTCGATGTCAGTCCAGAATTCTTTGAGCATTCCTCCGCAGATGATTCGCTCGAACGAATCGTCTTCTCGAAGGTCGCACTCCGGCTCGTCCCGTTCCTGTTTCTACTTTATGTCGTGAACATCCTCGACCGGGTCAACGTCGGCTTCGCCCGGCTGAGCATGCTGAAAGACCTCGGCCTTAGCGAGGGTGTCTTCAGCTTCGGCGCGGGGGTCTTTTACCTGGGATATATGCTGTTCGAGGTGCCGAGCAACCTGATTCTGCACCGGATGGGGGCCCGTCGCTGGATCAGCCGGATCATGGTGAGTTGGGGCATCGTCTCGGCGTGCATGATGTTCGTGCGAAACGAGTGGAGCTTTTACCTGCTGCGGGTGTTGCTGGGGGTGGCCGAGGCCGGCTTTTTTCCGGGGATCATTCTCTACATCAGCTACTGGTTCCCCGCGCGCGAACGGGCGCGTGTGGTGGCCATTTTCATGATGGGGTCGCCCTTCTCGGGGATCATCGGCTATCCGCTTTCGGGAGCCTTGCTCCAGTACACCAACGGCCTGGCCGGGTTGGCGGGCTGGCAATGGTTGTTCTTGATCGAAGGCATTCCGGCCGTGGTGCTGGGACTGATCACGTGGCAATACCTGACCGACCGGCCCGATGATGCGCGTTGGCTTACACCCACCGAGCGGGAGTGGTTGGCCAAGCGAATGGCGCGCGATGAGCAAAATCGCGAACAGCGCCACGGTCTATCGCGTCTCCGGGCGATGGGTGACCGCCGCGTCTGGCTGATGATCGCGATCTATTTCACGCTCGCGATGGGCACCAACGCGCTCGGGTTCTTCCTGCCCAAGATCCTCGAGGGCCATTTTTCCGGCGCGAGCAAACTTCGGCTGGGGTTGTTATCGGCACTGCCCCACCTGGCCGCCGTGATTGCGATGTTCTTCGTAGGCACACATTCGGACCGCGGCGGCGAACGACGGTGGCACGTCGCCCTGCCGGCATTCGTCGCGACCACCGGGTGGTGCCTGAGTGCTTACCTTCGTTCGCCGACCCTAGCCCTGATCTCGCTCGCCGTCGCGCAGGCGGGCATGATGAGCATGATGGGTCCGTTCTGGTCGTTGGCGACCTCCTTCCTGAGCGGCGCAGGGGCGGCCGGAGGGATCGCCCTGATCAACACCCTGGCCAATATCGGGGGATTCTTTTCACCGATCGTCATGGGTCAGTTGAAAACATCCACCGGCAGCTTTACCGCGGGCGAATTAACCATGGCGGTGACCCTGGCGATGGGAGGTCTCCTCGCCCTCAGCGTCCGGCACGATCCATCCGCCGATAGCGCCTGAACACCCTGAGAGCAGCCGAATCGACGTCGCCTTTCGCTGACCCAAGGGCGCATCGATAGTCGTCTTTCGCTCCGCGAAAGCAAGTTTTCAACTATAATAACAATCCAATTCACAGCCAAACCCACAACTGTACAGCGCAAATCACCCGTCCTGCGCCCTTCAACCCATCAAGAACCGATCAATCCTCGCAGCCTGCTCGTCATCCGCCCTTGGCAGTGGCGCGACCGGGGTTCCCGGCCCGATCCCCAGCCGGCCCAATGCATACTTCGGCCCCGACAGCCAGCACGGCCCGCTCAGTACGAGCGCCGCAACGAGCGCCCGAATGCGCTCCTGGTGCCGCTCCAGCGCACCATCCTCCCGTCCGACGGCTTCCATCATTTCCAGATACGGCTTCGGCTCGATGTTCGCGCACACCGGCACGAGCCCAACAGCGCCGATGCGAAGCGCCTCGGCGGCGTTCCGTTCTTCCCCGGCAAAGACCTTGAGGCCGTCGGCGCCCCCTTCGTGGACGAGACGTGCGAGGTATTCAAGATCTCCCGAGCTTTCCTTGCAGTACCGCACCGCGCCTTCGCGGGCTAGCTTCGCAAACGTCTCGACGGCGATCACCGAACCGACGACCTGCGGGATGTTGTAGGGGATGATATTGATCTCATCACCCACTTCGCGGCACGATTCGAACAGCCGCAGATGTTCGTCGTCGGTCGAGGAGCGCACGTAGTAGGTCGGCGTCACGACAATATCGCGGTACCCGAGTCCGTAGAGCCGGCGCGCCTTCGCGACAACGCGGCGTGTCGACGTGTCCTGGGCCCCGGCCATCAGGATGCCGCGGCCTCGCGTGGCGTCGAACGCGATCTCCATGAGCCGGTCCCACTCGCGATCCGCGAGCAACGGGCCTTCGCCGGCGGAGCCGCCCACGAAGATTCCCTGCACGCCCGCGCCGATCAGCCGATCGATCGACCGCACGAGCGCTGGCTCATCCACGCGATCCTCGGCGTCCGTAGGCGTGAGCAAGGGGACGACGATCCCGGAAAGTTCAGCGGTTGCGGGCACGGCCAACCTCCTCCATCGATAAGTCCGCCGCCAGAGCCGCGAGGCTTGACAGCACATCGCCGGGCAAGACGATCCCGTCGGCGAGGGCCTTCCGGCGCCGTTCCCACTCGATCTCGCCCGGCACGTAGATCCGGTCGACCCCGTCGGCCCGCGGTGCACTTCGAATCTCGCGGCACACTCTGTCGACGCGTTGCTTGAACTGGGCAATCGGCATCATCGCGCCGATGTCGATGGCCACGAACGCGGCTCCATGACCTGTGGGCTGAGAAGGATCGTCGCTAATCCACGACAGGATCTGACGGGTCAACCCCGCGCCCGTCAAGACGCCCGCAAGCGACTCCATCATCAGGGCCAACCCATAGCCCTTGTGACCGCCCGCGGGGGTCAGAGCACCACCTTGGAGGAACGCAGCAGGATCGGTTGTTGGGTGTCCGTCGAGGTCGAGCAGCCATCCTTCGGGGATCGGTAAGCCCAGGGCGTGGGCCGCCGCGACCTTCCCGCCCGCGACGGTGCTGATCGCCATGTCGAGCAGGATCGGATCCCCTTCGCCGGTCGGGACGGCGTACGCGAAGGGGTTGCTGCCGGTAACACGTCCGCGCGCACCGGGTGCATTGACGCTCGGGCCGTCGTTGGCCATCGCCAGCCCGATCATATCGGCCTCGGCGGCGAGTGCGGCGTAATACCCCGCAGCCCCGAAGTGGCAACTGTTGTGCACCCCTGCGTAGCCGATGCCGCAGGCTTTCGCCTTCTGCATGGCCGTCTGCATCGCGAAGACCGAGACCACCATACCAAGTCCCGATTCGCCGTCGATCATGGCCCAGCCCGGCCCTTCGGCGACGATCGACGGCTTCGCGTGCGTACGGAGGCCGCCCGCCCGCAGGCGCCGGATGTAGCCGGCCAAGGCCTTCGCGCCATGCGTGTGGACGCCCCAGGTATCGGTCGTCACCAGTACGTCGGCCGTCGTACGGGCGTCGGACTCGCCGACGCCGACCTTCGTGAGAGCGTCCAGGCAGAACGCGTGGAGGTCGCTGACCGAGATCGCCGAATTCTCCGTACTACCGCCGCTCATGTGCGATTGCGTTTCGATTGGAGTGAGAATTCACAACACTAACCCGACGCGCAAGCTAATGGACATAATGTGATTCTATTGCTCGTAATGCTAAGCTGAAGCGCAAGTGATAAAACTATTATTATGTCCTCGCTTGCGCTTCGGGTTTGTATTATGGTTCATATCATGTATGCGTAAGCTATTCTATTTCTTCTCCTCGCTCCGAACGACAGTAAGCCAGGCTTGTGTCGTCGAGACGTCGAAGCCCGCGATCGGAATCTGCGCCAGCCGAGTGCGCGGCGGCTCCTCGTTCGACGCTCCGCGGACGCGGAACGGACTGGAGACGGGCGGTCCGCCTGGTTTGGAGGTCAGCGAGAGCGTCACCTTGCGCGACGAGTCCCCTTTCGGCTCGGACCGCAGAGGAGCGGCTTCGACACCGTCCGGCAGACCCTCGATGCGCACGTCGATCGGGCGGTCGTAGCCGCGCTTGCGCTCGACGGTGACCGGAATCTCGAGCGGCTTGCCGGGAGTGAGCGTGAAACGATCGGCGGCGAGGGAGAGGCGATAATCAGGCTCGGGGATCGACGCCGTAAGCCGATAGACATAACGGTCGCCCCCCTGGCTGTTGAGGTCGCGCACGGTGAGCCGGTACGTGCCATCCTCAGAGGCGGAAAAAGTCAGCTCGCCGTCGGCTTCTTTGCCCGCATCGTCGACCTCAGCCAGATTCTTGCCCGCGCGGTCGGTGATGCGCAGAACGGGGTCGAGAGGCGCACCGAGCGAGCGCGACTCGATCCGGAAGATGACCGCCTGACCCTTCTTCGCCGAGAACTCGTAGACATCCACGTCCCGCGCCGGGTTGATGCGGCCCGTGACCGTCGCGGGCACGGCCAGCGACTGAGGATGAGCGTAGTCATTCGGCTCATGCTCGACGAGGGCCGCGTGGGTCTCGAGGCGGACTTCGAACGCGTTTGCGAGTTGCGGGTGTGCAACGAAGGCCGTCTCCGCGTTGGCATCGGTCGGTACGGTGAGTCGCGTGGCTTCCGAGGGTACGTTCCAGCCGAACACTTCGACCTGGCCGGGCTCAGCACGCGAGACTGCGAGCGGATAGCTATGGTCGAGAAAGCCGCCGGTCGTCAGGGTGAGGCGGTAGAGGAACGCGTTGCCGCCTGCAAAGCCAATCGTGCTGTCCGGCGTGGCGGGGAACGCGAACAGGCGAACGTGGTAGGTACCATCTGCCGGTACGGCGAAGGCAAGCTGGGGGTCGAAACCATGTTCGTCGTCGTTCTGCGCGAGCACGATCCCATCGGGGCGCGCGATCTGGAGGACGGCATCCATGGGCGACTTGAGCTGACGGTTGGCCTCGACGGAGGCGACAAGCGTCTCGCCCTTCTTCAATGTGAGTGCAAACTCATCGACAGCGCCTCGCTTGGTGAGCTGGCCGTTGACCGTGACCCGTGCAGTGTCGAGAACCTGTGGACCCTCCTTCGGCATGCTGGCGACCACCTCGGGGAGGTTGCCGACGATGAACGGTTTGAGGGCGGTGGCGCCTTCGTCATCGTAAAGGCGGATCCAGTGCACGCCGAGGGCCGCGTCGGGCGCGATGTCGATCGTGAGCTTGCCTTTGTCGTTCTCCGGTTTGATTGTGAGACCGGCGGGCTCGGACCAGCTCTGGATCGGCCAGTGGTCGAAGGATCCCGTCAGTGACACGGCGACAGACTTCCCTTGCGGACCGCCGGGGGGAAAGAGTTTTTCGAGCGCAGGGGGCTTCGACCAAGCGAACGAACCCGGCAGCAGTACGAGGGCGATGGCGAGGAGTTTTGATGGCGCGCGTCTTCGGTTTTGCGTCTGCGGTTGGTGGTCGGCGCAGCTTTCGAGCAACGGAGTCGCCTCATAACTCCCCCCCTTGTGAAGGGGGGGTAGGGGGGGTGGGCATTGGCCGTCCGATGCCGGCAGTGCAGCCCCAAGCCACTCTCCTGCGCTTGACGGTTGAGACGCGCGGGACCAACTGAATACGTGCGCCGACTCCCCACCCCCCCAACCCCCCCTTCCCAAGGGGGGGAGTGATAGGTGCTCGTGTTGCGGATGGACGATTGCCCGTCCGATATGCGTAACCCGACCGTAAACCGCCCTAAACGAGAGCAGGGGAATGCTTCTCATGCCGCGTACGAATTGGTGCATCAACCCATGAGCTCGGCAATCGGGTTCGGATCGCTCACGAGGTGAGCGGGGCGTCCGTTCGGATTGTAATAGATCTTGCCCGGGTCGATGCCGAGCTTCATGTAGATCGTCGACGCGAAGTTCTCGGGCGAGAGTATGCGCTCGACGGCTGAGTATCCCTTCTTATCCGTGGCCCCGACGACCTGGCCGCCGGGCGTGCCGCAGCCGGCGAACAGGACGGACATGGCGTTCGACCAGTGGTCCCGCCCGGCGTCCTTGTTGATCTTGGGGGTCCGGCCGAACTCGCCCAAGGCGACGACGAGCGTCGAGTCGAGCAAGCCACGCGCATCAAGGTCCTGGATCAGAGCGGCGATGGACGCTTCGAAGGCGGGGAACCGTTTGTCGAACGAATCGAACAGCGACGTGTGATGGTCCCAGCCCCCTTCGTTGAGCGTGATGAAAGGCACGCCGGCCTCGACCAGCCGGCGGGCCAGCAGGCAGCGCTGGCCGAATGCGTTGCGCCCGTAAGCGTCGCGCACCGTGTCGGGCTCGCTCTGAATGTTGAACGCTCGCTGCGCCTCGGCCGACGAGACGAGGTTGTACCCCTGCTCGTAATAGTCGTCGAGCGCATTGACCGGATCGCCCGCCGCCTTGTCGGCAATTCTCTGGAACCGGTCGACGCGCGTCCGCAGGTCGCGCCGGGCGTCGAACCGCTCGTCCTTCAAGCCTCGGGGAAGGGCGACGTCGCGCACGCGGAACTCGGTGGAGCTGGGGTTATCGGCCAGGACGAAAGGCGCATAACGCGCACCGAGGAAGTTCGGCCCACCCGAGCGTGACATGCTCGGCATCGTGAAGTACGGCGGCAGGCCCCCCTTCGTTCCGCGCTCATACGCCGCAACGGATCCGAGGCTCGGATGGAAGCTGACGAACGCCCCGCAACCGACGGGGATCCGCGGCGGCGCACCGGTCATCATGTAGTGGTTGCCGGCGCCATGGTTCCCTTGCTCATGTCGGATCGAGCGGACAATCGCGAGCTTGTCGGCGATGGCGGCGAGCCGCTTCACGTGCTTCGAAAAGCGCACGCCGGGGACGGCGGTCTCGATGGTCCCAAACTGACCACGGATCTCAGCGGGCGCGTCCGGCTTGGGATCGAACGTCTCATAGTGGCTCGGTCCGCCGTCCATCCAGATCAGAATGCAGCTCGTCGGCCGAGCCCCGGCCACCGCGGCCTGGCCACGCAGCCGTAAGGCGTCGACCAACCCGCCTCCGATCAAGGCACCCAGGCCGAGCCGCAGACAGTCGCGACGAGTCACAGACTCACAACTCTTATGAATCGCCATCGAATGCTCCACCGGCAAAAAAGAGGTTTATCCGCAGATGTCGCAGATGAACGCAGATTAAATTGAATTAGGAAATGCAAATAATTCCATTAAAAATCTTTCCAATGTTTTTCTCTGCGTCCATCTGCGACATCTGCGGATAAATCTCCTAGTCTTTGAAAATGAATTCCGCCGAGTTCAGTAAGGCCCAGAGTAGATCCTCTGTGGATTCGCGTTTCGTGAATTTCGGCCGGTTGAAGATGTCCTGGCCGATTGCCCGTTCTTCATCGGTTGGGAATCGGTTATAGACCAGCAGGTACAGCTCTTCAACGATTTCTGCGGTCGATCGCTCACTCGCTGCGAGCCTGGCGGCTCGGCCTGAGTCGCTGGTGACCTTTTCGTGCAAGTGGGGCGAGTTCATCAGGTGGAGCGCCTGAACGACGGATGTGTCAGTGGTCCGTTCGCAGGGCGGGTCCTGGTTGGGGTCGGGGCGGCCGAAGGTGTCGAGGAAGAGGGACGGGGTCCGGTGGGTCCAGATGGCCGTTGCGCGGGTTTTCGCGGGCGCGGCGTCGAAGGTTTCGGCCACCTGCGTGATGTCGGTCACGGCGTCGAGCAGGACCTCCGCGCGGAGCCGCTGGCGGTAGTGGCGCGAGTAGTTGCGGGTGTCGGGAGCGTTCCGGTCGTTGGGCCTCGAGCTGAGTCCGTAAACCGACGACGTCATGATCGTGCGAATCAGGTGTTTCAGGTCGTAGCTGTGCTCGCGAAAATCGGCGGCCAGTGCTTTGAGTAAGGGCGGGTTGCTCGCCGGGTTCGTGGCACGGAGGTCGTCCACGGGCTCAACGATGCCTCGGACCATGATCTCGCCCCACACGCGATTGACGATCACCTCGGCGAAGTAGGGGTTCTCGGGGCTGGTCATCCAGTTGGCGAGGTTCTCGCGCGGGTCGGCCTCGGGATCGGTTTCCGTGGGGGCGGAGCCGAAGAGCGGCTTGGGAGGCAAGGTCTGACCCGTCAACGGATGCTGAACGGAGCCCGACTTCGCGGTGAACATCATCTCCTCGCTGCCGGAGATCGGGGGCGAGAGGCCGGTGCCCTTGCGGCCGATCCGGGCGAAGTAGGCGGCGAAGCCGTAGAAATCGTCCTGGCCCCAGACCTCGAATGGATGATGGTGGCACTTCGCGCATTCGAGGCGGATGCCAAGAAAGAGCTGGCTCACCATGGGCGCGATCTCGTCGGGCTCACGACGGTCGCGGAAGACCGTGACCGCGCCGTTACGGAACGTGCTCCCCTTGGCCGTGACGATCCCGCGCACGAACTCGTCGTACGGCACGTTGCGCCGAAAGGCGTCGCGCACCCAGGCGTCGAGGTTCAGGACCGCCTTGATCCCCACCCGGTACGGGTTCGGCCGGAGCAGGTCGAGCCACTTATTCGCCCAGAAGTCGGCGTACTCCGGGCGTTCCAGGAGCCGGTCGACGAGCTTGGCCCGCTTGTCGGGGTCCTGATCGGCCAGAAAGGCGCGAACCTCCTCGGGCGCAGGATAGCGGCCGATTGCGTCGAGCGACGCCCTGCGCAGGAATGTCGCGTCATCACAGGGGCTCGATGGCGTCAGGTTGAGCCGTTGGAGCTTGGCCCAGACGTGGCCGTCGATGAAATTGGATTTTGGTAATGTGGCGTAGACCCCCGTCGGGACGAGTCCCGGCAAGGGGATCGTGACCTCGCACGTCGCGAATTTGTCGCGGAAGCGTGCGGTGATCGCTGCTTCGCCCGGGATTGGCCCCGCCTTGATGAGACCGTCCGGCGTCACCGCGACGATGGCGCTCTCGTTCGACTGAAAGGCGGCCAGTGGGGTGACATCCCGGCTGGTCCCGTCGGAGAACCTGGCGGTCACGACAAGTTGTTGGTCCGTGCCGTTGGCCATGATCCGGTCCGAGGGCTCGACGACGATTCGCTCGAGCTTCGGCGCGGTCGGATCACTTCGGGGCATGCCTCGAGCGATCCAGTGTTGAAGCACCTGGAACGACTCGCTTTGCGGGTCGAGGCGCCGGCCGCCTCCGTGTGGAAGCTGGGCCGACGCCTTGCGGAGCAGCAGGCTCTGCTCGGGAGCCGCCGGGAAGACGCGTCGGCCGCGGGCTTCCTTGGCGATGGCGGCGTGGTCGAAGTCCGCGTCGAAACCGAGCAGCGAAAGCTGGAAGCCGTTCTGTCCCCGCGCCTTGCCGTGGCAGGCGCCCGCGTTGCAACCCGCTCGAGTGAGGATCGGCACGATGTCGCGTTCGAAGACCGGCTCGAAGGGCCGATTCGCGTTCGCGACCGTCAAGGTCGTATTTAGCGTCTGATCACCGACCGACGCCACGATCACCACCGAGCCGTCTGCACGTGCGTGCGCCACGCCGTCTGGGCCGATTGTGGCCACCTGGTCGTTCTCGGAGCGGAATTTTGCCCGGCGCGTGAGATCCACCGCCCGGCCATCGAGCGTACCCAGCAGAAGGATCTGTTGCCGCGCCGACGGACCGTCAAGAACGATATTGGCGGGCGCAAGCTTCAACTCGGAGACAGGCTCTTCAGCCCGCCCCGCGGTGACGGTGAGGAGGATCAGCAGTATTGGGAGGGATGGACGGTCCATGCCGCGATCTCGGGGCGGTTCGATGACGGCGCACAATGCGTGTCGAACAAAAGTATAACCCATCCGACGAGGCGGGGAAACGGGGACCCCAGGGCCGTTTCAATTTAGGTTTCGCGTAAATTGCGGGGGCCGCAGGCTTTGGAGTGCGGGGGCTTGCTCCCGCTTT
>DAIDJG010000176.1 GCA_027451445.1 Singulisphaera sp.
GGACTCGAAACGAACGCCCGCCCAGGGACGGTCCAGAAGATTGAGACCACCCCGTAGCGAAGAATGTGTGAGTAGATTGTGCTCTAAGGATTGAAGATCATGTCCAACATTACGAGCTGCCAAACATGACTCTCAACCCGATGGCGAGATAATCCGAAGCTTCTAGGCTAATGTCAAGAACTTTTTTTCTTTATTTATGATCAGTCGATTCAACTTTCATGGAATTACACGTATTCGCTGGATTCTGACGGTGCCCGCAATCGACGGATACCCCACCGCCGATTCATGTTAGGACCTGCGCGCAATCTCGAAAAATCGATTGAATACATGTTGGTGATGAAGCACAGCAGCGTGATCCTCAAACAAGGCGCGACTCGCCTCGGCGATGCGCGACGTTGCCTCGCGCCGGCAGGAGGGGTCCTCGGCTAGTCTGTACGCCAAATCAACGTAATGCTCGGGCGAGTGCGCGACGAGGTCGGAGAGTCCCATTTTGCCGTAACAGGCTCAGGCGTAGCGTCCTACGGCGTAGGGGCCGGGCAGTGTAACCAGCGGCAGATCAAGTCCGAAGATGTCGTAGGCCGTCAAACCCGCGCCGTACGGGTATGTGTCCAGAACAACGTCGGCCAGCGAGAGCAAACGATAGTACCCGCGCGTGTCTCGGCCAGGGAGGAACCGGATTCGTTCGGCAACGTCTGGAATGCTCGTGAAGAATCGTTGTCGCAGGAGCGCCGCGGCGTGTGCCGCACGCCCGTCGCGGATGAGCACCAGGCCGTGCGGGTCCCGGCGTAGGACGCCGGCAAGGAGTGCGTCGAACTCGGGATGAAACTTGAGCACGCGTTGTAAACAGCAGTAGAGGTGCGCGTCTTCCGGCAAGCCGAATTCGGCGCGAGTCGCGGGCGGGTCGGGTCGCGTCGGGCGGCGCTGGTATGTGGGCAACGTGGTGAGCCGCACGAGGGTCTCGCTATAGTGCGCATCGGCGTCCTCGGGTTCGAGCAGCGTGCTCGAGAGGTAGTAATCAACGCTCGGGACCCCCGATGTACCGTGCGTTCCCCACGACGTACACTGAACCGGGGCGAGTCGGGCGAACGGGAGGAAGTAGTTCACCGCGTCCGTCCCGATCTGCCAGTGGTAGAGCACGTCGCAATGGGCGGCGGCCACGCGTTCCACAACTGCTTTGAAAGGATTGGGCAATGGCACGAAGTCGCAAACGGGGTTCGTGATTGCCGCCCGCAATGATTCGATCCCGCGCTCCGGGCTAAAGACGACAGGACGGATTTGATCGCTTGGCAGACCGTCGATGATGCCTGCCATCGACCTCAGGAATCCACCCTCACGGCCGGGTGTCACGACAAAACCAATGCGATGATTTCCTTTGCTCTTATGGCGAGGACGCGACGGGAAGTTGGCGTGAAAGACGGCGGCGAATTTGGATTTCAGCGCCCGGTCTTCGCGCCCGTGGTGGGCTAATTCAAACGACGGGGGATGGCAGCCCGATGTCGTTAGGGTGTCAAGGTTCAAGGGCACGCCGGTGTTGAAACCATCGAGCACAGATTCCAGCGCAGCGCGATACTGATCGATGGCTCGCGTATCGGGAAAGACCATGGGACAAAGTGTCGCGCCTCGGAGCCGCCACAGGGGTTCGTCGGGTTCGAGCCGGCTCACGACCACGAACCTGTCCGCAGCTTCGACCACACGTCCTAAACGTGCCAGTGCCGTGCCTAGGTTAATGTGCGCGGGGAGATGCTGTGGGTCGCAGGCCACGGCGCGTCGATAGGCCTCGACAGCCTCGTCATCTTGTTCCAGTGCAACGAGTGCATTACCGAGGTTGTTCCACAGATTTGCGCGATCCGGTGCATATGCCAGTGCGCGCCGATAGCTGAGGATCGCCGATTCGTACTCGCCCAGATCATGCAACAGGTCAGCCAAGTTGTGGAGGGCGTCGATGTGCGCCGGGGCGAACCGGAGGGCCGTTTCGAGAGCGCGGCGGGCCTCGATCAAATCCCCGGCCTGGCGAAGGATCATGCCCAGGTTGGAATGGGCGTCAGCGTAGTCGGCCTTCAACGCAACCGCCCGGCGAAAGGCCGCGCCGGCTTTTTCGGAATGCCCAAGCGCCAGGAGCGCCGCACCGAGGTTGTTGTGATACGAAGCGCGATCGGGGCACTGGTCAATGGCTCGGGAGATGAGCGCGATCCCCTCCGAGTGCTCGCCGCGCTGGTGCATCAGGACGCCGAGCAGGTGAAGCGCACCGGCGTGCTGGGGGGCTTCTTCAAGGATCCGCCGGTACAACGATTCGGCTTCGCCGTCTCGGCCCGTTTGATGGTGACGGACAGCCGTTGCAAATGTTTCGGCGAGTGTGCGGTCTTCCATCGTTTCCTCTTCAGGGACCGGTGGCAGCGTCAGCCGCGGAGCCCGGGGCGTGATCCTCGCGTGTTGTTGTGAATCGTAGAGCGGGTTTGTATCAAAAGGTGGATGACTGGCTTCGAGTCATCGAGGTGCCTGCCCCGTTTTTTCAGGCTTCCTGAGTCTCGGCCTCACGGATCATGCCCGTTGTGAACGGTCAACGGTCATCGATGACGAAAAACTTACCACACAAAAATCGCGCGAAACCGAGGAAAGCACCCCGTCGAATCACCGTCGGGGGTGGCAAAAGCTAGCAAGTTACCCGGAGCATATAGAGTAGGGAGACGTGCAATTTCCAGATCTCCGCGTTGTCCCGGGCAACGGATTCCGGCGACGTTCCGATTCGACGGTGGATCGTAAGACGGTCGTTTCACGGCAAGGCACAGTCTTTTCTCGCGAGGGGAAGTTCCTGCATGCGAGGGGATACGAACGATGGGAGACGCACACAATGCACACTCGAGGCAAATTGCGGCACGCTCGAACGCGCTTCATTCACGGGACGGTCGCGCTGGCTACGAGCGTGCGCACTGAGAAGCCGGTCGCAACGTCCGCCCATAACGAGAGTGCGCATGTGCGCGGCCTATTCGGTAATTCGGAACCCCAAGGCTAACAATGGGTTCCGAATTACCGAATGGGCAATTCGGACGACTATTCGGAAGGTGAAGAGGGACAAGGGGTTATGACGATATACGCGATAATAGGCATCAAACGGCAAACGAACGCCAGATCCGACGACACGTGAACAGGCGAGAGTTTGGCGCCGCACGCCGCTGTTGCGAGGCGACCCGATCCCACAAGCGGCGATCAAGCCGGGCCAAGCCCCATGTTTCACGGGGGAACCCGTTACCAGTCGAGACCGAGCTGCCCGAGCGCGCTGTGGATGCGCTGGAGGTCCCAGACGTCGATGAGCTTGTCGATGCTTCCGGCGGCGAGGTAGCGGCCGGTCGAGTCGTAGGTCAGGGCGGTGACGAGTCCTCGGCGTCCAGGGAGACGGAGCAGGGGGGCGGCGGTGTCGGCAAGGGACCAGATTTGGATCTGGCCCTGGGTTGTGCCTGTCGCCAGGCTTCGACTGTCGGGTGCGAAGGCCAGCGTGCGGATCTGGCTTTCGGACTCGCCGATCGGAGCGCGGAGCCGGGCGGTGATGGAGCCGGTGCGCGCGTCAACCAGGGCAACGCCGCCCGTGCGCAGGCTCAACGCAAGGGTTTGGCCGTCGGGGCTGAGCGCCAGATTCACGGCCGCGCCGGGCAAATCCCAGACTTGCTGGCGCACCTCGTCGCTGTCGAGGTCGAGACTCCAGGCGCGTGTGTCACCCCCATTGTCCACCAGGTAGAGTCGTTTGCCGTCGGGAGCGAGTGCGAGAGCGCTCCAGGTGAGGAAGTCCGCCGGATTGGTATCGCCGGTGAAATCCGCAAGCGCATCGGTGCTGATCTCAGTGTCATAGGGAAGGACCGACGCCGGTGGTTTGAGCAAGGGCGTGATGTCGGGTTCCGCCGAGCGCCAGATCAGGATGCGCTGCTGTCGCGCCAGGAGAAACGTCCTGCCGTCGGCGCTGCGGGTCATGATGGCGCCGGCGAAGAAGCGCGGACTCGGTGGAGAGGAGAGGGGCACGCGCATGCGCGTTGAGAGCGACGATTTCATGGGGTTCGACCAGATCCGCAGACCCATCGTAAACCCCATCGATTCCAGCGCAAGCAGACGGCCCTGATCGTCGAAGCCGAGCGCCAGGGGTCGATCGAAGCGATTCAAGGGCGAGGCGGAAGCGCGGGGGGGCTCTTTCTCTTTGCTCGCGTCCCTGGCGTCATCCGCGCTGGGAGAGGTCCCGACACAGCGGCCGGGACGCCAGTACTGAACGCGGTTCGCCGGTGAAGCGACCGCCATGAGACCGTCGGCGCGGAAGGCGATGGAGATCGTGAAGGGGTCGAGACCGCTGAACTGAGTGCGCGCCTCAGGTTCGACGAGATTCCACACGGTCGTCTCGGCGTTCCGGCTCGTGGCCGCGAGCGTACGTCCATCGGGCGCGAACGCAAGGTCGCTGACACCGTCGGGCGTCGGCAGGACGGCGACGAGCGCATGGGCGGCTGTGTCCCAGAGCTCGACGTCGGCAATTCTCGAGCCCGCCGCCGCGAGGAGGTTGCCGTTGGGGCTGAAGCGAAGCTGCGTGAGCGAGCTGCGCTCGGTGTTGAGGCTCGTGGGAGCCGTGCGAGGTGCGTCGAGGTCCCAGAGCCGGATGGCGCCGTTGCCCATTGCGGCGAGCTGACCGTGCGAACCAATCGCGAGCGCAGTCAGCTCCGTTTGTGGCTCGATCGGTTCCAGCGCGGTGCCGTCCTCGGTTGACCAGAGGGAGATCGTCGTCTCGGTCCGCGCCTTGGCGGTGGCGACCGTTCGGCCATCGGGGCTGACAGCCACGATCGGATAAGTGCCCGGTGCTGGCCGCCAGCTTTCAAGTGTGGCGATGAGCCGGGGTGGCGCGAACGGTTTGTCCTCGTCGGTCTGTGCGTCCCAGAGCCGGACTTTGAACTCATCCGTGGCCGGCGGTGGTCCGGGCGGCGCATTGGCCGTGCGGGGACGGATCGGCGACGCTGCCTCGACGGTGACGAAATGGGTATCACGAGGTGCGGCCGCGATCGTGGTTACCTGCCGCCCCTCCGTGCTCACATCGCAGAGCGGTGCGCCCGTGCCGACGTCCAGGAGCCGGAATCCCTGCGCCGCGGGGAGTCGGACGATCAAGCGCGATCCCGCGAGGGCCAGCCCCATCCCACCGCGCCCAGGACCTCGGCCAGCCGCTTTGCCCGGGGCCGGCGGCACGATCAGGGAGTCTCCAGGTGTGCCCGAAACGCCTTCCGGGCGGAGCCGCTGGGTCTCGAGCGGCTGGCGGCTCTCCACGTCCCAAAGGCTGACGACCTCCTCGCCCTCGTCCGTGAGCGAAAGCGCAGCGAGCCGCTCGCCGCCGGGCCCGAAGGTGATGGCCCGCGCATGTTCCGTGGCGAACCCCAGGCGTTCCTCAACGTCACGCAGCACCAGGAACTCGAGCGCTTCATCGCGGAGCTTGGATTGGAGGCCCGGATCGGAATCGAGCGTTGCGGCCATCTTGAGAAGGTTCAGGCCCCGAGCGCGCCGGTTCGTGATGCTGGAGAAGCGCACGGCCGAGGCCTCGCTGAGTGCTTGCGCGGCCCTCGCCGCACGCTCTTTCGCCTCGGCCACCGTCCGCAGTCGGAGTTCGGTTTCTTTCTGCTGCCGCTGGGAGACGGCATCGTCACGCTCGCGCACGACCCGGTGATAGGCCACCGCAACGACGGTCAACACCGTCACAGCGGCCGCCGTACTCACGAGCGACACCGCCGGATGCCGCCTGGCGACGCGCCAGAGGCGGCCGGCCACGCTAATGCGACGCGCGCGGACGGGCTCGAAGCGGAGGAAGCGGACGAGGTCGTCGGCCAGCTCCTGGGCGCTTGCGTAGCGATCGCTGGGGCGCTTCGCCAGCGCCTTGAGGACGATCGTTTCCAGGTCTCGCGGCACCTTCGGGTCGATAGAGCGGGGGGCGATCGGCTCGCGATCGCGGATCTGATCGACCAGCTCGGCCGTGCTCTTGCCGTCGTACGGAGGACGCAGGGTGAGGAGCTCGTAAAGCGTCGCGCCGAGGCTGTAGACATCCGTGCGTCCGTCGATCGGGCCGGTGCGGGCCTGCTCGGGGCTCATGTAGCGGGGCGTGCCGAGCATTCCTTCGTGGTGGGTCAGCCCAGGGTCCGCGAGGCGCCGGGCGAGGCCGAAGTCGGTCATCCAGACGTTGCCGCGTGCATCGATCAGAAGGTTCGACGGTTTGACGTCGCGGTGGATGATCCCTCGCAGATGTGCAAACGCGAGCGCTTCGGCCGCCATCCGGCCCACCTCGGCCACCCAGCGGTAATAGGCCGAACCGCGAGGAGGCACGAACGGCGGAGCCTCATCAGCCCGTTGGTCGACGCGCTCGAAGCCGGCCAAACCGGAACCCTCTGCGCCTCGACGGTTGAGCGCGGAAGCGGACACGTCCAGCGGTCGCGCCAGCGCGAGCGGAGCAACGACGCCGGAGCGGGGATCTGTACCCAATTCACCGGGGGGGCTTCCGGGTCCCTTGCTCAGCGAGAGGGGCGGAGGGAGGCGAAGCGTGGAGTCCGAATCGCCGCTTTTCGAGTTCGATCGAGGCCAGCGCGACGCCACCTTGCTCCAGAGCAGTGCAGCGCGCGAGGCGCCCGTGCCGTTGAACAGGCTGGAGCCTGTCCCGGCGGCGGTCGAGCGGTCGCGTCGGAGGTGTTTCAGGACGCGGTCGAGCCCGCTCCCTTCGATGCGCTGCATGGCGTAATAGCAGAGTCCACCGACCTGGCCCACGTCAAAGACCGGGACGATGTGGGTGTGGTGCAGCCCGGCGGCCGTGCGTGCCTCGTTGAGAAAGCGGCGACGGCTCGTGGAGTCCGGAGCCGCGTGGCCGCCGAGGATCTTGAGCGCGACGGGGCGGTCGAGGTCCACGTGGACCGCTTCGTAGACGATCCCCATTCCTCCCCGGCCGAGTTCGCCGACAATCTTGTAACCGGCGATGCGCCGGCCCGACTCCAGGCGGTGTCCCGGGCCTCCGGACCCAACCAGTCCGCGCACCAGGGAGAGGCCCTCCAGGGCAGCCTCCAGGTCGGCCTGGAGCTCGGGATAGCGCGCGGCGAACTCCTCGGGGTTGGGCGCGCAGCCCCCCTCGACCAATTCCAGGTACGTCTCGATCGCCTCGCCGAGGATTTCGTCGCGGTCCTGGTCCGCGGGACCGGGTCCAGCCGAGGCTTCGGGGTCAGGTCGGCGTGCCATCGTCGTACCTCAGGGACCCGCCAGGGGGGCCCTCCAACGTGCGTTTGACGGTCTTCAAACCCCGCGCCCAGATTCCTCGGACCGACTTGCGGCTCAGGCCCAGGCGCTCGCCGATCGACTCGAACGACAGCCCCTCGGCGTGATAGAGCCAGAGGACCTCAGCCTCGGACGTGGGGAGTTCCGTCAGAGCATCGGCGAGGAGCACCACCAGCTCTCGGCGGCTCGCGGCCTCGCTCGGACTGGTTTGTGAGAGGGCAAGCATATCGAGCAGTCGCCCCCCTTGGCCTCCCCCCTCCGGGTCAGCCCGAACGCCCCCTTGATCGTACGGAGCGTCGAGCGGGATCGGCGTCCCGCCCGACGACCGCTTGACCCGGCTGTGATAACGGCCCAGGTCGGCCAGCTTTTGACCCACCAGCCGGCGCAGCCAGCCCACCAGCGCCGCTTCATTTTGGCCGGTGAACTGCGGGAACTGCCGAACCACCTCCACAAGGGCTTCTTGCACGACGTCCGATAACTCGACACGCTCGCGCAGCCTTGGTCCGAGGCCGGTTCGCACGACCATGCGCAAGTAGTTGCGGTACAGGGCACAAAGCTCGCCCAACGCCTCGGCTTCGCCCGCGCGGGCCTTGGCCATCAACTCCAGCGGTGCGGCGGCCATGCGTGAATCTCTCTCTTCGGAACATCGGGCCCTACGGGCCAGCATCGACGCCCGAGACCGCTGCCATCTCACCTAGGCGTCAAGCGCACTCCCATAGGACCAATCTTCTTAATGATGGGGCCGAAGTCCAGGTCTGACAAGACGCTCGTCACGCGATGGCGGGAGGCTTCGGGAGTCGAATTGCGGGCGGTTCTTCTCGTTTCGCACGGTCACCGTTACATTCAGGCAACGCGTCTCGCCCTGATCTCCTGTTCCGAACGCCAGATGAGCGCACTTGCATGGAGTTCAACCGCTTCGACGTCTCCTCGAAGGAACTGCTTTGGGACGACCCGGCCGCCTGGTTGCAGCGTGTGGGGATTGAGCCGCACGAGCCCATCGAGGTTGTCGACTCTGACGTCTCGGCTCTCACCGCCGCCGCCGACAAGGTCGTCCGAGTCGGCGGCCCGAAGCCGTTTCTGGTTAACTTCGAGTTCCAATCGAGCCACGAATCCGAACTGACGCGAACGCTCTGGTATCGACAAACCGCGCTCGATTACCGGCACTCGCTGTCCGTGCTCACGGTCCTGGTTCTGTTGCGCAAGGAGGCGAACTCCCCAGCGTTGACCGGAGTGTACGAGCGCCGCCTACCAGACGGGCGGCTCACGAACCGTTATGATTATCAGGTGGTACGCCTCTGGCTCGAGGACGTCGAAACTTACCTCACAGGTGAGATCAGTCTGGTCCCGCTGGCGCCTTTGACCAACGTGAGCGAGCAGGATCTCCCGAGCGTCGTTCGCCGGATGACCGATCGGATCAACGAGCAGCCCACCCCTCGAGCCGCGAAGCTTGGGACTGCAGCATACGTGCTGATGGGCCTGCGATATGATGAGGAAGTGGCGAAACAGCTTCAGAGAGGAATCCCGGCCATGCGTGAGTCGACAACGTACCAGGCGATTTTGCGGGAAGGTCGAGAGGAGGGCCGCAAGGAGGGCCGAGAGGAGGGCGAAAAGACGGGCGAAGAGAAGGGGCAAGTCTTGGAAGCGCGGAAATTGTTGATCAGGCTCGCGAGCAGGAGATTTCAGCCGCCAGACGATGCCATACGCGCAGCGTTGGACGTGATCAAAGACATCGACCGCCTGGAGTCGATGATCGAGCGCACCGCTGATCCCAACATCGGCGGCTGGGACGACCTGCTCGCGGGGAACTGAAACCAAGCGCGATCCGTCACTTCCGACAAACCAGTGGCCGCTTATGAGAGGTTCGCAAGCGTCGGACGCTTTTGCTTGGCCATCGCGCGTCAAGTCGCTACAATCCGCCTCATGAACGTCCTCGTCGTCGTCTGCAACAGCTTGCACCTTGGTTTCCTCGGCCCCTACGGGAACGGCTGGATCGAGACCCCTCATATCGACCGCCTGGCGTCGGAGGGGATCGTTTTCGACCACCATTTCCCCGAGAACTTAACGACCCTCCCCACCCGTCGAACCTGGTGGACGGGCCGGTACGGCTTTCCGGATTTGGAGGCGGGCTGGACGCCTCTCCGAGCCGACGAAACGATCCTTCCCGACCTGCTCTGGAACCAGGGGGTCCGGACCGCGTTGATCTCCGACGTCCCCCTGCTCCGTGATGTGGGCCAGGGGTACGGACGCGGGTTCGACGACGTAATCTGGGTGCGCGGCCAGGGTTACGACCCGCTCATTCCTGCAGGCGACCCCCGGGCCAAGCACGCTCGTCTCCGCGACGAGCCCGGGCTGCGCCTTCCGCCCGAGGACGACCCCGACCACGCCCTCTGGAAAGAGCGTTGGGAACAGTACGTCCGCAATCGGGCGGTCTTGAAATCGAACGAGGAAGAAAACACGGGCGTAGCCCGCACGGTACGCGAAGCCATCCACTGGCTGGAACGTCGTGGTGGTAACTCTTCCCCATTCTTCCTCTGGCTCGACCTCTTCAGCCCGCACGGGCCCTGGGATCCTCCCCAACCCTATCGCGACCAATATGTTGCGGCCCAGCCGGACGAGTTTGAAGCCGGCGAAGAATATGAAGAAGACGACGATCAGGACGACGACCTCGACCTGGCGGACGTTCCTGTATTGATCGACGTCCCTGCTGGGGCGGTGGGCGATGTGATCGACGAGGCCGAGCTGCTCCGCCTGCGGCGGACCTATGCGGGGACGGTCACGCTGGTAGACCGCTGGCTCGGCGAACTGTTCGGGGCGCTCAAGGCCCAGGGGCGGCTCGACGACACGCTGGTCATCTTCACGAGCGACCAGGGAGAGCCGCTCGGCGAGCACGGGTTCGTCAGACGCTTCCGGCCGTGGCTCTACGAGGAGTTGATCCACACGCCGCTGATCATCAGGATGCCTGGCGCACGGTACGGCGGGACGCGGCACCAGGCGCTTGTGCAGACGGTCGACCTATTCCCGACCGTGCTCGCGGCCCTGGGCCTGCCGCCGAGCGAACAGGCCCAGGGACACGACCTGCTCCCCTTGATCCGGGGCGAGCAGACGAAAGTTCGTGACTATGCGTGTCTCGGGATGGACGTCGAGGAGTTCGCCATCCGGACGCATTTGTGGCACCTGGTGGTGCCTGTAGAAGTGGATCCCGACGATCCTCCGAGGGGTCCGGAACTGTACCGGAAACCGGAGGATCGCTGGGATCAGAACAACGTTATCGAGCAGCACGCCGACGTGGCGGACAGCCTGGAGTTAGCGCTGAGGCGTTTCGTTGATGCTGTCGGTCGAGACGCGCTGGATGGGCTCCCCCCGTTGCGGGAAATTGTACGGTACGGGGTCTCCTGACCGTCGCGCGATCGCCTCCGAAGCGGTCTCACCCTCCGGTTCATCCGCTTCCCGGCCGTGGAGCCGGTTCCAGAGGCGAACCACGATCGGCGTCCGCTTCTTCTTTTCGGGTTGCGGGGTCGCACTCGCCACATAGTGGGCAGCAACGGGACGCGCTTCGGGTGACGCACCCATGGCCGGCGGCAACACCGGGGCCGGCACTGGGTTCGTGGCCGCCGTCGACTGCGCAATGCTGGAAGCCGGTACGGAGTAATACGTCTTTGGGAAAAGCGGGGTAACGCCCGCGGCAACCGCTGCATGATACTCGGCCGAGGTGCTTCCCGGAGCCACCGCGGGCACGCTCGCAACCCCTCGCGTTCCACCACTCGGATTGCTTGGCGCGTTCTGTGACATCAGCGGGGCCGCCGCCGCGGCCGCAGGCGTGTTACGCCCGAGGAACACTTGCGACGATGGGGTCGTCGGAGGCGATTGCGGGGTCGCCGTGCAGGCCGGCGGAGACATCCACTTCTTTAAGCAGCAGTTTTTTTGCTTCCACCAGCCACAGAACTGGGACTTTGCGGTGCAGATCTTTTCCTTCAGGTGGCAAGGCGGCGGCTTCAGGCAGCAGAGCTTGGTCTTCAAGCAGGACATCTTGTCCTTCCAGCAGCAGAGTGCACAAGGCTTTGGCGCACTTTGCGGCGAGGGCAGAGGGGTGCATCTTGGCATCTGTTTGGAAGGCACGGGCGGGCACGACTGAGGGGCAGGCTGAACCTGGGTCGTCGGCAGGACGACCACGGCTGGTGCTTGGCCCGAGGGAGGCGCCGTGGTATTCGACTGGACCGGAGGACTCGTGATGGCAGGATCGCGTTCCGCGAAGGAAAACACGGGGACCTGCGCCGGGGTGTCCTCGAGCGATGGATTGATCGACGGCGGAGGCGGAGCCGGAAACGCAGTCGTGATCTTGGGCGACGGGTCCACGGTCAGAGGATCCTGAACCACTTCGGCCGACGTTGTGATCACGCCTGGCTCGCTCTGGTCCAGCGCTGGCAGCGCGGCGACCCGAGCGAGGACCGAGCCATCCCGCTTCGACGGCTCAGGTGCCGCGGACGCGGTCGCGGGGCTCGAAGGGAGGTTGATGGGCAGGGCTGCCGGAAGGACGGACGACGGTTCGCCCTCGTCCTCTGCCGTGCGTACCGTCGACTCGTCCGGGGCCTCGTATCCCGCCCCCATCCTGGGTCTTGGTCCGCCTGACGCCAGCGCATTGCCGGCAGTACCGTTGCCACTCGTGGCGGGCTCGATTGTCTGCTGCTTCAGTGCCGGGAAGTAGCGAACGAGCCGTTCATCGGTCGTGCTGCCTGCGATGACCGAACCCCGCATCCGTCCCATCGCATCCGGCGTCCGCGTCGAATCACCCCGCGCACGTGAGGCGAGAATGCCCCCGCCTCCGGCGGATTGGGCCCTCGAACGCATGACCATCCGCTCGTTGGTCCCGGTAGCGCAACCGGCACACAACGCCAACAACAGTACAGCACCCCACCGGGTCTGTTCTCGTTTCATGGCGACTCCCTCCGCCGAGGCGGCGCTCCATCCTGGTTCTTCCGAGGCCCGAACCGTGGCCGGTCAAACCTCCATCCGTAACGATCGGCACCCTGGCAGGCGGTATGCGGGGAAACCGGTAAGGGTGGCAACATGGTTAAACTACAATTCCTTCTCTCCCTACAATCGTTGCGATTGCTCCGGTCGGTGGATTCGGCGAAGAATAGGGAGCAGGGGTGCGACGGCTGTGGGCCGTCGAGTGGGATAAGTGCGAGAGTCCGAACGAGAGGGATCCAGTGATGGACAAAGATGATGCGGCCGAACGGTTCCTGTCCGCGCCCCAGCTTGCGGAAGTCGATCCCGAGTCCCGGCGCGTTCTGCTCTCGATCATGGTCGAGGCGAACGCCGCGGCCGGAGCGGTCTTGCTCGAGCAGGGCCAGCCCAACGATCACCTGTCGTTTCTGATCCAGGGGAGTGCCGCCATCGAGCGGCCGACCGCCGGGGGTGGCACGGAAAACATCGCGACGCTGAACGCCCCCGCTCTCTTCGGAACGACCTCCTTCTTCCGTCCAACCCCCCCAACCGTCAGCGTGCGTGCCACCACCGACGTCAAGCTGCTCACGCTTCACCATCCCGCCTTCGAACGCATCCGGCGCGAGAATCCCCGCGCCACCGAGGCTCTCTTGCTGGCCGTCATTCGCGTCCTCTCCGAACGGTTCGACCTTCTCGACCGCCGCCTCTCCGACCACCTGGCTCAACACCATGGCGATCACCCCAAAATGAGCGAATTGTCGAACTTCCGCGCACGCTTGTTCGAGGAGCCGAATCTTTAGGACCGCAAATGACCCTGGATGCATCGGAACGCCAAACCCGTCGCGCCCGTCGCAACAACTGCGAAGACTCGAAGAAGATGCCCGCCGAATCGCGATTTCTCCGGGCCAGAGAGTTGACGCGACCCTGCGCGGACCGCACAATGGAGTGGGACGATCGGGCACGGAAAGCGTCAAAAAATCTCACGCGCTCGAATGTGTACAGACTTGCGATTGAGTTGAAAACGACGTCGCGGCGCGTGGGCCGCTTCCTTCCCTAAGTCCATCCGCTTCACTGCTCTCCTGCGATCGTGTGCGGCGAGGGTCATGCCCCGTCGGAGCACCCTACCCATGGAAAAGTCCTCGTCGACCTCACGATGCAACCACTGGCAACCCGAGTTCGAGCGCCTGCTTCAGACGGTGCACGGCTGCGGGCCGCACGGCCAGCTCGTTGACATCCGCGAATCACTGCGCCATGCCATCGGCCCGAATCGCCCGCTCGTGATGCTCTGTCCGCACGCCGACGACGGAGCGATCACGGCGGCGTGCCTGCTGCACGAATACGCCGTTCGTCGTAGCCTGCCGGTGGTCGAGATCCTCGTTTTCGGGGGCGAGCGCAATGTCGCGGCGCCCTGGCTCAACGACAAGAAGAAGGTCTCTGTCCGCGAGTCCGAGTTTCGGCTGGAGTGCAGCGTGCTCGGGGCCGAGGCGGTTTGCTGGGACCTCGACGCCTACCGTTCCCCGGGTTATCAGCCAACCCCCGGTGACATCGATAAGATCGTTGAGTGGTTCCAGACGCGGCGGCCGGGGGCTGTGATCGTCCCTCCCGCAACCGACGCTCACGTCGCCCACCGCGTCACCCGGGCCGTTGCCGCCATTGGCCTGCTGGGGGCGCAGTTGCACGACACTTTGGTCCTCACCGGCTGGACTCCCTGGGGTCCCTTGCCCGAGCCCAACGCCTATTTTTGCTACGATGGCGAAGCGGAGCGGACCAAGGAATGGGCGATCCACTGCCACGCGTCGCAAATCCTCCTCACCGATTACACGAAGTACTGCTCCCACCTCGGCCGGGCCTACGCTGCGCTGACGCGCGAGTGGGCTGAGGGTCATAGTCTCTCGGGCCGGGGACATCGGACCGAGGACCGGTTCGTTGGTGTCGAGCTCTTCCAGATCGAGACCCACGACCCAACCCACTGCGAGGCCCATCCTGCCGATCCGATCCAGATCGCCCTGGGACTGCTCCAGGACCGTGCAGCCAAGGCCCGGGCTAACGAACGCGCGGTGGCCGCGGTTTGAGCCTCGTGATCGCTGTGTTTGCCGCCTCGACCCCTTGGAGCGCCATCGTCGATGTCTGCCCCCGCCCGTGTTCTCTCTCTCGCCGGCGCGTCCGTCCAGGTTTTCGTCGACTCCTCCTCCGCCTGCCTCGCCGCCGCTGACGCGATCGCCCGCACGATCCACGCCGCGAATGGGCGTGCCGTCTTGGGTCTGGCCACCGGAGCCACGCCCGAGCCCGTTTATGCGCGACTCGTGGGGTTGCATCGCGCGGGCGAACTGTCGTTCGCCGGTGTGACCACCTACAACCTCGACGAATACTACCCCATCAGTCCGCTCGACCCGCGCAGCTATCGCGCGTATATGCACCGACACTTGTTTGCGCATGTCGATTTGCCTCCGAACCGTGCCCACGTCCTCGACGGCACTGTGCCCGAGGCTTTCGCCGCTGAGCACACGGCCCAGTACGACCGCTGGATCGCCGCTGACGGTGGCCTTGACCTCCAGTTGCTGGGCATCGGCCGCAATGGCCATATTGGCTTCAACGAGCCGAGCGAGCTGGCCGTCGACGAAGCGCTCAAGCTGCCGACCCGGCTCGTCTCACTGCATCCCGTGACTCGCGCTGACGCCGCGCGGGAATTCGACGGCGAGGCCCACGTCATCCCGCGTGCCTTGACCGTCGGCGTGGCTCCCATCCTCGCCGCCCGCTCGATCCTCGTCCTCGCCTTCGGTCCGCGCAAGGCGGAGGCCGTCGCCGAGGCGGTACGCGGGCCCGTGACTCCTCGCCTGCCCGCGTCGCTGCTCCAGACCGTGCCGGGCAAGGTGGTCTGGGTGCTCGACGAAGCCGCGGCGAAGGGGCTTTGACTCGGGAGAGATGCATAAAAAGGAGACACTGTAGCAAGAAGACCGGATGTTGTTCTCCGTCGCCCCTCTGGCACTTTCCGAGCCCCCGAATTCGTCGCAACAGCCTTGAAGTCGGTGCGGTTTCAACAGCCTTGAGGCGAGGGGCGTTCACTCCACGTTGCCAAGCGAACTTCACGGGAGTCGTACGCTGGCGTGGTCCAAACTTAGGATTGACAAGGGAAACGGCCCTTCCGGGAAGGACGGCGTCAGCTTTCTACGGGTACGACCTCCGGAGTGAGAGGTTGGCACGGTGAAACATTGGCATCGCAGCATGTTCCTGACGGGTTCGTTCCCGACCTGATTGTGTCGCGCTCGTGACTTTCGTGAACTCCGCCGCGAAGGGGCGAAGAACGAATCGACGAAGAGACACGGTGATCATTCCAGAGTTTCGGAGTTGTCGAAAAACTCCGAAATACGCAAGTCGTAGAGCACCAATGGTTTCGGAGTTTCGGAGTTTTTTGGCGAGAAAACTTGCCTTTCTCCTTTCCGCCAGGTGACCCCGCCCGGCAGGCATTTGCCGGCTGCGAATTCGCGCGAGCGCCGGGGTGGTGAAGTTTCGCTGTCGTTGGCCCGATCATCGCTCGTAACCCTGCGTGCTCGCGGTTTCGCATTGCCTTCTCTCGATATGCTCCAGGTAACTCGATAGTTCTTACGCGTCCCGTCCATCAGTTCGTCAAACGCGGTTCGGCGTTTACGACATTCTTTTCTCGAAAGTTTTTGTTAGCGCTCGCCAGTTGGTGCGCGCTATGTCTTCAGGAGATGCCCGTCGAGGGCGGGTGGCTGCGAGCGCGACCCCAGCCACCTAACGTTCCCCATCTTCGCGTACCAATTGGCGAGCGTTACGAAATTCACGAAATATCCGAAATATACCTCCGTGCAGGTCGCCGACTAGGTACATGAAAAGTGCTCCGAGATTTACGAAATATCCGAAATATACGCCCGTGCAGGTCACCGAATAGGTGTACGAGCGGTTGGCTGAGGTCGAGCCCGCAGGGCGATACCCCCGGTCCGTGCGGACGGTCCAAACGTCCGGGGGCATCGCCCTGCGGGCTCGACCCCAGGCACCCAACGTTTTCCCGCTTCGCGCACCAACCGGCGAGCGCTTACGAAATATCCGAAATATATCTCCGTACAGACCACCGAATAGGTGCACGGGCGGGTGGCCGGGCTCGAACCCGCAGGGCAACGCCCCGCCCCGTGCGGGCGGCCCAAACGTCCGGGGGCATCGCGCTTGTGGGCTCGGCCCCGGCCACCCAACGTTTTCCATCTCCGCGCACCAATTGGTGAGCGCTTACAAGTTTTTCGTCGAAAAACGCAGCAAACGACGGGTAGCCGAGGCGGCTCACGGGCCCCCTGAGGCATCCCACGATCTCCGGGCGTGGTCGCGCTCTCATGATTTGGCGGTGTGATGAGTACGCTCGCTGTATCCGCTTTCCATCCCACTTTGAATCCCTCGCGCTTCGAATTCGTTGTAACCCTTGATGCCTCTTTCA
>DAIDJG010000177.1 GCA_027451445.1 Singulisphaera sp.
TTTGCACTTATGATCCAACAGGCGGCGATCGCTCGAACAAGGCTGTTTTTCAGCCACCGTCGCCATGTTCGTTCTCGTCGGCTGGCCAGCCGATGCCGTGTGCCTTTTCGGCCCCCCGTGAAAAGTGTCGGGTCGCCAGCCCGCAAGGGGAGAGGGGTGTTTGCGCCTCTGCGACCAGTGCAAATGAAACACACACCTCTCCCCTTGCGGGAGAGGTCGGCCCTCAACGAGGGCCGGGTGAGGGGTGCGAGAGAAGCCGTCCGACCCCGCTTTGTGTCGATGCCGACGCATGTCGGGAGGGCGAGGCTCCGTCCGAGCCAGCCTTGATCCAACGACGAGTCTTCGAGTCGTTGGATCATCGCGCGCAGTCGACTCTCACCCACGCCCAAACCACCGGCGTGCTGAGCGTCGTCCACCTTGTTCAAGCCTGGGAACGTTCCGGCTCGCCCTCCTCCATCCCGCTGATCCTCGCAACCCGAGGCGCCCAGTCCGTCGGCGACTGCCCTGAAGCCGTCGCCATTGCGCAGAGCCCCGCCATCGGTCTTGGCCGTGTGATCGCCGGCGAATATCCCCGGCTCGAGTGCAAGCTCGTCGATCTCGATCCGAATGCTCCCGACTTCGGTCTCGATGCGCTCTTCGCCGAAACCCAGGCCGACGACGGCGAGGACGAGGTCGCCTGGCGCAGCCACATGCGCTACGCCCATCGCTACCAGCCCGCACCCACCGTCGCGACCGCACCCAAATTCGGCGTTCCCTTCCGCCTGGCGATTCCTCGACCCGGCATGCTCGACGGGCTCGAAGCGCAAACGCTGCATCGTCGACCGCCCGGTCCGAATGAGGTTGAGATCGAAGTCGCCGCCGCCGGCCTGAACTTCAGCGATGTGATGAAGGCGCTCGGCCTTTATCCCGGCCTCCCCGATGGCCCCGTAGCGCTCGGCGCGGAATGCGCTGGCCGGATCTCGGCGGTCGGCGACGGCGTGACCACGCTGCAAGTCGGCGACGAGGTACTGGCCGCCTCGGGCTTCGCGTTTGGCAGCCACGTCCTCGCGCGAGCGGAACTGGCGGTTCCCAAGCCGCCGACTCTCTCGTTCGAGGAGGCCGCGACACTCCCGATTGCGTTCCTCACGGCTGCCTACGCCCTGGAACACCTGGCACGCCTGAGCGCTGGGGAGACCGTACTGATCCACGCCGCCTCAGGAGGCGTCGGTCTCGCGGCCATCCAGATTGCCCGATCCCTCGGTGCCCGGATCTTTGCCACGGCGGGGAGCCCCGAAAAACGCGACTTCCTGCGCTTGCTTGGCATCGAAGCCGTCATGGACTCCCGATCGCTCGACTTCGCCGACGAGGTGCGCCAGCGCACCGGCGGTCGCGGTGTCGACGTCATCCTCAATTCGCTTCCCGGCGCCGCGATCAGTGCCGGTCTGGAGGCTCTCGCCGACTACGGCCGGTTCCTCGAGATCGGCAAGCGAGACATCTACCAGAATGCTCATCTCGGCCTCCAGGCGTTCCGCAAGAACCTGTCATTCTTCGCGATCGACCTCGACCGCGTCCTGCGCGAACGTCCTGCACTGCTTGGTTCGCTGCTCGGTGACATCGTCCGGCGCGTCCGAGAAGGTACTCTCTCTGCCCTGCCCCAGCGTTCCTGGCCCTTCAGCGATGCCGTCGATGCTTTCCGGTTCATGCAGCACGGTAAGCACATCGGCAAGCTCGTTCTGACGTCCCACGGATCGAACGTCGCCGCCGTTCCGGCCAATGACGAGCCACTATTCTTCCGCACCGATGCCACCTACCTGATCGCCGGCGGGCTCGGAGGCTTTGGCCTGGAGGTGGCCCGATGGATGGCCCGTAAAGGCGCCGGCACGCTGGTCCTACTCGGCCGCCGAGGGGTGCAGACCGACGAGGCCCGCGAGGCCGTCGCGGCGATCGAACGTCTTGGCGCCCGCGTCATCGTCCGCGCCGCGGACATCGCGCAGCCAGATGATGTTGCGACCGTACTCGCCGAGATCGACCGCTCGTTCCCTCCGCTCCGCGGCGTGATTCACGCTGCGATGGTGCTGGAAGATGCCCTGCTCATCAACCTCGACCGCGACCTGTTGGAACGCGTCCTTGCCCCCAAGGTCAACGGCGCATGGAACCTGCACGCGCAGACGATCGGCCGGGCTTTGGATCACTTCGTCCTGTTCTCGTCGCTATCGAGCGTCTTCGGCCACGCGGGCCAGGGTAACTACGCAGCCGCGAATGCATTCCTCGACGCTCTTGCGTGGCACCGCCGCGCACAAGGCTTGCCCGCGTTGACGGTCAACTGGGGCTACCTCAACGAAGTTGGCTACCTCGCCCGTCACGGCGAGCTGGGCGAACGCCTCGAACGCCAGGGGGTCCTGAGCTTCACCGTTCAGCAAGCCCTCGCGCTGCTCGAAAAGGCCCTTCAGGGTGAGCACGTGCAGGTGAGTGTCATGCGCCTGGAGTGGTCGCGCTGGCGCGGCCTGGGTGTGACCGGCCGCGTCTCACCGCGGTTTGCGCACCTCTGCCGGCCCGTGGATGGAAACGCCGTTGAGACCTCGGCCAGCGCGTTGCCCAGCATGGATGCCGTCCGCGCCGCTGCGCCCGCCGAGCGGAGCGTTTTGATCGGCGCTTTGCTGCGCGACAAGCTTGCCCGAGTCCTCGGCACGGAGCCCGACCGCCTCGACGATCAGCGCCCCCTGCTCCAGCTCGGTATCGACTCGCTCATGGCCGTCGAGCTGCGCAACTGGATCGAGGGCGAGCTACGGGTCAACGTGCCGATCGCCGACCTGTTGCGCAGCCCCAGCCTCGCAGCGCTCGCCGAGGTGCTGGCCGAGCGATTCGGCCCAGCCGATGCACCCGCTCCTTCCGCGCCCGCCGCTGTGGAGCCTACGCCAGTCGGAACAAACGGCCACGCGGCAGCTTCCTCTCCGCTGGAGATACCCGCCGAATCGCTGCTCTCCCAACTGGACGATCTGTCGAGCGATGAAATCGACGGCTTGCTTGCCACTTTGTTGAACGGCCGGCTCACCGACGCCCGTCGGTAAGAGGACCCGCACAGAGATGAACATGCCCACGGAATTGTTGGCGGGTCTCTCGCTCGCCGAGAAAAGGATGCTGCTGGCGCAGCTCCTCCAGGAACGCGCGCGGCGGACCACCGTTTTTCCCCTCTCGCACGGTCAGCGCGGCCTGTGGTTCCTCTACCAGATGGACCGCAAGAGCGCAGCGTACAACGTGTGCTATCCGGCGCGGGTCCGTTCACCGATCGATGTCGACGCCTTCCGGCGCGCGGGCCAGACCATGGTCGACCGCCACCCCAGCCTGCGCACGACGTTCGAGGAACGCGACGGCACGCTGCTCCAGCGCGTTCATGAGACGATCGCTTTCCCCTTCGAGGTGATCGACGCCTCATCGTGGAGCGAGGAAACGCTCCGCGCACGCCTGGAAGACGAAGCGCATCGGCCGTTCGACCTCGAACACGGTCCACTCTTGCGGCTTAGCCTGTTCACCAAATCCTCCAACGACCACGTCTTGCTGATGGCGGTCCATCACATCATCGGCGACTTCTGGTCGCTCGTGCTGGTGATCGAGGAGATGCGTGCGCTCTATCCCGCGGAGTGCAATCATCGGCCCGTGTCGCTGCCTGCACCGGCGCAGCAATACCATGACTTCGTGCGCTGGCAGGAAGAACTCCTTGCCGGCCCCGATGGCGAACGGCTCTGGACGTACTGGAAACGGCAGTTGTCCGGAGCACCGACTGTGCTCGACGTGCCCACCGACCGTCCGAGGCCGCCGTTGTTCTCGAACGAGGGAAGCGCCGTGCCCTGGAAGGTTGACGCGACGCTCGCACGCCGACTCAAGGAACTGGCCGCGTCCGAAGGGACGACGCTCTACTCGGCTTTGCTCGCCGCATTCCAGGTGCTCCTCGGGCGCTATACGGGGCAAGACGATTTCCTGGTCGGTTCACCGTTCGCGGGCCGGAGCCGGAGCGGGTTCGAGAACGTGATTGGCTACTTCATCAACATGCTGCCCTTGCGGGCCGACCTGTCCGGAAACCCCTCCTTCCGAACGCTGCTCCAGCGCACCGGAACGACGGTGTTCGAAGCGCTCGGACATCAAGACTTCCCCTTCTCGCTCATGGTTGAGCGCCAGAAGGTGGCGCGCGACCTCAGCCGGACACCACTCGTACAAGTGACGTTCACGCTGGAAAAGGCCCAACGCGCCCAAGGGCTCGGCGCCTGGCGTTTCTTCTTGCCACCATCCGGGGCGCAGCTCAACCTGGGCGACCTCCAGATGGAGCAATATTACGTCGAGCAGCACAGTTGTCAGTCCGACATGGAGATGGTCTTCGAGGAAGGCGACGGCACGCTCGAAGGAATGCTCCGCTACAACCGTGAGTTGTTCGAGGCCGTAACGGTGCGGCGGATGACCGGCCACTTCCTCACGCTGCTCGGCAGCATCGCCGACGGCCCCGATCGGCGCCTGTCCGAGCTTCCCTGCATGAAGGAGGACGAACGCGGGCTCGTGCTCGACGTCTGGAATCGAACCGACGTGGAGTTCCCTCGCGACCTCTGTCTCCACCACCTCGTCGAACGCCAGGCCGCGCGAACGCCGGACGCGCTGGCGTTGTGCAGTGATGGTGAAGCCCTTACCTACCGTGAGCTCGACGCCCGGTCGAACCTGCTGGCACACCGTCTGCGCAGGCTTGCCGTCGGGCCGGGCGTGTTCGTGACGCTCTTCCTGGAGCGTTCGCCTGCGATGATCGTCGCGATCCTCGGCACGCTCAAAGCGGGAGGCGCGTACGTTCCCATCGACCCCGGCACGCCGGCAGAGCGGATCCGGCTCGTGCAGAGCGACACGTCCGCGCCAGTCCTGCTCACTCAGCGCTCGCTGTGCGACCGCTTGCCCGAAACCGTGGCCGCCGTGATCTGCCTCGATGATCCGGACGTTGAAGCTGATTCCCAAAGTGCGCACCCACCGGAGAGCGGCGTCACGAGCGGCGACCTCGCGTACGTCATTTACACGTCGGGCTCGACGGGCCGCCCGAAAGGGGTGATGGTCGAGCACCGGGCGATCGTCAACACCGTCCACTGGCGCGACCGCGACCTGACGCTCTTCGCCAGCGATCGCGTGCTTTACAACCTGTCGTACACGTTCGACCCCTCGATCTGCATCATCTTCCCCACGCTCGCCGTCGGCGGCACGTTGATCCTGGCGGAACCCGGCGAAGAGTACGACCCGCACCGGCTGCTCGAGCGCGTGGTCCGCGAGCGCGTGACGGTCCTTGAAGCCCCGACTCCCATGCTTCGTATGATGTTGAACGACCCTCGGTTTGATGCCTGCCGCGACCTGCGCTGGATCTGCTGTGGCGGCGAGGCCATGCCGACCGATTTGCCCGCTCGAATCCTCGACCGGCTCAACATCACGCTCTACAACCTGTATGGTCCGACCGAAGCCTCGGTCGATGCGACTTGGTGGGTCTGCCGTCGCGATGACCCCCGCCCTCGCGTTCCCATCGGCCGGCCGGTCGCGAACATGCGTGCCTATGTGCTCGACCCGGACCTCCAACCGATGCCGCCCGGCATCCGGGGCGAACTCTACCTTGGCGGTGCGGGATTGGCCCGCGGCTACCTCAATGCGCCCTCGCAGACGGCCGAGCGTTTCATTCCCGACCCCTTCAGCGACGAGCCCGGCGCACGGCTCTACCGGACAGGCGACCGTGCCCGCTGGCTGGCGGACGGCACGCTCGACTTCCTCGGCCGGTTCGATTATCAGGTCAAGGTCCGCGGCTTCCGCGTCGAGCTGGGCGAGGTCGAAGCGGCCTTGCTGCGCTACCCGGGGGTGCGCGAAACCGTCGTCATCGCGGACAATGGCGCATCGGGTGATGCGCGTCTGATCGCTTATGTGAGCGGCGACGACCCTCTTCCCGCGTCTGAAGTTCTGCGGCGACACCTGAAGGAACACCTCCCGTCGTATATGGTCCCCGCTGTGTTTGTGCCCTTGCGAGAGTTGCCTCGCACGACCGGCGGCAAGGTCGATCGCCTCGCGCTCCCTTCGCCCCCCAACGAACGCCCCGCGCTCGAACGCCCGTACGTGGCGCCTCGCACCCCTTTGGAGGAGTTCCTGGCGGGTCTCTGGCGCGACGTGCTGCGCATCGACACGGTCGGTGTTGAGGACCACTTCTTCGAGCTGGGGGGGAGCTCGATCCAGGGCGCGATGCTGATCAACCGGATTCAGGAGGCTCTGGGCGAGCCCGTCTACGTGATCGCGCTGTTCGATGCACCCACGATCCAGGATCTCGCCCGGCACCTTGGCGCAACCTACCCCGTAGCCGTGCGCCGGCTCTTCGGCACGAGCTCGCTACCGACGGACCGGAGCGACGGCCCGATTCCCTCGTCCGCAGGTCTGATCCTGACGCTTCAGCCCGAGGGTTCGCGTCCGCCTTGTTTCATGGTCCACCCGCCGGGCGGGATCGTGGTCTGTTACCAGGCCCTCGCCCAGCGACTCGACCGTGATCGACCGTTCTACGCAATCCGCGCCCGTGGCTTGCACAATCCCGCGGAACCTTTGCCCGGCCGGATGGAAGAGATGGCTGCGGACTACGTCGCCGCCGTCCATGAAATTCAGCCGCATGGACCTTACTACCTCGGCGGCTGGTCTGTCGGCGGGCTTGTCGCCCTGGAGATGGCCCAGCAGTTCCTTGCGGAGGGCGAAACCATCGGCCTGCTCGCCTTACTCGATACGACCCCTCCGCGCTCCCCCGAAGAGGACGGTGGCGGCAAGGAGTACGGGCTCGACATGTCGCTCGACGAGCTCGCGACTCTGGGGCCCGAGCGTCAGCTCCCTTATCTCTGGCAGCACGCCCTCAAACTAGGGCTCATCGAGCCCGACGTTCCCATGGGCGTGGCACAACAGGTTCTCGAAGCGTTGAAACGGCTTTTCCATCATCACATGGTGCTCGCCGATCAGTACGTCCCTCGATTCTATCCGGGCTGCATCACGCTGCTTCGCCCCTCCGATGCTCCCGTGGCCGTCGCGACGACGCGCGACCGGGGTTGGGGGCGGCTCGCTACGTCCGTCGACGTGCACTTCGTTCCGGGTCAGCATCACAGCATGGTCAAGGAGCCCCACGTCCAGGCCCTGGCACGCGTCCTCGGCGATTGCCTGCGCCGCGCGGAGTCGGACCAGCACGCGCACCTCATCGAGGCCTCCGAAAGCAGCGAACATATAACTCCCCCCCTTGGGAAGGGGGGGTAGGGGGGGGTGGGGAGTCAGCGCTCGCCTTTCGGCTGGTCCAACCGTGGCGCGCAGGCGAACGGTTCGCGTCCGAATTGCACCTATCGGACGGCCAATGCCCACCCCCCCAACCCCCCCTTCCCAAGGGGGGGAGTTATATGTTCTCGCCCTCGCATTGGCGGAATCCGCGATGGACCGCCATTGTTCACGCGCGATCCTCAACCACTCCGCCCGACCCTGGAAGCGCAGGCACCGGAGCCTCTTCTCGCGATTCCACACGCCCCGAATCGGCCCGTTCGTAATGAAAACGGTCCTTCAGCGCAAGGATGGGGCGCTCCACGAGGTGCCAGGAAACGATCGCTACGGCGAGTGTTACTGCGACCTTGAACAGACCGTACCAGAATGAGTCCTCGATACGGTACTTGTAGCCGTCGAGCGCCCAGTATATCATTTTGTGATAAAGATATATCCCATAACTGATAATCCCCATGTAGCAGAGCGGCCGCCAGCGCAACGGAGCCAGCCAGGGGTGGCCCGCGAGCGTCACGACGGCGCCGACGAGGCCGAAATAGAAAAGGTTGACGGTCAGGATCGTACCCGCGACATCCGGCGGAGTGGGGTACCCAAAATAACCGATCATGCTGCTGGCGTAGCAGCTATAAGCCATCTGCATGAACGTCAGCAGCATGACCACGCCGAAGGCTCGGCGATAGAACGTCAGATGCTGTGCGACCCGTTGCCGGTCGGTAAGGATAACCGCCAGCAGTCCCCCCAGAGCGAACCCGTCGCAACGGCCGATCAGGATGCGGTCGGAATACTGTCCGTGTCGCAGGTATCCGCCTGCGCGGGCCATCCACGCCAACGCCACCAGGAACCCGCAGAGCGCCATGAGCCGGAGATTCCGGCTTCCTGGAGCGAGACACCAACTCAGATTCCGTCGCAGCTTCACCATCCTGCGTCCGAATCCCCACCGCACCCCCCGGCGTGAAGCGAATCTCGTCACTCGGTCCCAGCCGGTCCACGCCACGATCGCGATCAGGGCAGGCCAGATGAGGTAAAACTGCTCCTCCAGGGCGAGTGTCCACGCGTGCTCAAACCCCCCGTGAAACTTCGGCGGGGTCTTCATGTCGTAAAGCGAAACGTTCTGTGTGAACGTCAGGTAGTTCCCAAGTCCCTCCAGTGGAGGACGATTCGGTGTCGGAACGAGCGGTGCCGTGGCGACGAGGACGGCGAGCGACAGGTAATAGATCGGCCAGATCCGCAGTCCGCGCCGCGCATAGAAGACGGCGATGAAACGCTTCGCCTCGAAGTGGTCCAGCACGATCGTGGTGATGAGGTATCCCGACAGCACGAAGAACAGATCCACCCCGGTCCATCCGGGGAGGAACACCTTCGCGTCGAGGTGGTAAATCAAGACAATCGAGGCCGCGAATGCCCGTAAAGTGTCGAGTTCGGCCACGCGTCGCGTCAAGCGGAGCCCCTGTCCGTCGCAGAAACCCTAACAGAATCCAATATGTACAGACAGTGTACACCCCCTTACAACGCGCGCCAATGAGATGCGGCGGTCCCCCGCTTGGATCAGGCCACAGCGATCTCCACAACCGCCGGTTCTTCGAATACAACGAGCCGATCGCGCCCATTGCGCTTGGCCTGATACAGGGCGCTGTCGGCCCGGTCGATGAGCGCTTGGAGATCACTGCCGCCGGGTGCCTGCGTCGCCGCGCCCATGCTGACGGTGATCGAGCGGAGCGGCCAGCGGACGGCGGCGATGGCGGAGCGGAGCCGGGTGGCGGTGGCGCGGATGGCCGATTCGTCGGCACCAGGCAGCAGGATCGCGAACTCTTCGCCGCCGTAGCGCGCGACGACGTCCTGCTGCCGGACCTGACCGGTGATCACGGTCGCGAGCTCTCGCAGCACCCGGTCGCCCGCGGGGTGGCCGAAGTTGTCGTTGTAGGCCTTGAAGTGATCGACGTCCATCATCAACAAGGACAGCGGAAGGCCCTGGCGGTTGGTCAAGGCCCTGAGCGACAGCAGCGATTCGCGGAAATACCGATGGTTCTTCAAGCCCGTCAGGCCGTCGGTGATCGCCAGTTCCGAAAGTCGCGTGTTCATTTCGGCAATCGTATCCGAATCGGCTTTGGTCCTCGCGGCGGAACGGACTCGCGCCAGCACGATCGGGAGCGCGAAGGGTTTCGTCACGTAGTCTTGTGCGCCGGCGTCGAGCCCGCGGACCACGTCCTGGTCCATGTCGAGCGCTGAGATCATGATGACAGGGATCGACCGCAGCTCGGGGTCCGCCTTGAGTCGGCGGCACACCTCGATGCCGTCGAGGCCGGGCATCATGATGTCGAGCAGGATCACGTCGGGTCGCTCGGCGTAGGCCACCGCAATCGCTTGCGGGCCGTCGAACGCGGTTACGACTTCGTAGCCGTGGTCAGTCAACTCATAGGCCAGCAGTTTAACGTTATCGACAACGTCGTCGGCAACGAGTACCTTCGCCATGTTTTCCTCACACTAGCAAACGGCCTTCCGGATGGCCTGTAGCAACTCTTCTTCATCGATTGGTTTTGTGACCAGCGCCGTTACGCCCGACGCTACAATGTCTTCCGCCTCGCCCTTGATGGCGTGGGCGGTTACTGCAATCACCGGCAGCCGCGCGAACCGTTCCTGCGACTTGATCCGGCGAGTTGTCTCCTTGCCGTCCATGCCCGGCAAGGAAATATCCATGAGCACCAGGTCGAACGGCCGGCGCTCCAGGGCCTCGAGCGCCGCCTCGCCCGATCCGACGCCCTCGAAGGCGAAGCCGCCGTCTTCCAGGGTCCATTCAAAGAGCTTCATGTTATCGGGGTTGTCCTCGACGACGAGGACGGTCGTACTCATGCGGGTCCTCCTACGGTTTGCGGCCTGGGCACGCGCACGGCCCGCAGCACGGCCTCGATCACGCGTTCGGTGTCGCCCCGGCCTTTCGTGAGGATCGCATCGCTCACCTTCGCCAGCCGGCTGATCTCGGCAGGTACCAGGGTCTTGGCAGTCAGGATGATGACCGGCACCTGCCTCCATACCGGGTCGAGCTGGATGTGCTCGAGGAGCTCAAAACCGTTCATCACGGGCATCATGATATCGAGCAGGATGACCGAGGGCACAGATTCGACCAGCCGGTCGAGCGCTTCACGACCGTTGCCCGCCGTACGTACTTCGATGCCGTGCTCGGAGAGTGTTGCAGCGGTGAGCCGGCGGGTGTCGGGGTCGTCCTCGACGACCAGGGCCGTGCCGACCTCTCCGGCCAGGACCTCGCGAACCGTCGTCAGCAAATCGTCGGCGTCGACCGGCTTGGCGATGTAGCAACGCGCCCCGGATGCGAGCGCTCGGGCTTCCTGATCGCTGCCGGAGACCACGACGACAGGGATCGACGCCAACGCGGGATCTTGCCTTAGCGCGGCCAGAACCTCGAACCCGTCGCGGCCCGCGAGCCCAAGATCCAGGCAGATCAGGTCGGGCCGATTGTGGTGTGCGCCCCGCGTTGCTTCTTCAAAGTCATGAGCCAGGAGCACATCATAGCCGGCGTCCTCGAACGTGAGCTTCATGTAACGGAGGACGTCCGGTTCATCGTCCACGCAGAGGACCGTCAAGGCCCGGGACTCGCGCGAGCGCAGGGTGTGAGGGCCGTCGGTCCGCACGAATGTTGAGAGGTCCGGGCTCGGCGCGGGGGTGGTCGGACGCGACTCGCCGTCCAGGGGAAGGAGCACGGTGAACACGCTCCCCTGCCCCTTGGTGCTCTCGACGTCGATGCGGCCTCCGTGCATGTGCACGTACTGGGCGGTGATGACGAGGCCAAGGCCCGTCCCGCCCACGCGTCTCGTGGCGCCGCCGTTGAGCTGGGTGAATTGCTGGAACAGCCGGGGCAGATCCTCCGGCGCGATGCCCACGCCCGTGTCTCGCACCACGATGCGGATGACCCGCCCGAGTGCGTGGTCGTCTCCCTCGGCGGCCGACACGCTCACACTACCGGCGTCGGTGTACTTGATCGCGTTTGAGATCAGATTCATCGCCACTTGCTTGATCTTGATCGTGTCGGCGTTGAGCGTGAGCGGCGCGTCGGGCAGGTCGGTTCGCAGAGTGACGGGTCTGCTGTCGAGCAGCGGCGTCACGACGTCGATCGCCTCGCGGAGCACCGCGGCGATGTCGACCTGCTCGCGCACCACGTCCATCCGTCCGGCTTCGATCTTCGACAGGTCGAGGATGTCGTTGATCAGATTGAGCAGGTGTTTGGCGTTGCGGTCGACGGTCTGGAGCGCGTCACGCTCTCGCTCGCCGACGGTCGGGCCCAGTGTGCGGATGAGGCGCGCGGTGAAGCCCATGATCGAGTTCATCGGCGTACGGAGCTCGTGGCTCATGTTGGCGAGGAATTCGCTCTTCACACGGCTGGCCCGCTCGGCCTCTCGCCGGGCTTCTTCAAGAGCGCGCGATTGTTCGTGCAGGTCGGCGAGCAGGTGGAGACGCTGCTCTTCGACGGCGAAAGCGCTCATGCGGACGGCGAGCTGATCCAGGCTCGCCAGGACAAAGGCACGCTGCTCGTCGGTGAGCGGCGCAACATGCGCCGTGACCAGGGCGCCGAGGCAACGGTCGTTGAAGCGGATAGGCCAGCCGATCGCACTGGAGAGCTCCAGGGCTCCGGCCCCATTGCGGACGCAGAGCTCGACCTTGTGAGCGGGGCTGGCGAGCTCCTGAATGTTTCCGGTCCGGATCACGAGCGCCGGCAAGCCGCCGGCGGGGGTATCGGTCTTGAGCAGAACGTCCCCCAATGACGTCGCGAACTTGGCGACCGGCGAACCGTCGGCCGCGGCCGCGTAAACGATCGCGATCGGCAGTCGCAGCGTTTGCGACAGGCACTGGACCGCCGCCTTGTAGGTTGAGGCCGCGTCGGGTTGGTTGAGCGCAACGGAGAAGGCGGCTGCGGCTTCGAGCCGGGCCTGCGCCTCGCCGAGCTCCCTCGTGCGTTCGGCAACTGTCTGCTCGATCCGTCCCTGGGTGGCTTCCAGGCGGGCCCGTTGGTCGGCGACGTCGTGCAGTTCTCGTACGCCTCGGAGGCAGGAGCCGATCAGGAAGACGTCCTCAAAGACCACCCACCCGGCATGCTCGAGCCAGCGCCAGGGGCTGGTGGTCATCACGCCGAAGACCGAGCGCGGCCAGAAGATCCCGCGCAGCAAGTGGTCGGCGGCGACAACGGCCGAGGCCGTGATCAGCACGCGCCAGTCTCGGTAGAACGCGAGGAAAGCGAGAGAACCGAACACATGGAAGTGGGTCTCAATCCGTCCGCCACTGAGGTGAATCAGGAGTGCGCCCATGAGCATTTGTCCGGCGGCCACGACGTGCCGGGTGAGCGTGGCTGCGGGCCGGAGCATCGCCAGGGTCACGGGCAGGCTCACGATCAGGCCGCCGAGCACGACCGCGGCCCAGACGTTGGTGTGGACCGAACTGTTCGCGCCGGTCCAAGCCTGGGGCGAGATGATCAGTGCGGCGGCAATGCCCGCCACGTACTGAGCCACCAAAAGTCCGGCAAAGAGCCGGTCGGTCTGCCGCGCGATCCGGTGCCGCTGTTCGTCGAACAACGCGTTCGTACGTTCGGCGACGAGCGGAGCGCCGACGGCGTGGGGCCGTGCCGCCGCGGTGGTCATCGCAATTCCTCCTGGGTGCAAACTCGGGGACTCTCAAAGATCGGGCACCCGTATACCGGGTGAGTCGCGGTGTGAGTGCCCTGGCCGCTGGCGACGATCCGCGCGGCGTCCCGTCCGGCGTTGTCTCCTTCGTGCCCTCGGGCGGCGGTGATTCCGCCGCTGAAACCGAGGTTTCCCTTCAGGTCGAACAAAACCACATGCCCGGACGTTTCAATCCCGAACCGGGCTGCCTCCGCGCCGTCCCTGTCGACCACCGCGTGGACACCGGGAATCGCGGTCGCCGTGTTCCACAGATCCGTCCGCTCCCAGCCCTCGGGCCGCGTCGCGGGGGCCAGGAAGAGCAGGTGCGCCTCCAGGGTCCCCTCGGCAGCGGCCATCAACCGCGCGAGCTCGGCAAGCGTGGCCCGCGTGCAAGGACAGCGCGGGTGAACCGCCATGACCAGGTTCGCCTTGCCCGCGATGGGCTGCACGTGGCTCGTCGAGGGCCAACGGTGCTGAGGGTTACCGTCACGACCGGGCGTCGAGCCGTACACCCAGAGCCAGCCCGTGCCCGCTACAACGATGACGACCCATGCGGCCGCGCATACGAAAGGAAGGACACGACGGAAACTTGACCACATTCGGAGGGGCCCCTGAACGAACGACAGCATCGTCGGATTCGGCAGGTGACGAATCGCATTTCAAGAACTGTAGAACACACAAAGGGCCGAGCCATGGGTAATCGCGCAAATCTGACCCCCAAAGCCTTCGGTAGTCCCCCCGCGTTGGCCGCCCACGACCACCTCGAACACAGAGCCGGCGAACGTAAGAGCTGGTCTAATCTATCTTTCCGTCGATTTTTACAGCACCCGAGAGACTTGGTGCGCGCGGTTGGTTCGTCGCTGCACCGCAGGTGCGGAAGTCTTTCCCGAGGTGCACGCTGAGGACATCGCTTAGAGTCTGTCCCGGAAGTGAAGCGGAGCTGGAAAAGGGGGACTGGCTCCGAGTCTTCGAGGTGCCTGTCCCCCTTTTCTGGCGGAGCGGGAGCGTGGAAATGGGGACAGGCACCGTCCGAAGACGTCCGGAGCCAGTCCCC
>DAIDJG010000178.1 GCA_027451445.1 Singulisphaera sp.
ACCCCAACCGCCGTGCGGGAAGGCTCGACCCGTCGCCTCCGCATCCTACGCTCGCCCCTCGGGCGGATAGACCACGCGCACCGGCTCCTTGCGGTGGCGCTGGTCTCGCGTCAACGCGCCGCCGACGCGACGGTCGAGCGCTTCGATCGCAGCATCCAGCACCGCCCGAGCGGTGTCCAGGTGTCGAGGGCGCAGCGCATATGGGTCGCGCGGGAGACCCGTGCGCGGGAAGGTGAGGCGGTCCGCCGGAATCGCCAGGCCGGGTGGTACCTGGTGTGGCTCCAACGGCTCATACGCCGCGTCTTTGCGAGATGATCGATAATAGGCACGCCGTTCGGGGACAGGACCGGGGTAAGCCCACGACGTCCGAAGGGCCAGGAGCTCGGCAAACTGCGGCCAGGGCGGCGCATCGGCCTCGATCCCAACGCTGCTCCCGCCCACGGCTCCAAGGATCGCCGGCAAGAGCTGGCAGACGTCGACGAGGGACATCGGCCGCTCGGGATCGGCCACGAGTGCCGCCAGCTCCGGGCGGCCCAGCTCGATGGCGGCCTGGTGCACCAGCGCCTCGGCACTCGCGAGGTAGAGCAAGAGCCCCGCACGCGCCAGGCGGCTGGCCTCACTCTCGGAGCGCGGCAAACGAAGCTGGCTCTGCGTGTGAAAGTGGAGGGCGTCCTGATAGAGGCAGTGGAACGGGCTGACGACCGTCTCGATCACCCAGCCCGACGCCTCGGGACGGTCCTGCACCTCGGAGGGAGACCGTCCACGATCGACGATGGCAGGCTCAGGACCGAAGCCGCGCACTGGGCCCGCCTCGCGTTCTCCGTCCCGCATGGCGCTGTCCGTTTCCTCGGCTCGACGTCAAAAAACCCGCCGTGGAGAGTCCACTAAGGGCAGTCGCAATAAGGTAGCTTAACGCCTTCATCAAACCTTGAATCGAAGCGTAACACAAAGGGAATCAGCCTGGCAACCGCCTCGGCCGCCCATTTCCCCTGACGACCGCCTTTCCCACCGGCGCGCCCATTGCTACAACGGAGAAAGGGTCCACGTGTCGGGTGAGTCCGCCTCTTCGGCAAAGGAACGATGTTATGACAACTCTCCGATCGCTACCGCGCGTTGCACTCGCGTTGACATTCTGGGCCCTCTGCGCTCCCAGGGGCGAGGCGCATTTTCTGTTCGTACGCATCGGGCCGATGGCTGAGGCCGGCCGCTCGGCCGAGGTCTACTTCAGCGAACAGGCCGAAGCGGGCGACCCCCGGTTTATCGAGAAGGTCAGCCACACCAAGCTGTGGGTCCAGACCGAGCCCGGCAAGTTCGAACCCCTCACCGTCCACGCGGCCTCCGACCGCCTGCGCGCCGTGGTGCCGGCGTCGGGCAGCGTGACCGTCGTAGGAACCTGTGAGTACGGCGTGCTGGCCCGGACTAACGAAGTCCCCTTCCTGCTGCGCTACTATCTGAAGGCTGTCGCCGGCCAACCCAGTGAACTGAACCGGATGACCCCCAGCAAGGAGATCCCCCTCGAAATCAGCGTGCGGGTCGACGGCGACCGTCTTAAGCTCAGCGCCGTGCGGCAGGGCAAGCCTCTGCCGGGCGTCACGTTTCACACGGTTGACTCCGACTTGACCGGCAGCGACGTCAAAGCCGGCCCGGACGGCGTCGCCGAGTGGACGCCCCCCAGGCCCGGCCGCTACTCCGTCTACATGCGTGACACCCTCAAGGAGGCCGGCGAACAGGGGGGTAAGTCGTATACGGAAGTCCGGGAGTTTGCGACCCTCGCCCTGACCTGGCCGCTCGAGCGCCGAGGTGCCGACGCCGAGGCGGTCTCCCTCTTTCAGGACGCCCTCTCCGCACGTGCCCAGTGGGTCGACTTCCCAGGCTTCTCGGCCACCATCGCCGGCTCGGTCGATGACCGCGCCTTTGCTGGCAAGCTGCGAGCCCAGGCCGACGGCTCGATCGAGATCGACACCGACGACCCGGCCGCGCGCCCCTGGCTGAAGGACCAGCTCGGATCCCTCGTCATGCATCGCCTCGGCGACAGCGGTCGGTCCGACGAGAAGCCCGTGCTCCGCTTCGCCGACGACCAGGAGGACCACCCCCTCGGCCGCCTGCTCCTTTTTGAAGGGGGCCAGTTCGCGTCGAGCTACCGCGTCAAGGACCACCAGATCACCGTCGTCAACCGCCACCTCGGCCGCCGCAACATGACCATCACCGTCCTCGAAAACGAGCGGAACCGCGACGGCAAATACCTCCCGCGCACCTACCTCGTCCACTACTGGGATGCCTCGAACGGTCGCCTCGAACGCGTCGAGACCGTCCAACAGCGCTGGCAACGCGTCGGTGCCTTCGACCTTCCCGTCGAGCACACCGTCACCAACTCATCGGACACCGGCCTCTCCGTCCGTCAATTCACGCTCTCGGATCATAAGTTGATTGATGTGCGATAGTGAGATCGTGAATGGAGGATGCAAGATGTCAGATGCAAGATGCCCCGGGAACTTCCGGCCTCTTCCGTCTGTCATCTCGCATTTTGCATCTGCCATCTGCCATCTGCCATCTGCCATCCTCCATCCCTCACCGTCCCCCGACCGGAATGCCGGCGTCAGACGGCGGCGGGATCGGCAGGGGGGCGGGGACGGGCGCGAGCGGGTTGCGCCAGATCAGGTCGCGGGCGCGGAGGAGGTCGCCGTGATGCTGCGGAGTCGGCACCATCTCTGAGTAGTACGCCGTGGCATGCAAATAGTCGCCGCGCGCTTCGAGGATTCGGCCGAGGTTCGACTCGGCGCCCCAGCGGAACATGTTGTAATAGTTTTGCCCTGGCCCGGGTGCGGGCAAAAGCTTGAGGGTCTCTCGAAAGAAAAACTCGGCCTGTTCGGGGTGGTTCTGTTCGAGGTGGCAGAGCCCGAGGAAATAGGTCGAGTACATGTCCAGCGCCCGCTGGTCCTCGGGCGAGATGCGGAACCGATCTTTTTGCGCGGGGTTGACGTTTTTGGGCAGAGCCACCTTGAGCATCGCGTTTTCGGCAAACCGCATGCTCACGTATTCGGACACCGCCTCCGAGATCTCCCCGCGCAACTGTTTGACCCGCGCGTAAACCAGCGGCAGCCTCGGATCGAACAGCGCGATCGACAAGAGCGTCGCCTCGGTAAAATCCGCGCTCGTGAACAGGAGGGTGTAGACCGTGATCGGCATATCCCAAAACTTGGTCCCCCCGTATCGCGACCCAAGCGCATCGGCGAACTTTTGACTCTGCTCGACCGGATCGCGGAACAGGATCGTCCGATCCCGCCCGCTGAGCTCGCGCTGGAGCACCTGCATCCGAGGCGAGAGATAGCCAGGGCTGGAGTCGATCAGCACCCCGATCTTGGTCGGGCTGTCCACAAGCACCTTGCGGGTCGTGTGATAGTCGGACTGACCCGGCAACTGGAGCCGCGCCAGCACGCGATCGTCCGTCATCGCCTCTTCGAGCGTCGCCACACCCGTCCCGTCCGGCCCCGGAATTGCCATGCCGATCCTCGCGTCGAAGAGATACGGCTTCCCTTCGATCAACACCGCGCAGATCCAGGGGATCGGCTGCGGCTTCGCCTTCTCTTTCTCTTTCTCTTTTGCCGGCGCCTTGTCGTTCTCGGTCGACTCGTCCGTCGGCGTATACGTAATGAGAGCGCAGTCCAACCCAAGCTGGCGGCAGAGCGACATGAACAACCACCCGCGCTCGGCCCAGCCCACGCCGTCCTCGGTCCCCATCCCCCGCAGCAACACGTCGAACGGCCTCGCCTTGGCCTGGAACAGTTTGGGCGTGCTGAGTGAGCCCGGCGGCACGAGCGTAATCTGCTTCACCGTCCAGTCGAACACCCTGCGCACTCGGGTCAGGTCGTCGCCCGACCCCGCAACCCGCCGCGCGATCCGCGAATAGAACATACAGTCCTCGAGATGGCGGCAGTCCGGCATCTCAAACCGAGGCACCTCCAGAACCTTGACCATCCCCTCAGGCGTCAAACGCCTCCGCTTCAACGTGTCCTCCGGCATCTCCTTCGCCACAAACTCGCGGGCATCCGCGCTCATGGCGTAGTCGGCCGGATTCGGGTTGGCGAAGTACTGGTTCAGGTTCTTCGTCGCGATCTCGAAGTGCTGCCCGCCTGGCGCCAGCGAGGCCCCATCAATCAACGTCACCACATTGTCAAGGATGACCTTGTTCTTCTCACCCGAGTTCGTCCCTTCGAGCAACGGGTTCGACCCACTCCCACTCGAGGAGCTCGTCGGCTCCAACATCGGCCCCGGCTGATAATCACCCCCCGCGCCCGCCGATGGCGGAGGGGCTTCGTAGTTGCACCCTCCGAACGTGCATGCCACGCCGAGGAGCGCTAAAGTCGCAAAGATGACGAGGAACGACGGACGAATACAGCGATTCAAAGGAGCAACTCCTGGATGAGGCCCGTCTACAATCAATCGGGGCAATTACATGATGAATGAAGGCTGGGCGAATCGGAACTCCTGCCCCACCTATTGTGCCGCCGCGCGCAAAGCGCGCCGAGAGCCCTTACCGGATGTGCCGGCCCTTTTCCCGCTACTACGCACCTACCTCGCTTTCGGTTCGGTCGGTTGCGGTAATGATTTGCATGAACGCACGGCTCACCCACTCGTCGCGGGTGTTCTGAGCCCCTCCCAACGCCTTACGACTCGGTAATTGCCTCACGGATCCGGAGGCAAACCTGGAGCAAACCGGCCAGGTCGTCGAGCCGAATTGCGTTGGGGCCGTCCGACAGCGCCTCTTCGGGACAGGGATGAACCTCGAGAAAGAGCGCATCACAACCTGCGGCCACCGCCGCCTTCGCCAGGTACGGCACCATCGCCCGCTCGCCGCCGGTCGCCGTCCCGCCCGCCCCCGCGCTCGGGAGCTGCACCGAGTGCGTTGCATCAAAAACCACCGGGGCGCCCGTCGCCTGCATCTGCGGGATCGCACGAAAGTCGTTCACAAGCCGGCCATACCCGAACGTCGTCCCGCGCTCGGTCAGCAGAATTCCTCCCTTACCCACGTCCGCGACCTTGTTTACGACGTTTGCCATATCCCAGGGGGCCATGAACTGCCCCTTCTTGACGTTCAACGGCCGCCCCGTCGCCGCCGCCGCCTCCAGCAAGTCGGTCTGCCGCGCCAGGAACGCGGGGATCTGCAACAGGTCGACGACCTCCGCGATCGGCGCTGCCTGATGCGTCTCGTGGACGTCGGTCGTCACCGGCAACCCGGTCTCCGCCTTGACCCGCTCGAATACCTTCAACCCACCCTGCATCCCCGGCCCCCGATAGCTCGTCTTGGAGGTCCGGTTCGCCTTATCGAACGACGCCTTGAAAATCAGCGGCACCCCGAGCGGCTCACAGATCTCGACCAGCCGCCGGGCGACCTTAAGCGTCATGTCATTCGGCTCCATGACACAAGGCCCTGCAATCAGCGCCAAGGGACGACCCCGTCCCACGGTAACCGGCCCGATCGAAACCGGATTCAGTGTGCCCATGCGTCTCCCTTTCCTCACCCGAGTGCCGGCCCAGCCCCGTCGCTCGCGGAGTCCACTTCCACGACCCCCACTGGCCCCAATCTACCGAAAACCGCACACTCCCGCCCAGAGTCCGCTCACAGAGCCACCAGCCGGCTGGCCCGGTTACTAGTTTCAAAGTTTGACTTCTGAAACTAGCCCCCCTACACTTGCTCTCGTCCGACACCCCACAGGAGCCAAACGATGAGCGAAACGAAGCTCGGAGGCCGGTTCGCGTTCTCCGGTACGTCCTTGACGGTCCACCGGATGGGCTATGGTGCGATGCAACTCTCCGGACCCGGGATCTTTGGGCCGCCCAAAGATCCGGACGAGGCCGTCGCCGTCCTTCGCGAGGCCGTCGCGACGGGCGTCAACCACATCGACACCAGCGACTTCTACGGCCCGCACGTTACCAATCGGATCATCCGCCAGGCGCTGCACCCGTATCCCGAAAACCTGGTGATCGTCACCAAGCTTGGGGCTGTGCGGGGCGACGACGCCTCGTGGCGGCCCGCGCACGGGAAGGACGACCTGATCAAGGGGGTCCACGATAACCTCAAGCACCTCGGCCTCGATGCGCTTGATGTCGTGAATCTCCGCGTCGGCGGCATGCTCGAGCCGGTGGACGGGCCCATTGCGGAGAAGGTTGAGGTGCTGGCCGACCTGAAGCGTCAGGGCTTGATTCGCCACATCGGCCTGAGTAACGTCACATCCAGCCAGGTGGCCGAGGCCCAGACGATCACCGACGTGGTGTGCGTCCAGAACCTCTACAACGTGGCGAACCGCCGGGACGACGCGTTGATCGATGACCTCGCAGAGCAGGGCATCCCGTACGTGCCGTTCTTCCCGCTCGGCGGTTTCACGCCTCTGCAATCGTCGACCCTGTCCGACGTCGCGACCCGGCTCGGAGCCACGCCCATGCAGGTTGCGCTGGCATGGCTGCTGCATCGGTCGCCCAATATCCTGCTGATCCCCGGCACATCGTCGCGCACGCACCTCCGCGAGAACCTGGCCGCGGCCGAGCTGCCGTTGCCCTCGGACGCGCTGGCGGAGCTGGACGGGATCGTGGCTGTGCAGTCCTGATTTTGCAACGAGACTCTCACAATGCCCGTCGACGCCCCACTCACCCGTGATCGTATCCTGGCCGCGGCCGAGGATGTCATCCGGCGGTTCGGGCCGTCGAAGGCAACCGTTGTGGACGTGGCCCGGGCGCTGGGCGTCAGCCACACGGCGGTTTACAAGCATGTGTCCAGCAAGGCGGAGCTCAGGGATATGGTCGTGGGCCGTTGGATCGAATCCACCATGCCGCCGCTCCGGGCGATCGTCGCCCAACCGGGCCCTGCGCCTCGACGATTACGCGACCTGATCGATGCCCTGATCGCGGTCAAACGCCGACGGGCGGCCGATGACTCCGAGTTGTTCGCTGCCTACCGGACCCTGGCGGCCGACGCCAAGTCCGTGGTCGCCGCGCACATCGACGAGATCATCAATCTGGTCGCGACAGTCATCCGATCGGGTGTGGAGGAAGGAACATTCCGCGCCGTCGATCCCAGGGCCACGGGCCGGGCCGTGCTGATCGCCACGTCCAAGTTCCACCATCCCGCCCACGCCGCCGAATGGGGCGATTCCGCCATCGACTCGGCGTACGACGACGTCTGGCAACTGCTGATGGATGGGCTCCGCGCCGAGTCACACTCGGTCTGATCGGCCCATTGCCACGAGTTTTCCGTGATCGGCCTTCGGGCCGCCAGGACTTCCACAGCTTCACCGAAAGGACGAAGTGAATCATGCGCGTTTTTGTCACCGGCGCCACGGGCTTCATCGGCGCCGAGGTCGTTCAGGATCTCATCAAGGCGGGGCACACGGTGCTGGGCCTCGCGCGCTCGGACAGGGGCGAGGCGTTTCTCAACTCCGCGGGGGCCGAGGTGCATCGAGGCGATCTCGAGGACCTGGACAGCCTGCGTCGCGGCGCGGCGGCCTCGGACGGGGTGATCCACTGTGGTTTCATTCACGACTTCTCACGGTTTCAGGAAGTCTGCGACGTGGACCGGCGGGCCATCGAGGCGTTGGGCGCTGCGCTTGCCGGCTCTGACCGCCCCCTGGTCATCACGTCCGGAACAGGGATGGGGACCAAGGTGCCGGGCGAGCCCTCGATCGAGGACCACTACAACCCCAACCATCCGAATCCCCGCGCGGCGTCGGAGCTCGCGGCGGAGGCGGTCGCCGCGCGCGGCGTGCGCGTGTCGGTCGTCCGCCTGCCGCAGGTCCATAACACCGAGAAGCAGGGGCTGGTCACCCCCGCGATTGCCGTCGCCCGCGAGAAGGGCGTCTCGGCTTACATCGGCGATGGCCTCAACCGCTGGCCCGCGGTCCACGTGCTCGACGCCGCGCCCGTCTACAGGCTCGCCCTCGAGAAGGCACCGGCCCGGGCAAGATACCACGCCGTCGCCGAGGAGGGCGTGACGGCCAGGGCGATCGCCGAGGCCATCGGCCGCGGTCTGAAGATTCCCGTCGTCTCTCTGTCCCCCGACGAGGCTGCCGGTCACTTCGGCTGGCTCGGGTTCTTTGCCGGAGTCGACATGCCGGCGTCGAGCGCCCTGACGCAGGAGCGGCTGGGATGGCACCCGACGCAAAAGGCCGGGATGATCGAGGATCTCGACCACATGGACTGGTCGGCTGTCTGAAGGTTTCCGGCCTGAAATGCTCCCCGCTGAAGCGGGCTGAATGGCGAACCCGGCCGGGGCTGCGACAACGCTGTGGCGCTCTCCCCAGACCCCAGCCGCCTTGTGCGGCTGGTGAATGAGGTCTTCGGCTAGCCCTCGCCGTGTCAGATCGTCCCCCCAGACCCCAGCCGCCTTGTGCGGCTGGTGAATGAGGTCTTCGGCTAGACGGCGATCACATGAGAATTTGTTTTACGTCCACTTCCGCATCAAAAACAGATGTAAAATCAATCTTCCTCACTGGCTTGCGAGCGAGGTTCTCCGGCAACGAGCCCCGAGCCAGCGTGCCTCGGATGTGGAATCCGTGCTCTTCTCGCCTTGCCCTGCAATAAGTTACCGGCGACTGCGAATTACGAACCAGCAACTCTGTCGCCGAGACAGAAGACACGTAGTAACAGCGGTTATGCCAGTGAACCGGCCGGTCGAAGAGAGACGGACCATGCCTGTCCCTTGCCCGATGTGTGGATCGAGTCACCAGCGAAAGACCGACTCTCAGGCGGCGTTCCAGGTCCTGGCGTCGCGCCGATGTGACGACTGCGGTCACATCTGGGAGCCGGATGCTCCCCGGTGGCTCCTGAAGGCAGGGCTGTTCATCGGCCTGAGTTGGGTCGCGCTGGGCGGCTTCCTCACATTCGGAGGTCCGCTCGTGGGACGAGGTCAGTTCGAATTCCGATTCTTCTGGCTTTGCGCGACGGGCATCACGGCGCTCGTCGGCTGCTGGTGCCGCCTGAAAGAAACGAAGGCGACCGCGGGAACCTGTGACCCATGCCTGTCAGAACCCTCTGGGGCAGACTAAGAAATCATTTGACGCGTGGCAATCGGTTCTCCCGACTCCAGCCGGCTTGTTCGGCTGGTGAAGACAGGGTCAGCGCACGCTTTTTGCAAGTTCTTTGGTAGTATGGGGTTAGGGCTTATGTGTCCAAACAGACACCGGACTCGCAACTGCTTTGATATCAGCGACTTATGACTTTTTTGGCAGTTCTCATGCGCTGGCCCTGGGTGAAGAAGGTCTACGGCGGTTTACTGTCGTATTGCGCACACGGGAGGCGAGGCTCCGTCCGAGCCAGCTTTGATCTATCGGCGAGTCTTCGAGCCGATGGATCATCGCGTGTCGCCCAGTGGACCGCGTCAGCACACGCGATGTTCAGAGGACTCGAAGACTCGTCCTCCGAACAGGGCTGGCTCGGACGGAGCCTTGCCCTCCCAAAGGCTTACCGACGCCAAACATAAAATGATGTTGGGCGGTCCGGGCGTGCGCAACGCGAGGGAAAACCGCTCTAGTACCCAGTCAAGTTGTGTTTGTCGGGTTGGATTGGCTGCCCCCAACGAACAATCGGCTAGATTTCGGCGGTTTCTGCTGCGAGTCAACCCGACAGAAATCGCTTGACTAGGTACTAGTACCTAGTCAAGTCGTGTTTGACGGGTTGAAGTTGAGTTCGACGATCCGACCGTAGGGTGGGTCGGAACGCCGCGCAGCGGCGCGAGGCCCACCGCGCAGCGGCGCGAGGCCCACCGCGCAGCGGCGCGAGGCCCACCGCGCAGCGGCAATCGCTCAACCCCGGTGGGCCTCACCGCCGTGTCGGGTGGCTCCGACCCGCTCTACTCGCGTTCGGTCCGAGCGCAAAACGCGGATTGTTTTCGCGATCCCAACCCGTCAAACACAACTTGACTAGGTACTAGCGCGAGTTCGAACGGCGAACCATATGCCGGCGTCTTTCCTCCATTGCGCGAGGGAGGGCGTCGGTTTTTTGCTTTCCCACCTGGTTAAATTTATTGTATTAAATATGTAAAAATTAATTGAGTGGTTGGCATCGCCA
>DAIDJG010000179.1 GCA_027451445.1 Singulisphaera sp.
GCCAGCCCTTCCTCCGCGAGTTTGTCCGTGACCAACACGCGATGCGCCACAATTCAGCTCCTCATGGAAAAACGTGAAACCACGGACGCTCCGCGAAACCCAAATGTTACGCGGAGCGTCGAAAACGCGGAGTTTTTAAGGTTTTGCAGCCGACGCGGCTCACGCCGACGTCCACTCAACGGCTCGCGACGGTCTTCTGTCCGATCAACACCTGCTGTGCCGCGGTGACGGCACATCCCGGTTCGATGTCGAAGCCGAGGTCGGAGAGAACCATTTCGAGCGCAGCGAGTCCTGCGACGACGTCGATCTCGTCGGTGTAGCCCATGTGGCCGACACGCACGATTTGACCCTTGAGCTTGCCTTGGCCGCCCACGGTCGTGATGCCGAATCGCTCCACGAGACGGTTGCGGATGTCCGAATCCTTGAATCCCTGCGGCACCCGAAACGCGGTCAGGCCTTCGGCTGGCCGTGCGCTGAACAGCTCCAAGCCGAGTGCCTGCACGCCGGCCTGGCAGGCGTCGCTCATCCGTTTGTGACGGTTCCAGACGTTCTCAATGCCTTCTTCCTTGATGCGCTTCAAGGACGCTCGGAGCGCGAGGATCAGCGTATGGGCGGGAGTGAAAGGAGTATCGAACTCCTTCATCTTCTTCCGGGCCGATTTGAGATTGAAGTAGAAGCTATGGGACTCGAACGCGTCGATCTTGGCCCAGGCCTTGGGACTCACCGAGACGAAGGCCAGGCCCGGTGGAAGCATGAGGGCCTTCTGGGACCCGACGCAGAGGATATCGATGCCCCAGGCATCGGTTCGGCATTCCATCGCGCCCACGCCCGAGATCCCGTCCACGGCGAAGACCGCATCGGTCGCGGCAACCACCTTGCCGATGGCTTCGACGGGGTGGCCGGTGCCGGTGGAGGTCTCACTCAATGTACCCATTACGCAGACGGTGTCGGGGTGTTGCTTCAGGGCGTTGGCAACCTGGGTCGGGTCGACGGGCTGGCCCCACTCGGTGTCGAGACTGACCGCGTTGATCCCGAATGCTTTGCAGATGTCAGCCCAGCGTGCTGCGAAGTGGCCCGCGTTGAGGACAAGCGCCTTGCTCCCCGGGGGAACGGTGTTGACGGCGGCGGCCTCCATGGCGCCGGTGCCGGATGCCGTGAGGATCATGACATCGTTCTGGGTCTGAAGCACCTCTTTCAGGCCCGCGGCAACTTCCGTGATCACCGCTTTCGCTTCCGCCGAACGGTGGTGAATCACGGGTCGAGCCAGCTCGAGGAGCACCTCTTCGGGGACGGGCGCTGGCCCTGGAGTCATCAAACGCGGCTTCCGCATCGCAAATTCCTTGTCTCGGGTTCATTCAAAACGAGAGGCACGCTCCGGCGGGCGGGTCAACAAATCGACCCCTCGCGGCTTGGCCTCGCGTGCCGCGCTCCGGTCCGGACGATCCCACCAGTGTAATCGGATGACTCACTCTCGGGGAGTGATGTTCGCGTCGTTCTCGTCCGCAGCTTTCGTGCCGTACACGTCCTCGGCCCGAAACACTGGTTCCATAACGGTTTCGAGCCGGCCGTCAGAGTTCAGCTCGCGAAAGAAACAGGTGCGATACCCTTCATGACAGGCACCGCCCACCTGGCGGACTTCGATCAGCAGGACATCGCCGTCGCAGTCGGTGCGGATGGTTTCGACGTGCTGGATGTGCCCGGATGTCTCGCCTTTCCGCCACGAACGGCGCCGGGAGCGGGAGTAGAAATAGGTTTGACGTGTCGCGCAGGTCTGGCGGATGGCGTGCTCGTCCATCCAGGCCATCATCAAAACCTCTTTGGTTTCGGAGTCCTGGATAATGGCCGGAATGAGCTTGTCGGCCGTCCATTTCAGGTTGTCGAGGAACGGAAGGGTTACTTCGGACGGGTTCACCGGAATGACTCGAAAGGTATGGCCGGCCCCCCGGCGGGCGGCTTCGGGATGATACGGTCGGGCGCGGGAGCCCCCTCAATGCTAAGACTCGAACGGCTCGGCGTCGAGCAGAGTTTCGGCCCGTGCGGTGATGCCAATGTGTCCGGCTTCGCGCCCGAGGTTACGGGCCCGCACGAGGAACGGACGCGCATGTCGAGGGAATCCGTTATCAAGCAGCGTCTCGGCCGCATTGAGGGCCAGTTGCGCGTTGGTCGGATCATTGGCCAGGAGTTGTTCGAAGAGGCTCGCGGCGGCCACAGGGTCGCCGTTGCGGGAGAGGACCTCGGCCGACCAGACGTCGAACGTCCGGTGATCGCGCCCGCCGTTGAGTTTGCGGCCCTGGTCCAACCACTGGAGCGCGGCGTCCGGCTTGTTCTCCCGGATCGCTTCCCGGACCAGCGTGGCGATCAAAGCGGGCGTATCCAGACGCGCGAGGCCAGGCGGATTTCGCTTCGCAAGCTCGGCGGCAAAGTGTGCGGTGAGATGATCGTGCTTGAAGGCGGACGCGGATTCGTAGGCCTCGATCAAGGACGCTTCGTCCAGATTACCGGTTTCGGTACTGGCGAGGTCCCGAGCCGACATGCACGAAAAGTCTTTCAGGTCGACTGTGGTCGGTTCGACGAGTTCCAACCCAAGCCGGCGGCGCAGGCGGTCAAAGGGGTAACCCTGATAGAGATTCGCGGTCCAGGGTCGCTCCGCGAGCTGCTCGCGAAAGCGGACGACGGCGGCAAGCTTGGCCTTGAGGACCACGTTCCCCTCGCAAACCAACGCGGCGGCTTCGAGCGGCGACTTATCTTCCAACGAATGACGGGGTACGTGTACCCAGACGTCTTCGTAGTAATGCTCCACCGCCGAGCGCCGAAGACGGGCCTCCGTCTGGGCGTCCAGTCCGGGGGGCAGGCGGAAGTTCCAGAGGGCGGCGTCGAGCAAGGGAAGGGGAAGGGGTGTGGCTTCTCGGCTTTGAGCGCGAACTCGGCCGTCGTAGGCGGTCGTCACATGGGCGCAGACCCGATCGAGCATGACTGGATCAGGACTCGAAAGGCGCAGGCGGTTCGGGAAGTGGAGCACTTGGGCCAGCACCCTGGGCAGATCGCGGAGCGAGAGGTCATCCCTCGGAGCCGGCATGCCTCGATCGAGCCACGTGTAGGCGCGAGGTGCGCCAGGTTGAGGCCGGCCCGTCGCCGGATCGATTGGCGTCAACGTGGGGACCATTCCGGTCCACGATGATAGCCATTCCTCGGCCGTCGGCTCATCACACTCCAGGTTCCACGCAAAGGCGAGGTCATCGCAGAGCGACTCAGCCCCATCGCCCTGGCGCAAGACCTCCGCAAGAATCCAGGTGTCAACTGCGGAATCGAACTGTTCAGCGGCTCTCAGCGTCACCGCGCGGTCGAGCGCCGCGATCGCTTCGACATTGCGGCCCTGCCACGCGAGACAGATGCCGGAGTTGTACCAGGCGGGGTCATCGTCGGGGTCTTGCTCCGCGAGTTCCGCAAAGGCTGCGGTCGCGTCGTCCAGGTCCTCGAGGTCGCGGTGCTGGAAGAGTCGGTCCCAACGTTGTCGGCGCTGCGGCGACGAGGGGGGCTGAAAGCGAAGTGCGGTTTTCGCTGCAGCAGGAATCTGGGGGGATCGCTCCAGGTCGTTGAGGGCCTGCTGGGCGGGCGCGTATTCGGGGAGAAACCCCAGCGCACGTCGCCAGCATGCCCACGCGGCCAGGGGGCGCTGGAG
>DAIDJG010000180.1 GCA_027451445.1 Singulisphaera sp.
CCGCCGTACTCCATCTGACCGCCGAGCTCGAACCAGTCGATGCCGCTGGTGACGGCGAGCTTGAACTCGCCGGCGGGGCGGATCAGCTTCCCTTCGGCCTCGACGCGCCAGCCCGCCAGCACCAGGTCGTGGGTGACCTGACCCGTGCGTTTGGCGGGGAGTTCCATGGTGCCGGGGTCGAGCCGGGGGTCCTTGGCTTCTCGGAAGCCGAGCTCGAAGAGGAGGATATCGGCGGCCGACTCCGTCGCCGGATCGCGCCGGATGACCAGGCCGTGCTCGGTCGAGACGGCCAGGGGGGTCGTCCGGCCCGCGGGGATGACCGCGCCGTCGTAGTCGAACTCGAGGTCGGCGAGGACCTTGTCGGCGGCCAGGCCCCAGTTTTGCCGGGGGGTGCGGAGCGTCAGGCAAGGGCGGGGCTTGGTGTCGATCTCCTCGAGCTGCATCGACTCGAGCAGGTCGGACGGTGGGACACGGGCTTCGGCCATGATCCGGCCGAGCATGAGGTCTTGCTGGGGCTCGGCGAAGACGATTTCCTTTTCGTGACGCAGCCGCAAGATCCAGGCCATGACCCCAACGTCATCGAAACGCGCTGCGCGGCCGACTCCGAGGATCAACAGGCCGGGGACGAGGACGAGGGGTTCGACCAGGTCCATGCGATCGCCGCCGGGCCTTCGCAAGGAGCCGCGCCAGGACCAGCGCTTGCCGACTTCGGACCGGACATCGAGTCCGAACCGCCAGGGGGGGCCGTCATCCCAGCGCATCGTGGGCGGGTCGTCCTCCCCCTCGGTGCGACGGAGCCTGAGCCGGCCGGACCTGGCGAGGCGTTCGACGGCTGCGGCCTGGTTCCGTTTCAGGATCATGCGGCGCGTGCCCATCGATTCCGTCCCGCCGATCACCGCCGGGAGCGGACCGGGCGGGATCGCGAATGCGGTCGGCGGCCCGTTCGCCGGAAGCGCAGGGGGCGCAGGCAAGGGCGGGACCGGAGCCGGCACTGGCGGCGGAGGCGCGATGGCCGCGGCCTCTTCGAGCATCGTGAGCAGGTCGCGGTCCTCGGGGTCGTACTTGGCGTGCGGGCTACCGGGGGAGTGCCACCAGGGTTTCAAAGGACCCCATTCACCCGTCGGTCGCCGCTGGCGACGCGCAAGGTCGATGACGATCTGGTTCTGGTTGAGCGTGGAGTGGACGTCGAGCACGTAAACCAGGAGCCGCTTCGACCCGCGGTTGACCGGCTTGGCGCGAGGCCCTCCGGCGCCGTCCTTTTCCCAGCCGCCGGCGCGTCCCTGACGGTCCTTCCGGCCTCGACGGCGCTGGCCAGGGGCACCCGTGGGCGGACCGTGCTCGGGACCGGGCCCAACCCCGGGGTGTTGATCCTGTCGCGACTTCGGCTTGCGGGGCGGATCGCTGATCAGCTTCAAGAGCCGCCCCTGCGGCGCCTGGATCAGGGCCCGGGCGTCGGCCATGAGGATCGTCGCCCACAGGTGCTTGCACGGCTCGCCGTTCGGCACGTAGTAGGGACAACTGCACGAGATGTGCAGCTTGGCGCCTCGCAGGCGGATGCGGACGCGATACTTCGCCGTCCCCCGCACGCGGGCGACCACCTCGTTCGGGGCCGCTGCGGTTACGGCGACCCGCCCTTTGGCAAAATACGAACGGCCGCGCGCGCGAACCGCGTCGCTGAAGTCGCGCGATACTTTCTGGGCAATCCCCATCATCCTTCTCACACTCGGATGGGCCAAATCCAATCCGCTACCGCCCCTTTTGAGGCGCGATCGCAACGGCACCGCCGCACGGCCCGTTCTTCTCAGTTCGGTTCCTCATCCCGCTTCATCGTTGCACCAGCGGGAGTTTCGCCAGGCTGGGCTCGATCCCACACACTTACGGGAGAGCCGCTGCCTTTGGTTCCTGCCCCCTCATGAAACCGGAACCTGAGTTCTTCGCGAATGAACCGCCTGAGACCTTACCCACGCCCTTTCGGTCCGGACAACCCCGGACTCAGGAGAGGACGACACATGCACCCTGCTTCTCAACGAAAAACGTGTGCAGGATGCGCGCCACGTTCTTGGCGGTCGCTACAGGTAACCACTCTCCGTTGTTAAACTCCAGATCGCTTTCGGACGACAGATAGAAACCAAGTCCCGTCGCAAACGCTTCCAAGGCAGCGATGGCCCCCGGCAAGCTCGCCACGTACCGATCGTCGTACGCAAAGGGTGTGTCAAACAGGAGCGGGATGAAAATCGTATCGGAATCCCCGGTCTGAAGGAAGTGGGCGGCGTATGGAACTTTCAAAGAGCCGGGCGACAGCGTCTCGCGAAATCCGATCAATGCTTCTCGCTCAATGTTTTCGTCTTCGTCGAGCTGTTCTTCAAAGTCCCCCTCAGTTACATAGAGCAGGCAATCTCGAAACACCCCATAGGTCGTGTAACTGCTCACTTTAGAATAAGCGTCGTCTTCGACTTGCCAGTCCTGAGCATCGATCTTCCGGTCGATGTGCCGCTCAAGCATTGCGAGATACGCTGCGCGATCGTCCACTTCGTAGCTTTCCATCCAATCCCCAACGGACGCGCGTTTCAGGCCCACACCCACGTTTTACGGCCTCTGGAGAATTACCTACCTCTGATTTCTTAGAATCTAAATACTTTTATTAATAATTCCTAAATCAAACAACATCCACGCCCGGTCGGTTGGGCTCACCATGTCCTGAAGGTGCCCACGTGAGCCCCCGATTCAGCACGCTCTTAGCACCTACTACACGTCGAGGTTCTTCACCTCCAGCGCATGCTTCTCAATGAACTCCCGCCGCGGTCCCACGTCGTCTCCCATCAAGGTCGTGAACAGGTCATTCGCCGCGGCGACGTCTTCCATGCGCACTTGCATTAAGGTGCGCCGGGTGGGGTCCATGGTGGTTTCCCAGAGCTGCTCGGCGTCCATCTCGCCCAGACCCTTGAACCGGGTGATCTTCATCCCTTTCTCGCCGGTGTGCCGAACGTGGCCCACGAAGGCGCGGAGATCCAACAGAGGCTGATCCTCGCCGTCGCGGTGGAACACGAACCGAGGCGGGGGCTCGTCGCCGGTCACCTCGTGGGCCAGCAGGGTCGCCGCGCCCATCTTGAAGTCCTGGGCCAGCCGCCCGAGGTGCTTGTTCAGGGCGCGCACTTCGTGCAGCTCGGTTACCCGGTCGGATCCGTCGACTTGATTGGTGCTTTCGCCCCCCTCGCCCTGTTCCGAGGGCGCTGGGTGCGCGGCGAGGTAGGCGTCTCGTTCCTCGGCCGTATAGAGCCAGTGTTCGCCCGCCTCATCTTTAACGTAGTACAAGGGCAAGAGACCTGTGTCGGGATGCGCCTTGTTCAGGAAGTCGCGCACCGGCAGGTTGCGCCGGCCGAAGGTGCGCAGGCCGTGGTCGAGGTGCGTGGCGATGTCGAGCAGCAGGCGGAGGCGGTCGCCGCGGATACCCTCGTTTTCGTCAGTCACGCCTTCGGGCAGCAGATGCGCGTTCGCCAGACCGTTCTCGATCAGGATCTCCTGCATTTCGGGTTCCGACTGCACGTAGCGCCGGTCTTTCTTGCTGGCGATCATGTAGAGCGGAGGCTGGGCGACGTAGAGGTGCCCCTCGGCGACCAGACGAGGCATCTGGCGGAAGAAGAACGTCATCAGTAGGGTGCGGATGTGCGAGCCGTCGACGTCGGCATCGCTCATCATCACGACCTTGCCGTAGCGCCGTTTGGTGGGGTCCTCTTCCTCGCCGATCCCGTTGCCGACCGCCGTGATGATGTTGCGCACCTCTTCGTTGCCGAGCACGCGATCGAGCCGGGCGCGTTCGACGTTAAGAATTTTGCCGCGCAACGGCAAGATGGCCTGGTAGAGGCGGTCGCGCCCCCCTTCGGCGGTTCCGCCTGCCGAGTCACCCTCGACGAGGAAGAGCTCGCTGGAGTCCTGGTCGTGCGTGGTGCAATCCATGAGCTTGCCGGGCAACCCGCCGCCGGAGAGGACTCCCTTGCGGTTGCGCACCAGCTCGCGGGCCTTACGGGCCGCCTCGCGTGCCTCCGCGGCCCATTGCGCCTTCTGGATGACCTTCTTGGCGGTCGCCGGGTTCTGTTCGAGATACTCGCCCAGCTTCTCGTTGACGACCTTGGCAACGATCCCCTCGACCTCGCCGTTGCCCAGCTTCGTCTTCGTCTGCCCTTCGAACTGGGGGTCGGGCACGCGGACGCTCACAATCGCGGCGAGACCCTCTTTGAAGTCTTCGCCGGTGATCGCCAGGTCCTTGTTCTTCGACGATGTCGCTGCGCTCCTGGCGTAGTTATTGAGCGTCCGCGTCAGGGCCGTGCGGAAGCCGGTGAGGTGCGTTCCCCCCTCGACCGTGTTGATGTTGTTGCAGAACGACAGCACCATCTCACTGAGCGACTCGTTGTATTGCAAGGCCACTTCCACTTCCACACCCCGCTCGTCGTCCCGTCCCGAAAGAACGGCCGGCGGGTGCATCGGCTGCGTCGCCCGGTTCTGGTAGGCGATGAACTCAGAGAGGCCCTGCGACGAGAAGAACTCCTGCTCCTTGCGCTCTTCGCCCCGCTCGTCGGTCAGACGAATGGCGATGCCCTTGTTGAGGTAAGCCAGCTCCCGGAGACGCTTCTCCAACGTGTCGTGATCGAACACAATCGTGTCGAAAATCGATGCATCGGGAAGGAATGTGATGCGCGTGCCGGTCGTCTTCGTCGTGCCCGTGGCGCGGATTGGCCCCTTGGCGATGCCCTCGACGTACTCCTGGCGCCAGATTTGGCCGTCGCGATGAACCTCCGCGGTCAGCCACTCGGAGAGCGCATTGACGACCGTCACGCCGACGCCGTGCAAACCGCCCGAGACCTTGTACGTATCGTGGTCGAACTTGCCGCCGGCATGCGGTTTGGTCAGCACGACTTCGAGCGTGCTCATGTCGGGGAATTGGGGGTGGGCACCGACAGGAATGCCGCGGCCATCGTCCACGATCGAGACCGAGCCGTCGGCGTGCACGGTCACGTGAATGTGCCGGCAGTACCCCGCCATGGCCTCGTCGATCGAGTTGTCCACGACCTCGTAGACCAGGTGGTGCAGGCCGCGCGGGGTCGTGTCGCCAATGTACATGCCCGGGCGCTTCCGGATGGCTTCGATCCCTTCGAGGACCCGGATGTTCGCCTCAGTGTAGTCCGCCCCATGGGGGGTGCCGTTGCCGTTCACGACTGCGCCCGGAGTGGGGGGAGTCTCGACGACCAAATCGTCGGAATTGCTGCTCAAATCCATCGTGCGATTACCTCGATCGTTCCTGCGTCGCAACGCCACACATTCCTCATTTGGAACCGACCCCCGACCCTCTCAAGAGGCCGGGCCATCGGCGGCCGGCAAGGAGCCGGCCCGACGAATCCGGAACCCAGCGCAGCGTCCCTGCCGTTCTGGCTCCGCGGCGTCCGATTTACAGGCTGTCATTGTACCACAAACCGCCCCACTTTTGGGCTAAGATTCCGCCCCGTCCGACCCCAGAATTGCCTGAAAAACACCGAGGATTTCCGCTATCTCGACGAGGTAATAGCGCTTGCGGTCGATCACCGCCACAGATCCCTCGAGCGTAATGAACTGCCACACCTCGCCGGTGGTCACGCACCCATAGAGAGCGCCGCTGGCGGATCCTGTGCGTTCGTTCAAAAGCCGAGCACCGATCATCTCGGCCACGCATTGTCCCAACCCGGCTTCCACGTCGTTTTTCTTCGCTTCGACAACCGCGATCAACGGCGCTCGTAATTCCGGAATCGACGGTGCCCGCGCGAGTAAAAAGTCGCACTCTCCCACCAGGCCCTGCTCAGGGCTCGCGTCCATCCGCGTACCCGAGTAAATCGAAATCGTTTTGTGACTGAGTTCACGACACGCCTGCAACACGGGCATCACGATCAGCTCGCTGCGTGCCTTCTCGCTCACCAGGGGCGTTTCAAGTCCACGCTCCAACTGATCCCGCAGCCATCCCGGAACCGACGCAGGGGTTGCATCCCCAAACAGGGGCCCCGGTGTTGACTTCACCCCAAAATTCGCTTCGATCAATTGTAAGGTAAAATCGGAATACGACAATGAATCACCTCACACAGATCTCTATATTACCATTGTCAACCGAGCCCACCGTGCGCCAACGAGCGGTCCGCTATCGCAGTTCGCCTTTGGGGGGTCCCGCGTTTCCGCAAGCGGAGTTCGAAGCCTCAACCGGCCCCACGCGGAACCGGATGTCGTGAATCACAGTCCCCGGAGCATTCTGTCGCAGCGCCGCAAGCAACGCCGGCTTCTGAAACGCGGCGAGTTCTTCCAGCAACGCCGAGTGGGCCACCGTCACGTTCAAGACGCCCCGCCGCACTTCGCCGAGCTGGGTTTGCCGGCAACCTGGCTCGCCGACCGCGGCGTCCCAGGCGTCCTGGAGCTCCTTCATCGCCCGCAGCCGGCTAAACCCCCGCGCCGCGAAAAGCTCACCCAGAATGTCCGACAATGGCTTTGGCCCGCCGCGACTACTCGCGCTCGACATCCCGGCCTCCCAGCCTCGTTATTGTCTATGGCCACTCTCAACATGAACGCCCATACATTATACCCGGGCCGTACCGCAAAACAACCAGCCTATCGTCGACGAATCGTAGACCTCACGCTCCGCGTGAGGACTCCAGCCTCCTCACGCGGAGCGTGAGGTCTACGATCATCTCCTTACGTTACCCAACGCTTCTTTACGCCCGCCTTCCCGTGTTTACGTTGCTCCCATCCTTGCCGCTCACCGATCGCGCGTCAGCGGCATTACGACGTACGTATAGCGATCGTCGGTCTTGAAGACGGCGGCGTTCTTGGAGTCGATGAGCTCGGCGGTGATCGAGGTCTTGTCGTCGAGCGTCTTCAGGGCGTCGATCAGGTAGCGGGGATCAAAGGTGATGTCGACGGGTTTGCCCTCGTAGTTGATGGGGAGCTCGATGTGCGAGCTGCCGACGTCGGCCGTCTGGCTGGCGAGTTTCAGGTACCCGCTGGAGAACTGGAAATCGACGCCTCGGCTCTCGTCGTTGGTCACGATCGAGGCCTGCTCGACGGCCAGCCGCAGGGGTCCGACTTCGAGCGGGATCTTGACGTCGACGTGACTGGGGAACACATCCTGGTAGCGCGGGAACCGTCCTTCGACGAGCCGGCTGTAGATCACGGCCCGTTCGGTCCGCACCAGCACGGCCGCCGCGCCTGATTGCACCGCGATATGGACCGGTGGGTCCTCGTCGTTGAGATTACGCTCCAGCAGCTTGAGCGCCTTCACTGGGATCACCGGGCTTCCCCCGGGGTTGGGGGCATTGTTCTCGGTTTCGGCCGGTGCCGACATGCGCGCCAGCCGTCGCCCGTCGGTCCCGACCATGGTGATCGACTCGGCGGTCAACTCCACCAACACTCCGCCCAGGGCATAGCGCGTGGTCTCGAGGTCCGTCGCGAAGATGGTGCGCCTGATCAGCTTGCGCAGGTCGGCCGCCGACACGACGTGATAGGCCGACGCCCCGAAGTCGGGCACCTCGGGATAGAGCGATGCATCTTCGCCCGGAAGCTGGAACTCGGCGTGAAGCCCGCGGACCATCAGGTGATCACCATCGGCTTCGAGCGCAAGCTCCTGGTCGGTGCTGGTGCGGAGGATGGACCCGAACCGTGCTGTGGGCAGGATGACGGTCCCGGGCTGTTCGACCTTCATGCCCAGCACTCGGTGACGGATCCCGACCTCGAGGTCGGTTCCCATCAAGATGGAGCTTTCGTCCGTATTGGCAACCAGCTTCACGTTCTGGAGGATGGGCTTGGGGCTCCGTGCGGGGACAACCCCGCTCACCATTCCGAACGCGGTGAGCAATCCTTCGCAATTGCACAAAGCCTTCATGCGCATTCCCCGCCTAAGAGCTTGAATGAACGTCCGTTTTCCGGGCCGCCCCGGGCCTTCTCGATCGAGTCGTCACGATCCCCCGCCGTCATTGGAGGGAAGAAGACCCCACGCCCCCACCCCGTTCTGTCCCCTGGGGCGTCTGGTGGAGCGCCGAGTGCCGGGGTCCAGGTTGGTTGGCAACCCCCGGTTTCCCCTTGTGTTTTAAGAGCTAGGAGAGATCCTAACCGTCATCGTCTTAGAAGCGTCGAACCAGTGCTGTGGATAACGACCGCGACTCCGGATCAAGCCCATGATAGCAAACAACTTAGCCTAGCACAACGCCCCCTTGTTCACCGGGGGAAAACCTGTCGATAACCCTGTTCGGTGCGCGGGTACGCGCCGGCGGGTTTGGGAGGCCACCCCCAAGGCCGAGCGGAGGGGGGTTAACAAGTGGCGTTTGACCGACCCTGGGATAACGCGTTATCAACAGGTTTTCCCCCGCGGGCTGTGCATAACGGAGCGGCCCTTTTCTTCCCTGGGGAGGCCGCGTATGATGAAGCTATGACAGACGTCGTTGGCTAGAGCGTTTTTTGGGGTAGGGCAGCGCGCATCGGACGACCAAAGCCCTTTGCGAGCGTGGGAACAGATAACTCCCCCCCTTGGGAAGGGGGGGTTGGGGGGGTGGGGGTTAAGCGCCCGTGTTCGGCTGGCCGCGTGCACTCGAATTGCCGAGGGCCGGAAGCTGGTTGGTGGCTGAGTTAGGGACAACGGACGGCCCATGCCCACCCCCCCAACCCCCCTTCCCAAGGGGGGGAGTTATGAGGTTCTCCGTGCTTGCGAAGGGCGAAGCGCGATCCGGCAGCATGTGCAATCCGACCGCTAATCGCTCTTTGGGGCCGACCTTCACTTCGCGGGCTTTTGAGGACGGAGGCAATCGTCATGGAGTTCCTCTCCGAGGATCCGACGTACGTGGCTGGGGCATTGGGGATTTTGGGGTGTGTGTTCTTGATGGTGCTGCGCACGTCGCAGCAAGGGAAATATCTGGTCTGGGCGTTGGGCTCCTGGGGCCTCGCTGTTCTGGTGATTGGGATCGAATGGGTATGGGTGACGGACAATGAGCGGATCGAACAGGTCGTCTACGACCTGCGACGCGCCGCACAGGCAACGGATGCGGACGGGGTACTCAAGCACCTGGCGTCCGACGTGGAATATGTGCCGGGGAAGCGCCTGAAAGATTCCCCGCCGCCGATCTTGCGCCGGGTGAACCTGGTCACGGGGGCTGCGACGCGGGCGTTCGTCAAATCGGAGCTCCAGCAGTGCTCCTTCGACTACATTCGGATGACGAAGCTCGAGACGCACGCGGGGGCCCAGTCGCGTCGCGGCACGGCCGAGTTTCGCGTGTTCGTGAGTGGGAGTTACCGAGGCATGGCGGGCACGTCGGCATCCGACTGGTCGTTGGGGCTGCGTGAGACCAGTCCGAAGGTCTGGCAGGTCGATCGGATCAGCCCCGTGCACCTGCCGACCGACATGGTTTTGATGTCGCCCGCAGTGAGCTCGGGGGTCGCGAGTGGAGGAGGCGAGGGGCTTAGGGACAAGTTGCCGTTGAAGATCCCAGGGGGATAAACCCCAGATGCCGTCGTGGTAGAATGGATTTGGGAGGACACCCGATGACCGGCTTGACCCCAGACCAGCGTCAACTTATTGCCGAGGCAGGAGACCGCCCGGTGCGCATCGAGGATTGCGAGACGCACGAGACCTACGTGCTGATGCGTGCCAACGTGTATGAACGAATGCGCGGGGTTGTTGAGCCGAGCGCCCAAGCAGGCGTCGAGATTCCCGAGGGGATCAAACGCTCGCAAGCCGCTTTTTTCCGCGACCTGCCCGACTTGCTCAAGGACCGGAGACTCAAGGGCAAATACATCGCGTACCACGGCAGTGAGCGGATTGGCATCGCTGAGGATGATGAAACGTTGATTCGCGCGTGTCTGCGGCGTGGTTTGAGTCGGGACGAATACGACATCCTCGTCATCGAAGCCCAACCGGCCGAGCCCGAGGAAATTGACGGTCCGACTTCCTGGCACAACGCATGAAGCTAGCTAAGTTCGCGCGTTGCTCGTCATCCTATGGCGGAGGTAGCCCAGGTGTCTCGCTTGCGCTCTTTACCTTCGACACCGCGCTGTAGAGACTGAACTTCCGCAGCAAGGTTTCGTATAAATCGTCAAAAGTTAGACAACTGACTTTATGCCTTCCTATCGAGACGGTGTCCGACCGCCATTTCAACCGGTTCCTTTGGGTGTCGTCAAGGGTTGCGCTTCGCCCCATGACCAGCAATGCGGTAAAGCCGGTGTGGCCAGGGCCGAACGTAGCAGAGAACCCCTGGGTGTTCTTGAAATCTTCGAGATTGTAGAACCAATCGATGATCTGACTGAAGGCGTGCTCGAAGCGAGCGCTCCATTCGGGGTTCTTTCTTTTCTTTTGACTCTTGAAGATCGTATTTTGCTTGCCATCTTCAAATTCAACAACGCAGAATTCCTTCTCCTGCTTGCTCCCCAGGAGTATGTCGGCCTTGAAGTCGCCGAAGAATTCGTACTCGTAGCAGATTTCCGTGCCAGCCGCGATGTTAGGGGCGAAGGTACCCAAATAGGCGGTAAGGTGCTTGCACGTTCTGAAGAAGGGTTGGATGTCGTCTCTCTCGGAAAGGTCGGATTTGGACTTCAAGAGTACGTCAAACGCCTGAAGCTCCCGCTGGAACGTATCGGCGTCAAAAACAATGCTTTCGAGGACCGACGCCATGAATCAAGAAACCCCGGCTCTGTGTCCCGAGGCCAGGATGGCCGCTTTCTTCGCAACGTCGAGTACGGTAACCGTGTCGCCGTCGATCCGGAAAAAAATTCTGATATCCGTTGTCGTCACCAACATGTAGGTGTTGGGCATCTCAGGGAGTGGAACGGAATTCCTCTGCACGGCTTCGTCGGTGTCCCAGCGCTCCAGGTAGTCAAACCAGGCAAGTAGCCGCCGCTCGCCATCGGGGTCGAGCGTCCTCAGGGCGATTTCCACGCTCGGGTCCAGAACAACCTTCTTCATGATCTTCGCTCGGGTGAAAGCCTTCACAGTGTACTCATCTGCCCTCGTGCATCATACCAAGCCTGAGACGATTGACTAGCGATCATTCCCCCACGCGCCGCAGCCCCAATTTCCCGGCCAGCGCAGCCAGATCCCCCCGGCCGACGGGCACGGCGAGATAGCCCGCGATATACGCCAGGCTGCCCAGCGTCAGATGCACAAGGAGCGACATCGACCGCAAACCAGTAGGGCTGCCTGCGGGCGGGATGGGGAAGAATACCCGAGCCAGCCACGTGATCACAACCAGGGCCAACGCCCCCGCCAGGGGCGGGCTGAGCGTGCGCGACAGGAACTTCAGCGGGCTGACCTCCAGCTCGCGGAACAGATAAAGCCCCGGTACCAGGAAGTTCGAGAACAGCGTCGTGAGCACGGTGCCCCAGATCACTCCAGCGACGCCAATCCGCGACGTGAGCACATAGCTGATCGGCAGGTTGACCAGCGAACCCGCCAGTGATGACAGAGCGATGAAGCGGATCCGACCCGTACCGATGGCCGACTGGACCAGCACCGTCAGCAAGAGTGGCAGCGTCGCGATCAGAAAGAGCCGCAATAAGGGCGCAACGAGCCCCGCGTCGTAGCCGAGACGGTCGCCGACCCACAACGACAGGAAGGGTGCGGCGTAGATCCAGGCCAGCAGCGCCACGGGCATGAGCAGGCCAATGTGCAGGCGAGAGCCGTCGTACTTGATGCGGTCGAGTGCCCGGACGTCGCGCGCGGCCACGAGGCTCGCGACGGCCGGCATCACCATGTAGGCGAGCATCCAGCCCGTCTGGCGGATCTGGAGGAACGGCTTGCTCACCACGTCGTACACGGCGTTGGCCGGCCCCGGGTTCTTGAGCACGAAGGCCAGCATCGTCGTATCGATCTTGTCGGCCAGGACGACGCTGAGTTGCATGAGCGACATGAAGAAGCTGATGTGCAGCAACGCGATCCAGTCGGCCCGCCGCGCCCCGGCGAAGTGAGGTACGTGGCCCAGTTGCCGCCCCATGACCCAGAGCGCAGGGCCCAGGGACAACCCCACCTGGATCGCCGTTTGAGCGACCACGATGAGGAAGAAATCGACCTTCAGGTTCACCCCGACCACCAGGACCGCGAACCGCAGGATGATGATCGCCAGCTCGAGCCTGGGGATGAAGTCGTACCGGCGGGCCGCCTGGAGGACGCTCGACACAACGACCGACAGTCCATAGCAAGGGGCCGTGACGGCCTGGAGCCAGAGGAGCTTGATGATCAGCCAGTACGACTCGCCGTGGAAGTCCGTAAACGGTATGGCGAAGTAGGCAACGCCCAGGAGCGCTGCGGCCTGCACCAAGGCCATCACGGAGTAGAAGGTGGTCCCGCAGGCGATCGCCCGGTCCACCGCGTCGTGATCGTTGCGTGTCCACGAATCGGAGATCTGCCGCTGCAGGGCCGAGCTGATGCCGAACTCGAAGAGGAACTGAAAGAAGCCGAACCCCCAGGCGACCTTGTACGCCCCCATCTGGTCGGCGCCGATGGCCTCGAGCAGGAGCCGGGTGGTCCAGAGCGTACACACCGCCTGGATCGGGGTCCGCAAGGCCAGCCAGAACGTCCCGCTCAAGAGGCGTCCCAGCACGGGCGGCAAGGCTCGTGAATTGGTCGAGGCGCTAACGGAGCTCACCGATTCCTTCCTCGTCCGATGCGGGAGACGGAGGCGTTCCCCCTCCCTGGATGACTCAACCCATGATAGCGGCCCCAGCGCGACTCCCAACAGGTCAATCGCGCCCCCGCCCCAAGCGGGCGCTGCGTGCTCGCATCAAAGCCGCGAGGCCCCGAACGCCCTGTACAATACCGCCCGGGCCCGGAACAGTGTGGGAGAATCGCTCGCTCCGATGTTCAATCGACGCAACTCCAAAGGCTTCCATGTTCTGGGACGATTGATACCCTCCACGGCCGAGAACGCGACCCGATAACCCGCCGCGCTCGCCTGGCGCTGAGTCACCTCGTTAAACGTGCCCGGCCAGCCGAACGGATACGCCAGCGATCGGATCTCGGTACCAGTGCGCTCCTCCAGGATGCGCTTCGATTCCGTCAACTCGGTCCGCTGCTCATCTTCGGAGAGGCTCGCGAGCCTACGATGCGTATGCGAGTGCGAACCGACGGTCATGCCGGCACTTACGAGGCGTCGGACTCCGTCCCAGTCCATGAAGAGCGCGCGGCCGAGGGCCTCGTCGTCCACCGACGTCTCCGCACGCTCCTCCAAATGAGTTCGAAATCGGGCCTCATCGGCGACACGCCCGTCCAGATAGAGTCGAATCACGCGCTCCAGGGCGGACAGTCGCTCCTCCGGCGCGAGTCCCAACGGCAGGGGCTCGGGCCAGTCCAGCGTGAGGCTTGGCCGCCGAGTCTGGTTCAACACGTAGGCCGCATGATCCCACCAGGGGACTCGGGGCCGCTCGATCAGGTCCGTCGGCAGGAAGAACGTCGCCGAGACCCCGAGCTCCTCGAGTACCGGCAGGGCCTCGTCGAGGTTGTCGCGGTAGCCGTCGTCGAACGTGATGAGGGCGGAAGGCGCGCGGACGTCGCCGCTCTCCGGAATATCGTTGACCGTGATCATCTGAAAATGATCGCGCAGATAGCAAACCTGCGCGTGCAACACCTTGGCCGAGGCGGAATAGATCGGCCTGTAGAAGGGACTGAGGGCCGGGTCGCCGATCCGGTGATAGGTCACGACGAGCAATCCCGGCCGCCTCGAGGCGCGTTCAAGAACGCGCAAGACGCCGGCGTCGCGCAGCCTTCGGGCCAGGAACTCGCGCTTGTTGGGTATCAGCAAGGGAGCAACGCTCTGCCGGTGCGTGTATGAATGCGAAAGAGTCCCCCGAAAGGCACGTTTCCCCGAATCATCGAGTGATCCTTGCCGGTTTCACAGGATAGCGTGTGTGATCGTGAGAGCAAGCATAGCGTGGCCATGGGCGGTTTGCGTCTGGACCGGCCATCGTCTCGTCGTTCGCGGCGTGATGTCCCCTCTTTCCCACCCAACGACTGGCTTGACAAGCCATTCCACAAAACAACAATCAAACCGACCTGCTGCGAGACCGAGGGCCTGAAGTTGAGAAGAGCCCTTCATCAGAGCGGAGAGTCCAATGTCGGCGATCGACGGCGCTGATGTACATGATATCGATGGGCAAAAGGGAGCCCCTGATCGGCAGCAACACGAAGCAGGATCCTTGTCCGAATTGAACAGCGATGGCCAGGGGGTCGGAAGGACAATTCCGATCAGCGGGAAGCTTGCCGGTTGCGGTTGTTTCGGATGCTCCTCGGTCGCCATTCTCGCGGGCTTCGTGGCTTTGCTGGTGATTGTGTGGGGCTTCCTGCTTCCGGACTGGAGGGTGAACAACCGATACTCCCCAGGCTCCTGCGTGGTACTCGACAAGAAGCTCGACTCCCAGACTTTTGACGTCGCCGGCGGTCCGGGAGAGCCGGCCAAAAAGCAGGAGTCGTATCATCCGGCCATCAAGATTCGGTTTGAGGCCAAAGGCCGGAATATCGAGACCTGGGCCTACGATGGCAGCCGGATTTATTCCCCCGACCGGGCTGCCCAGCAGGCCATCGCGGATAGCTTCCAGGTTGGGTCGACATATCCGTGTTGGTATGACCCGGACCGCCCCGACCAGGCCGTCCTGGTGCGCGGCCACACCTGGGGCGCTTATGTGTTTCTGATAGTCCCGATCGCATTATGGACCGTCGGCAGTCTCGGGATCTGGCTCGCAAGGACGATTGCGTCGTCACCCCCGGCACCGATCGACCTAGCCGGCGTCGTGCCCGAGGCTCCCAGGGTTCCACGCGTCATCCAGACGCTGCAAAGACTGGTGGTTCTCCCCAAATCGTTTGACCCTTCACAGTTTGGCGATCCGCTTGCGACGAAGGTCGAATGGTCTCCGTTGAGAACGGACAGGGGCAACTTTCGGACGCACAAACTCGTCGTCGTTAATTTCGACCGACTGGCATTCCGCGCGACGGTTCAAGGTAAGTTCTTTGCCCTCATGTTTCTCCTCTTCGGGGCGGTGTTCACGTTGGCGATCGTGTCCGGCTTCTCGTCCGGTAGAATCGACCTCAAGACTTGCGTCGCACTGATGGCATCCCTTGGCTTCTGCGCGGTGGGAGTCGGCTTTCTCTACTCCTGGACGACCCCTATCGTTTTTGACAGGCAGACCGGTTACTTCTGGAAGGGACGGAAGGCGCCCGACGAGCTGTCCGACCTGAGCTCCCTCAAGAACGTCGTCAGCTTCAAGGAAATCCACGCGTTACAGCTGCTTGCCTCTCGTGGCATGCGCCGCTATGGCAACTATGAAATGAATCTGGTGCTGACAAACGGCGAACGTCTCAACGTCGTCGCCTACGGCGCTTGCGGTCGCAGAATTCTCCGGCAGGACGCCGCGACCGTGGCCCAGTTTTTGGGGAAGCCGGTTTGGGACGCTCTGTAACGGAGTGTCTGGCGCATCAGACCGGCCGGCAACCAGTCCATCCGGGACCCGCACTTTGAGGCGTCTTCCATGTGCGCGCGGCGTTGGGTGGGGCCGGGAAAAAGCTGACTCTTGGCACCGCCAACCTCGCCTGGGTTCGCGCCGAGAATGATCGAGATGAGGATCGGATTCAGCCCAGGGGTCTGACCTCATCGTTCCCCACCGATCGGCCCCGGCGGGCGAACAATATGAATATAGATATTTTTTATTTCGGTTTGGACGGTATGGCGTCTCATATGGGGACCAGGCGTCGCGGGATTGCGACGCGGCGGGCGCACGGCGATCGCC